>NZ_JBIQDQ010000019.1:0-60231 GCF_045370965.1 Curtobacterium sp. 179-B 9B NHS
GTGTCCGCATGCGCGAGCCTCGGCCGCGCGGGCCGCGCCGGCCGGGCCGGCCCGACCGGTCAGACCGCGGGGCCCGCGGTCCGCAGGGCGTCGGCCTGCTCCGGGGAGGAGCGCGCCGCGTACCCGATGCGGCTCTCGCGGACGTGCCAGGCCATCCGCTCGGCGGCCTGCTCGACGTCCCCCGCGTCGATCGCGGCCAGGATGCGCCGGTGGTCGGGCCACAGCCGCTTGCCGCGCGACGAGGTGTCGAGCGCGTAGAGCCACTCGATCTTCCGCGAGAGCTGCCGGAGCAGGGTCGCGAGCGTCGTGCTGCCGGAGAGCTCGGCGACCAGCAGGTGGAAGCGCTCGTTCAGGTCGACGAGCAGGTCGAGCTCGTCCCGCTCGACGGCCGCGTCACCCTCGTCGAGGACGGCCCCGAGTTCGCGGCGCACGCGCCACCAGTCCTCGGGCGGGGCCTCCGCGTCGAAGAGCGTGCGCGCCCGGGTCGCGGCGCGGCGGGCGGTGGCGGTCTCGAGCGACTCGCGGACCGCGAACAGGTCGTCGGCCTCGTCGAACGGGATGTCGGCGATGCGCGAGCCCACGTTCGGGCGCGACACCACGAAGCCCTCGCCCTCGAGCCCGCGGAGTGCCTCGCGGACCGGCACCCGGGAGACCCCGTGCCGCTCCGCGAGGAACGCCTCGGTCACCCGGGTGCCCGGTTGCAGGGCGCCGGTCACGATGTCGTGGCGGATGGCGTCGATGACGCTCGTCCCGTTCAGCACGGTGCCGATCGTGCCACACCGCGCCGGTCGCTCACCCGGGACGCCGTCACGCAGCCGCCTCGGCGAGGGCCCTGCCCGGGATGGCGTCGAGCAGGTCCTTCGTGTACTGCTCCTGCGGGTCGTCGAACACCGCTGCGACGCTGCCCCGCTCGACGACCTCACCCCGGCGCATCACCACGACGTCGTCGGCGATCCGCCGGACCACCCCGAGGTCGTGCGTGATGAAGAGGTAGCTCAGCCCGAGCCGGTCCTGGAGCTCCTCGAGCAGCGCCAGGATCTGCTCCTGCACCAGGACGTCGAGCGCCGAGACCGCCTCGTCGAGGATGATCAGCTCGGGTTCGAGCGCCAGCGCCCGGGCGATCGCGACGCGCTGCCGCTGCCCGCCGGACAGCTCGTTCGGCCGGAGCTGCGCGACCTCGCGGGGGAGCGCCACCTGGTCGAGGAGCGTCGCGACCCGCTCGGTGCGCGACGCCCGGTCACCGATGCCGAAGACGCGCAGGGGCTCGTCGATGATCCGCTCGATCGTCGAGGTCGGGTCGAGCGACCCGTACGGGTCCTGGAACACCGGTTGCACGCGGCGTCGGATCTCCCGCCGCTCGGCGCCACGGGCGGTCCCGATGGACTTCCCGTCGACCAGGGCGGTGCCCGACGTCGGCGTCTCGAGTCCGAGCACGATCCGCGCGACCGTCGTCTTGCCCGAGCCGGACTCACCGACGACCGCGGTGGTCGTGCCGCGACGCACCGCGAACGACACCCCGTCGGCAGCCTTCAGCGTTCCGGCACCACGACCGCGGAGCCGGTACTCCTTCACCAGGTCGGACACGACGAGGATCGGCTCGCCCGCGGCCACGGGCTCCGGCGCGACCCCGGACAGCGCGGGCGCCGCCGCGATGAGCCGCTTCGTGTACTCGTGCTGCGGGTCGCGGAGGATCGCCTCGGGCGCACCCTGCTCGACGATCTCGCCGTCGAGCATCACGACGACGCGGTCGGTCCGGTCCGCCGCGACCCCGAGGTCGTGCGTCACGAACAGCAGCGTCGTGCCGTGCTGGTCGACGAGGGTCTGCAGGTGGTCGAGGATCTGCCGCTGCACGGTCACGTCGAGCGCGCTGGTCGGCTCGTCGGCGATGAGCAGCTCGGGCTGGCGGGCGAGTGCGACGGCGATGAGGATGCGCTGCCGCATCCCGCCGGAGAACTCGTGCGGGAACTGGTCCGCCCGCCGCGACGCCTCGGGGATCCCGGCCTCGGTCATCAGCGCCACCACCCGCTGCCGGATCGCCGCGCGTCCCCGCAGCCCGCCGGCCCGCAGCGCGTCGGCGATCTGCGCGCCGACCCGCATCGACGGGTTGAGGTTCGTCGACGGGTCCTGCGGCACGAGCCCGATCCGTGCGCCACGGACGCGTCGCATGAGCGCCTCGTCGGCGTGGGCGATGTCGTCGTCGCCGAGGCGGATCCCACCACCGGTGATGTGCCCGGCCCCCGGCAGGAGCCGGAGCAGGGCCGCGATGAGCGTCGACTTGCCCGAGCCGGACTGGCCGACGATCGCGACGCGCTCGCCGCGGCGGACGTCGAGGTCGACGCCGTGCAGGACCTCGCGGTCACCGAAGGCGACCCGCAGGTCGCGGACGGACAGCAGGGTGTCGGTCCGGTCGGTCTGGTCGGTCTGGAGGCGCGGTGCGGCCCCGGTGGTCGTGTCGCCGTCGTGCATGGTCCGGTCCTCAGCGTCCTGCGGCATAGCCCTGTGCTCCTCGCGGGTTGGCGGCGGCGCCCATGACGCCGGTGTCGGGGTCGCGCGTCACGCACGACAGACGGCCGAGCGACCAGTCGCCGGCGCGGGTGACGACGTGGCCGAGCTCCTCGAGCCCGGCGATGACGTCGTCACCGAGGCGGTCCTCGACGACGAGGCCGCCCGGGGTCCAGGTGCGGGGCCAGAACGACCCCGGGAACGACGTCGTGTGCAGTGCGGGTGCGTCGATCGCCTGCTGCGGGGACCACCCGCCGACGATCGTGCGGAGCAGGAAGAGCAGCTGCCACTGGTCCTGCTGGTCGCCGCCCGGGCTGCCCATCGCGACCACCGGCTCGCCGTCCCGGAGCACGAGCGTCGGGGTGAGCGTCGTGCGGGGTCGGGCGCCCGGGGTGAGCGTGGACGCCGTGCCCTCCTCGAGCCAGGTCATCTGCATGCGGGTGCCGAGGCAGAACCCGAGCTCCGGGATCGTCGGCGACGACTGCAGCCACCCGCCGGAGGGCGTCGCGCTGACGATGTTGCCCCAGCGGTCGACGACGTCGATGTGGCACGTGTCGCCGCGGGTCTCGCCCGTCTCCATCACGATCGGCTCACCGCGGTCCTCGTGCACGGGGGCATCCTCGGCCGGTGCGGCCACCGCGTTGCCGCGGGCGCCGGGGACGGTGGGCTCGCCGACACCGGCGATCGACTCGCCGCGCGGTGTGTACGTCTCACGCAGCGGGGGCATCGCACCCGCGGGCACCGAGACCGACCCCGGTCGCAGCTCGTGCGACGCACGGTCACCGATCAGGGCGCGACGCGCGTCGGAGTACGCGTCGGAGAGCAGCTCGGCCATCGGGACGTCGCCGTCGCCGTAGTACGCCTCGCGGTCGGCGAGCGCGAGCTTCTGCGCCTCGGCGATCGTGTGCGCGCCGAGGACGGTCGACGGGTCGAGCCGCTCGTCGTCCAGTGGGTCGAGCAGGCGGAGGGTCTGCAGGAGCGCCGGACCCTGGCCCCACGGCCCGGTCTTCGCGATCGTGTGGCCCCGGAACTCCGCGGTCGTCGCGGGCTCGGTCGACGCGCGGAACGCCGCGAGGTCGCTCGCGCGGACCACCCCGGCGTGGTCGGTGCCGGACGCGTGGCGGTGCGGGGCGCGGACGAAGGCGTCGACTGCCTGCGCGACGAAGCCCTCGGCCCACTCGGTGCGGGCGGCCTCGATGCGCGCGACGCGCGCGCCCTCGCCCTCCACGGTGCCGGACCCTGCCTGCACGAGCCGTTCCAGGACCGAGGCCCAGGTCTCGTTGCGCACCATCGACCCGGCGGCCGGCACCGAGCCTCCCGGCAGCCACCGCTCGGCGGAGGACGGCCAGTGGTCGCGGAACAGGTCCTGCACGGTCGCGATGGTTGCGACCACGCGGGGCGCGACCGGGTGGCCGTCACGGGCGTACCCGATCGCGGGGGCGAGGACGTCGGCGAGCTCCCACGTGCCGTGCTCGGCGAGGAGCAGCAGCCACGCGTCGACGGCACCGGGGACGGCGGCCGCCAGCGCGCCCGCCCCCGGGACCAGGTCCAGGCCCTCGGACCGGAAGTGCTCCGGCGTCGCGCCGGCCGGGGCCGGTCCCTGGCCCACGAGGACGGTCGGTGCCCTGTCGGACGCCGTCGCGAAGATCGCGGTCACGTCGCCACCGGGTCCGTTCAGGTGCGGTTCGACGACGTGCAGGACGAAGGCGCCGGCGACGGCGGCGTCGAAGGCGTTGCCGCCGCGCTCGAGGACCGACTGCGCCGTCGCGGTCGCGATCCAGTGCGTCGACGCGGCCATCCCGAAGGTGCCCTGCAGGTCCGGACGGGTGGTCTCCGTCGGCGGGGTGGTGAAGGCGGGGTTGGTGCTCATGGTGCTGGTGCTACTTCCGGTCCGAGGCGGTGGGGTCGAGGGCGTCGCGCAGGGCGTCCCCGAACAGGTTGAAGCCGAGGCAGATGACGGCGATCGCGACCCCCGGCACGACGGCGGCCCACGGCGCCTGGCCGAGGTACTGCTGCGCGTCCGAGAGCATGATGCCGAGGCTCGGCGTGGGCGGCTGGATGCCGAGCCCGAGGAAGGACAGCAGTGCCTCGCCGATCACCGCGACCGGCATGATCACGGTGGCCTGCACGATGATCGCCGAGACGCAGTTCGGCAGGACGTGCTGCGCGATGATGCGCGCGCCGCCGGCGTCCAGCGTCCTCGCGCTCGTCACGAAGTCGGCGCTCGTGATCCGCAGGGTCTCACCGCGGACGATGCGGATCATCGCCGGCACGTGCGAGATGCCGATCGCGATCACGGCGTTCGACAGGCTCGGCCCGCTGATCGCCGCGAGCCCGACCGCGATGATGAGGAACGGGAACGCGAGGGCGACGTCGGTCAGGCGGGAGATGATCGCGTCGAGCCAGCGCCAGTACCCGGCGAGCAGACCGAGCGGGGTGCCGACCACGACGGCGAGCAGCACCGACAGCACGCCGACGACGAGCGAGACCTGGATCCCGTACAGCGTGCGGGACAGGATGTCTCGGCCGAGGTCGTCGGTGCCGAACCCGAAGCCCACGGTGAAGGGCACCTGGAACGGCAGGTCGAAGTGCGTCGCGGTCGGGTCGTGCGGTGCGACGAGCGGTGCGGTGATCCCGGCGAGCACGACGACGGCGAGCATGATGCCGCCCGTCATGCCGAGCCGGTTCGTCCGGACCTGCTTCCAGATGCGACCGCGGCTCGAGCCCAGGTCGAAGGGAGCGGTGATGGTGGTCATGCGGTGCCTCCGACGCGGATCTTCGGGTTGATGACGGAGTACAGGACGTCCACGGCGAAGTTGATGAGGACGTAGCCCAGGGTGATCACGAGCACGACGGCCTGGATGACCGGGTAGTCGCGGGTGAACACGGCGTCGAGCGTGAGCTTGCCGAACCCGGGCAGGGCGAAGATGCGCTCCGTGACGACCGCGCCCGAGATGAGGCCACCGAGCTGCAGGCCGACGATCGTGACGACGACGATCATCGAGTTGCGCAGGCCGTAGCGGAAGAGCACCCGCGGGCGGCTGAGCCCCTTCGCGCGGGCGGTCCGGACGAAGTCGGTCTTCATCGTCTCGATCATCGACGCGCGGGTCTGGCGCATGATGACGGCCGCGAGCGACGTGCCGAGGATGAGCGCCGGGAGCGTCAGGTGGTGCAGCGCGCCGAGCGGGTCCCGCGTCACCGGGACGTAGCCCGAGGCGGGGAACCAGCCGAGGCCCGCCGCGAGCCAGACGATCGCGAGGATGCCGAGCCAGAAGTTCGGCACGCTCAGGCCGACGAGCGCGGCGGCGTTCGCCATCCACTCGGGCCACCGGCCGCGGTAGCGCTCGGCGAGGGTGCCGAGGGCGACCCCCACGACGACCGCGACCACGATCGCGTAGAGCGCGAGCCACAGCGTGACGGGGAGCGTCGAGCCGAGCAGGTCCGTGACCGGGGTGCCGGTGCGGGTGGACTGTCCGAGGTCGCCCTGCAGTGCGTTGACGACGAAGCGCCAGTACTGCACGAGCAGGGAGTCGTCGAGGCCGAGGTCGGCGCGGACGGCGGCGAGCCGCTCGGGGCTCGCCTCCTCGCCGGCCAGGGCCAGGGCCGGGTCGCCCGGCAGCTGCCGGACCCCGAAGAAGACCACGATCGAGGCGAGGACGAGCGTGAGCGCCGCCTGCCAGAGCCGTGTCAGGACGTACCGGGTCACTTGTCGCTGCCTTCCACGAACGCCGCCTGACTGAGCCGGACCACGCCGTCGGCGTAGGTGGACACCCCGGCGACGTCGGAGCTGACGCCGGTGATGCTGCGGGTCCGGTAGAGGTAGATGATCGGGTCGTCCTGCTGCACCTTCGTGACCAGCTGGCCGTACAGGTCGGCGCGTTCCTGCTGGTCGGTGGCCTGCGCCGCCCGGGCGATGAGGTCGTCGACCTCGGGGTCGCTGTAGCCCGGGTAGTTGTTGCCGCCGCCGGTGCCGAGGAACGAGCCGATGTTGCCGTGCGGGTCGACACGGCCCGACCAGCCCAGCTGCAGCGCCTGGAAGTCGCCGCGGGTCTGGTCGTCGAGCAGCGTCGTGTACTCGACCGGGGTGATCGTGATCGCGAAGCCCCCGGCGCGGGCCTGGGCCTGGAGCGCCTGGGCGAACCGGACGGTGTCGGGGGTGTTCGTCACCTCCATCTCGATCGGGAACGGCTGCTCGACCCCCGCTTCCTCGAGGAGCTCCTTCGCGCGGTCGGGGTCGTACTCGGGGCACGCCGTGCTCGCGTCGGTCGCGAAGGCGCTCGTGTCCGGGATCGGGGAGCACGCGACGTCCGCCCACCCGCGGAACACGCTCTGCACGAGCTCGCCGCGGTTGATCGACATGGACAGGGCCTGCCGGACCTTCCGCTCGGTGGCGAGCGGGGTGTCGAGCGGCTCCGGGTCGGTGCCGACGCCGTCCTGGTTGGCGAGGTTGATCGTGATGCCCTGGTAGCCGAGGGAGCCGGTGCGGAGGACCTCCAGGTCCTTCCGCTCCATCAGGTCGTCGACGTCCTGCGTGGAGATCGTGTCGGCGACCTGGACGTCCCCGGACTTCAGGTTCTGTGCGCGGATGCTGGCGTCGGTGATGATCCGGTAGGTGATCCGGTCGAAGTGGGCGCTCGCCGGGTCGTGGTACATCGGGTCGCGCTCGACGGTGATCGAGGTCTGCGGCACGCGCTCGACGAACTTGTAGGGGCCGATGCAGACCGGGGCGTCCCCGAACCCGTCGCCCTCCTGCTCCAGTGCCGTCGGCGACATGACCATGCCCGCACGGTCGCCGAGCGCCGCGGTGATCGGGGCGAACGGGGTCGAGTAGCGGATGCGGACGGTGTGGTCGTCCACCGCGTCGATGCCCGAGACCGGACCCATCTCGCTCTTCCGGCTCGAGTCGTCCTTCGTCAGGTTCCGCTCGAGCGTCGTCACGACGGCGTCCGCGTCGAACGGGGTGCCGTCGGCGAAGCGGTAGCCGGTGTGCACCGGGAACGTGACGGTCTTCCCGCCGTCCGACACCGTCGGCAGCTCGGTCGCGAGCATCGGGACGATCGCACCCTCGGCGTCGATGTCGAAGAGCTTCTGGCACATCGTCTCCATGACGTACCGGGTGTACAGCGACGACGAGGTGGTCGGGTCGAGCCGGTCCGGTTCGGCGGAGAGCGCCATGACGAGGTCACCGCCCTCGCGGACCTGCTGGTCGCCGATCGCGACGGTGGTGACGGTACCGGCGGTGGCGCCACCGGCCTTCGAGCGTTGGACCGGCACGCACGCGGTGAGCGCGAGCGAGGCGGCCAGGGCGACTGCGGGCACGGCGAGGAGTGTCCGGCGGCGTCGAGCGGGGGTCTGGGACATCGTGTTCCTGGAGCTGCTGGTGTGCGTGGTGACTCTTGTGGGGTCACGCTCAGGAGTGCGGTGATTGCATACAATCACGACTGACAGCGCTCGTTTGTACACAGTGTGTTTCCGGCGTGTAACAGTTCCGTCGATCGCCGGCGCTCGTCTGCACGATTCCCGCCCGGTGTCATGCCCCCGGTCCGGGGGCTGTCCCGACCGAGGGCCTCCTGCGAACATCGACCCTCGGTGGGTTTCAGGGGCCCGCCGTTCCGAGACACGCACCGCGCCGGCATCCGACGCCCGCGGCACCACGAGCAGGGGTTCCACCACATGATCAGGGCACGGGCGAAGTTCGCCGCGGCCGTCACCGCCGTCGTCATCGCGGCCGCGGGACTCGTCGCCACCGCGTCGCCGGCGCAGGCCGCGACCACCTACAAGGGGACGGTCAAGGCCGGCACCACGCTGCAGCCGGGCGACACCGTCACGTCCACGAACGGGCAGTTCCGGCTCGTCATGCAGGGCGACGGCAACCTCGTCGAGTACGGCATCGGGAACGTCGTGCTCTGGGCGTCGAACACGGCGAACCAGCCCGGAGCCGCTGCCGTCGTGCAGAAGGACGGGTACCTCGCGCTCGTCCGGAGCGGTCGGCTCGTCGCCCGGTGGGGCACTGCCGGGACGGCGAAGGACTTCGGTGTCCGGCTGGACGGCGAGCTGCGGATGCGGACGCCGACGAACGGTCCGCTCTGGCGCACCAAGGTCGCACAGTCGCGGGTCGTCTCGGGCAACGTCCTCCTGCCGGGGACGGTCCTGCGCGCCGGCGCGGGCTCGACCACGACCTTCACCATGCAGGCGGACGGCAACCTCGTCCAGCACGTCAGCAGCAAGCCCGTCTGGTCGTCGCAGACCTTCGGCAACCCCGGAGCGACCGCGGCGGTGCAGACGGACGGCAACCTCGTGGTCTACAGCCCCGACGGAGGCCGCGCACTGTGGTCGTCCGGGACGTTCGGCCGCGGCGCCGGTCAGCTGCTCGTGCAGGTGGACCAGAACGTCGTGCTCTACGGCAGCTCCGGCACCCGCACCTGGTCGTCACGACCGGTGACCGGGCTGCTCTGGCCCGTGACCGGCACGACCATCTCCGGACGGTACGGCGACGACCGCGGGGCCGGGCACGTCCCGCGCTACCACCAGGGCACCGACGCACCGGTGAAGGTGGGGACCCCCGTGTACTCGTCCGGCCCGGGAACGGTGACGACGGTCGTGCGGGACAACGCCAGCTACGGCAACTACGTCGTGGTCACCTACGGGCTGACCACCGTCCTGACGGCGCACCTCAGCGAGATCTCGGTCACCAAGGGGCAGGTGGTCGGGAACGGCAAGCAGATCGGGAAGTCCGGCAACACCGGCCAGTCGACCGGCCCGCACGTGCACGTCGAGACCCGCGTGAACGGCACGCTGAAGGACCCGCTGTCGTTGCTGTCGTTCCGCTGATCCCCGCTCTGCGCGGACCTAGGCTGGGCGGATGCAGCGCCACGACGCCGAGTCGGTCCTCGCCGCCCTCGCCAGGACCCCGGGCGACGTCGCGGGTGCCCGGCGCGTCGCCCGACGGTTCGCCGACGTCGACGCCGGGGAGCGCTCGGCGCTGCTGTGGAGCGAGGACGCGGGAGCGCGGCTGGTCGCCGTGCTGCTGCTGGTGCAGGCGATGCGCGCGCGCCCCGACCCCGAGCTGACCGACGAGTACCTCGCCGCGGCGAAGGCCGAGCGGTTCGAGGACACGGTCCTGGTGGACGTCGCGGCCGAGGAGCTCGTCGGCGTCCCGCTCGTCGGCACCTCGACCGGCCCGCTGTTCGCGCTCGCGAAGTCCGACGTGGCGACGGTCCGCCGGATCGCCGTCGTCGCGACGCTCGCCTTCGTCAAGCAGGGGGACGCCGAGGTGCCGCTCGCGATCGCCGGTCGGCTGGTCCGGGAGCGCAGCGACACCGTGCAGTCCGCGCTCGGGTGGGTCCTCCGCGAGACGGGGAAGCGCGCCTCGGAGTCGGCGCTCGTGGCCTTCCTCGAGCGGAACGGCCGCTTCCTGTCGACGGCGGCCCGGGCGACCGCGACCGAGCACCTGCCGCCGGCCGAACGGGACCGCCTGCGCGGCTGACGACGCACCCTCGCGAAACGCAACGACGGCGACTGCTCGCAGCGCTGTACCGTTGCGAGCAGCCGCCGACGTTGCGTCTTGCGGAACCGGCGGAACCGGCGGAACCCGGCCGGGCCGCCGGGTCGCCGGGCCTCAGTGCGCGAAGACGTCGTCCAGCGTCCAGGTCGCCAGGCCGCGCTCCTCGAGCAGCTCGTGCAGCCTCGGGAGTGCCCCGATCGTGCCGGGGAAGTTCGCGTGTCCGATGACGATGTGTGCCGGCTGGAACCACTGCTCCGCGAAGCCGACGATCTGCTCCGCCGTGATGTCGCCCGAGTCCGCGAGCGTCCCGTACCAGAGGAGCGGGGTCGAGTAGCCGACGGCCGCCGCGGCACGGTCCACCCGCGCGTCGTGGTACCCGAAGGGCGGTCGGAAGTACGGGCGGGCGTCGACGCCGAACGTCCGCTCGAGGAACGCGTGGTTGCGCATCAGTTCGTCCTGGATCGCCTGGTCGCCGAGCTTCGTCAGCGCGGGGTGGCTCCACGTGTGGTTGCCGAGCTGCACCTGCCCGGAGTCGACGAGCGGCCGCAGCAGGTCGGCGTGCTCGGTCCACGACGGTCGGTCCCCGTTCACGAAGAACGTCATTCGCGTCCCGGTCTCGGCGGCGAAGCGGGCGTAGGCCTCGACGACCTCGGGTGATGCCCCGTCGTCCACGGTCCACGCGATCCCCGGCGTGCCCTCCGGCAGGCCCGTGATCGTGCCGCCGGGCAGGGGGACCCGCGTCAGTGCCGGCCTCGTCGGGGTCGGGGTCGGGGTCGGCGTGGGTGTCGGCGTGGCCGTCGTGTGCGTGGGGGCGGAGGGCGTCGGCGCCGCGGGCCGGTCACCACCGGAGCAGGCAGCAAGGACCGCGGCCGCCAGGGTGCCGGTCGCCCCGGCGAGGATCGTCCGGCGGGTGGTGCTGTGGTCCATCGGCCCCAGCCTGCCGACCGGCCGGGCGCCGGCGCATCCGCACGCGGGAGGAGTCGCGGTGGCCGACCGGCCACCGGTGCGGACGGGAGGCCCGCCCCACCGCCGCCCGCAGCGCGCGTGGAGGACGGGGCTGGGAGGCCACCACGGGGCGGGCGCGTACCGAGGAGGTCACGTGAGCCGTGCCTCCCGGCCGGCCCGAAGCAACGACGAGAGGAACGCGACGTGCGCGCACTCACCTGGCAGGGCACCGAGAAGGTGTCCGTCGAGACCGTCCCCGACCCGACGATCCAGGAGCCGACCGACGCGATCGTGCGGATCACCTCGACGGCGATCTGCGGCTCCGACCTGCACCTGTACCGGGTCCTCGGCCCGTACATCGACAAGGGCGACGTCCTCGGCCACGAGCCCATGGGCATCGTCGAGGAGGTCGGCTCCGCCGTCACGAACCTCAAGGTCGGCGACCGCGTCGTCGTGCCGTTCAACATCTCCTGCGGGCACTGCTGGATGTGCCAGCACGGCTTCCAGTCGCAGTGCGAGACCACCCAGGTCAAGGAGTACGGCACCGGCGCCTCGCTCTTCGGGTACACGAAGATGTACGGCCAGGTCCCCGGCGGCCAGGCCGAGTACCTCCGCGTGCCGCACGCCGACTACGGGCCCATCAAGGTGCCGGACACCGGCGCCGACGACCAGTGGCTCTTCATGAGCGACATCATCCCGACCGCGTGGCAGGCCGTGCAGTACGCCGAGGTCCCCGAGGGCGGCACGCTCGCGGTGCTCGGTCTCGGTCCGGTCGGCCAGTTCGCCGCACGCATCGGCAAGCACCTCGGGTACCGGGTCCTCGCCGTCGACCCCGAGCAGGTCCGCCGCGACCTCGGTGCGAAGCACGGCATCGAGGTGTTCGACCTCGACGACGACATGGTGTCGAAGCTGATCGACCTCACCGACGGGCGCGGCCCGGACGGTGTCGTCGACGCGGTCGGCATGGAGGCGCACGGCAACCCCGTCGCCGGGTTCGCCCAGCGCGCGGCCGGGCTGCTGCCCGACAAGCTCGCGCAGAAGGCCATCGAGACCGCGGGCGTCGATCGCCTGGCGGCGGTGCACGCGGCGATCGACCTCGTCCGCCGCGGCGGCACGGTCTCGCTGTCCGGTGTCTACGGCGGCATGGCCGACCCGATGCCGATGATGACCCTCTTCGACAAGCAGATCACGATCCGCGAGGGACAGTGCAACGTCCGCCGCTGGGTCGACGACCTCATGCCGCTCGTGTCCGACCCCTCGGACCCGCTCGGCACCCTCGACCTCACCACGCACCGGGTCTCGCTCGAGGACGCCCCGGAGATGTACTCGGTCTTCCAGAAGAAGGAGGACGGCTGCATCAAGGTCGTGCTCGACCCGTCGATGGCCGCGGCCTGATGACCGCCCGTCCGCTGCGGGTGCGCTGATGCGCGTCGTCGTGGTCGGGGCGACCGGCAACGTCGGGACCGCGGTGCTGCGACGGCTCGCGGCTGCGCGGCTCACCGGTGACGGCCGCGCGGGCGACGAGGACGGCCTGCAGGTCGTCGGCGTCGCCCGCCGGGTGCCGGACGCCCGGGTCGCGCCGTACGACGTCGCTGTGTGGCACGCGGTCGACGTCGGTGGTCCGCGCGCCGTGGACGAGCTGACGGCGGTGTTCCAGGGTGCCGACGCCGTGGTGCACCTGGCGTGGGCACTGCAGCCGACGCACGACATCCCGGCGCAGCACCGGACGAACGTCACCGGGACGGCGAACGTGCTCGCGGCGGTCGCCCGGGCCGGCGTCGGGCAGGTCGTCGTGTCCTCGTCGGTCGGCGCTTACCGCGGCGTCGACGTCGAGGGCAAGCGGACCCCGGTGGACGAGTCGTTCCCCGCCACCGGCATCCAGACCGCCACCTACTCGATCCACAAGGCCGAGAACGAAGCCGCTCTCGACGTGTTCGCGTCGCAGCACCCCGGGGTCGTCGTCACGCGGCTCCGACCTGGACTGGTGTTCCAGCGCGGGGTCGCGGCCGAGCTCCGGGGGCTGTTCCTCGGGCACCTCGTGCCGATGTCGATCGTCCGGGCGGCTCGGTTCGCGGTGCTGCCGCTGCCGCTACCGTTCGTGTTCCAGGCCGTGCACGCCGACGACCTGGCGGACGCGTTCTGGCGGACGATCGACCGACGTGCGGCCGGGGCGTTCAACATCGCGGCGACGCCGGTGCTCACCCCGCCACGCATGGTCCGGGCAGCGGGGATGCTCGGGGCGGTGCGGGTACCGCTCCGGCTGCTGCGCGCGATCGTCACGCTGACCTGGCGGCTCCGGCTCCAACCGACGGACGCCGGGTGGCTCGACATTGCCGCCGGGGTGCCGATCATGCGGACCGACCGGGCTCGGCGCGAGCTCGGGTGGGTGCCGCAGCACACGGCGGAGGACGCGCTGCGCGAGCTCGTCGGCGGGTTCGCGGACGGGGCGAACGTCGAGGCGTCGGGGCCGCTGCGCGGCTGAGGGGCGCTGGGCCCGGCCCGTGGCGGGGCCCGGGGTGCCTGGTGGGACCGGGCGTCCCTGGTGGAATCGGGCGTCCCTGGTGGGACGGTTCCACCAGGTACGCCCGGAAAACCCTGCCATGGCACCTGTTCTGGGAAGCACCGGGCGCGCTACGCTCCAGCCCAGGGCGCGACCGTGCCCGACGGGGGAGGAGCTGACATGGCGATCGACGACTTCGGGGTCCCGGGCGGGGAGACCCACAACCCGCTGATCCCGCCCGTGTACGACCTGGTCTGGACCCTCGTGGCCGTCGGCGGCATCGTCACGCTCCTCGGCGTCGTCGCGGTGATCGTCCTCGTCGTGCACCGGTCCCGACGGATGGCCGCTCGTGGACAGGACCCCCTGACCCTGCAGGAGGACCTGGCGTACCGGGCGATGCAGAGCGCAGCGTTCGCTCCGGCGGTCTCCCGAGAGCACCGGCTCGCCGAGCTCGACGACCTGCACCGCCGCGGCCTCATCACCGACGACGAGCGCCGGGACGCCCGGGCCGAGGCGCTCCGCGCGTAACCTGGCCGGGTGCTGCCGAGGAGCCCGCTGCTGCCGACGGACCTGCTGGGCGACTGGACGCTCCGCCGGACGGTCGACGACCGCCTCGCGGGTGTGACCGGCACCGTCACCGGGTCGACGACCCTGACGCTGACGACCCCGGACGAGGTGCGCTGGGACGAGTCCGGCACCATGACGTTCGACGGCCGCGTGGTGCCGGTGTCCCGGACCCTCGTCGTGCGCCGTGGCCCTGACGGCCGGTGGACGGTGCACTTCGCCGACGGCCGGGTCTTCCACGACTGGGTGTGGGGCACCACGGTCGAGCACGCGTGCGCGCCCGACGACTACACGGGCGTGCTCGACGGGGACGCCGAGCGCTGGACCGTCCGGTGGCGGGCACGCGGCCCGGCGAAGGACCACCGGCTCGACAGCGTCCTGCAGCGTCGGTCCACCACGGCAGACTGAGCGCATGGCACGCTCCTCGACCGGTACCGCCGCCCCACGGATCACCCCGATCGACCCGCGGGACCTCGACGACTGGGCACCGGCGCCCGGTGACGTCCTGACCGGGGACCGGATCGACGGCAGGCGCATCGACGTGCTCGACCTCGCGGGCGAGCGCCTGCCCGACCTCGAGCTCGAGGAGTGCGTGGTCGACACGCTCCGGGCGGACGGCACCGACCTGCGCGGACTGCGCATCCGCGACTCGGTGGTCGAGACGCTCGACGCGCCGGTGTTCCGCGCCTCGAGCAGCGCCTGGCGCGAGGTCCGGGTCGCCGGTGGCCGGGTCGGCTCCGCCGAGCTGTACGACGCGACGCTGAACGGGGTCGAGTTCGTCGGCATGAAGCTCGGGTTCGTCAACCTGCGCGGCTCGACGCTCACCGACGTCGTGTTCCGCGACTGCGTGGTCGACGAGCTCGACGTCGCCGACGCCCGGCTGCTGCGCGTGGCCTTCCCCGGCACCCGGATCCGCTCCGTGGAGGGCTCGGGCACCCGCATCGAGCACGTGGACCTGCGCGACGCCGACCTCGACCGGGTGGAGCGGCTCGAGGGCCTCCGCGGGGCGACGATCGGCACCGACCAGCTGTTCGCCCTCGCGCCGCTCCTGGCAGCGCAGGCCGGCTACCGCGTGGAGTGACCGGCGGGCTCCGCGTCGGCGGCCAGCGCCGCCGCGATGTCGGCCTGGACGAGGTCGCCGTGCACCGCGGCACCGGCCTGGGTCCCCGCAGCCGCCGCCGCGATGACGGTGGCCATCGGTGACGTGACGTTGCCCGCGGCGTACACCCCGCGGACGCCCGTCTGGCCGACCGCGTCGACGGTGAGCCCACCGCCGAACCGGAAGCCGTTCACGACGACGTCCTCCGCGTGCAGCCCGAGCCCCTCGAGGAACCCGACGCGTGGCTCCGCCGTGCTCGACGCCGCGAGCGCGTCGAGCGCGACGACCTCCCCGGAGTCGAGCTCGACACCGGTCAGGACGCCGTCCGAGGAGCGGACCCGCGTGATCGACGCCTCGACCACCTCGACGCCGCGGGCCCGGAGACCGGCGAGCGCGGTGTCGTCGACCAGTGCGGGGTCCGTGACGAACGCCGTGACCCGGTCGCTCAGCGCGCGGAACATCTGGGCGTGGTGCGCACCGTTCGGTGTGGTGACGAGGACACCGATGCGGGCGTCGCGGACCTCCCACCCGTGGCAGAACGGGCAGTGCACGACGCCGCGTCCCCACTGCTCGGCGAGGCCGGGGACGTCCGGCAGCACGTCGACGGCGCCGGAGGCGACGACCAGCCGGCGCGACGTGACGACCGCTCCGGAGTCGAGGGTGACCGAGAAGCCGACGGGGTCGACACCGGTGCCCTCGGTGGCGGACGTGGCCACGACCCTCCCGGCCGCGACCTCGACGCCGTACGCGGCGACCTCCTCACGGCCGATCCGGGTCAGTTCCGCGGGTGCGACGCCCTCGCGCCCGAGGTAGTTGTGGGCGCCCTCGGCGGGCGCGTTCCGGGGCTCACCCGCGTCGACGACGAGGACGGAACGGCGCGACCGCCCCGTGATGAGTGCGGCGGACAGGCCGGCGGCCGAGCCGCCGATGACGATGACGTCGTAGTGATCACGCATGACCGCATCATGGACAGTGGCCGGCAACAACGGCAACGAATCTTGCCGGTGTGGCAACATGGCTGCATGGTGCACGGCCGGGAGGAACGGATCACCCCACCGACGACGGCGCAGGTCGTCGACGCGGTCGGCCCGCGGCTGCGGTCGCTGCGGGAGCGACGACAGGTCACGCTCGCGGCGCTCGCCGCGGAGACCGGCATCTCGGTGTCGACGCTCTCGCGGCTCGAGTCGGGGCAGCGTCGACCGACCCTCGAGCTGCTGCTGCCCCTCGCCCGGGCGTACCAGGTGCCGCTCGACGACCTCGTCGGCGCACCGCAGACCGGCGACCCACGCGTCCACCTGCAGCCCGAGCGGCACGGCGGTCGCGTGGTGATCCCGCTGACGAAGCGCACCGGGGGCGTGCGGTCGTTCAAGCAGCTCATCCCGCCGATGCCGGCGAACGGCGACCGGAGCCTGAAGACGCACGAGGGCTACGAGTGGCTCTACGTGCTGTCGGGACGTCTGCGCCTGCTGCTCGGCGACCGCGACTTCGACCTCGGGCCGGGCGAGGTCGTCGAGTTCGACACGCACACCCCGCACTGGGTCGGCAACACCACGGACGAGGTCACCGAGGTGCTCTGCCTGTACGGGCCGCAGGGGGAGCGGGCCCACGTGCGGTCACGGCCGACGGGCTGAGGCTCAGCCGAACACGTGCCCGACGACGTCCTCGAGGAGCCCGTCCGTCGGCACGTTCGACTGGGCGATGCGGATGCCGATGTCGCCGCGGGTGAAGTAGGTGTCGCCGTCGGTCACGGGGTACTGCGGGTTCTGCGTGACCTTCTGGCACCGGAGCCCGTCGTCGACGGACGCGCAGTCGAAGTCGGACAGTCCGCGGAGCGCCTCCGTGGCACGCGACGGGACGACGTTCTCGACCTGGATGGTGAGGTTCGTGAGGTCGGCCTCGGGGTCACGCCAGACGCAGTACAACCGTTGCCCGCTCGACTGCCGTGCCGGGGTCAGTGCGGTGCGGGGGACCTCGAGGTCACCGACGACGGCGGGGTCGTTCAGAGCTGCCTCGTCGGTGTACTCGAACGCGCCCGGTGTCACGAGGTCGTCGCACGTCTCCGGCACCGTGCCCGTCGCGGAGGCCGGTGCGGTGCTCGACGGCGGTGACGACGTGTGCGTCGCCCCGGTGCCGGGCGTCCGTGCCGGGGCGGCGCCGTCGGTCGGGGTCGGCGCACCCGACGTCGTCGACGACGAGGACGTGCTCGCGGTCGGGGTGGCGCCGTCACCGCCGTCGCCGGTGCACCCCGACAGGGTGAGCGCGAGGCCCACCCCGAGTCCGATCGTGGCGAGCAGCGTCGTGGTGCGTGTGTGCCGCATCGTTCCGCCCCCGGGTGCGTCGTCAGGTGTCCACCCGACCTCGTGCTGCCGACGGTAGTCGTCGACGCCGCTCGGTGCGCCGGTCAGCGCCGGAGGGTCCAGCGAGCGGGGACGCGGGCCCGGAGCGCCACGCGGCCCCGTCGCGCCCACCGCCGCACCGGGTTCGCCCGCCGGCCGTTGACCCGGAAGGTGTGGAACGCGCGCCGGGTCCGCCGCGCGACGGAGGCCGCACCGGACAACGGCCTCGCGGACACCTCGACGGTCAGCGCACGATCGACCAGGACGCGCCAGGCGGGGTCGAGCTGCATCGAGAGGTCGACGTCGTCGTGCACCTCCGGGTCGTCACGGTGTGCCCGGCAACGAGCCGCGAGCCACGTGGCACGATGCATCGCCATCGCCGAGCCGAACAGCGGAGGACGTCCGAGCGCCGACCACATCAGCACGAAGTACGGACCCATGTAGAGCCCGTCCCACAGGCGGCGCAGGACCCGGCCGCCCTCGCGCGGTCGACCGGGGCCGGTGACCGCCACGACGCCCGGCCGTTCGAGCAGGCGCACCGACTCGGCAATCCATCCCGGCGGCGGCACCGAGTCGGCGTCGAGCCGCGCGATGACGTCCCCCGAGGCGCGGTCGTACCCACGGGCCGAGGCCGAGGCGATGCCTCGTACGGGTTCGTGCAACACGGTCGCGCCCGCGGCCCGGGCGACCTCGACGCTGTCGTCGGTGCTGCCGTTGTCGACGACGAGGACCTCGTGCACGGGGTGCGTCTGCGCGGCCAGTGCGTCCAGGCAGCGTGCGAGGTGCTCGGCATCGTCGAGCACGGGGACGACGACGGAGACCTGCGGCACCCTGCCGATCCTGCCGGAGGCGCGCTGGGCGGACCGTCGGCCCCGCTGCCGCGGTCGACCACGGCAGCCCCTCCGCGTTCCGTGGACGGACCGACCGCGCAGATCGACGTTCCTGTGCTGCAACGCAGCGCCGGTCGCGCACGGTCGGGGCCAGCGCGACGGGTGCCGTACCCGCCGCGACCGAACCGGAAGGCCGACCATGACCACGAACCCACCCGGGAACGACTCCGGGACGCCCATCCACGACCGCACCGCGGCTGCCGAGGGACACGAGGTGCACCCGGGCGTGACGGTGCCCTCCTTCGGCACCGGCGTCCCCGCGCCGCGCGACACCGACCGCGACTTCGACGACGTCCTCCGGCCCGACGGCTTCGACGACGTCGAGCCGCTCGACGCGCTGCCCGCCGACGAGCAGCTCCCGGCGACGCCGTCCGCCGCCGGCGCGTCGGCACCGCTGCACGACTCCACGACGACGAGCACGGGCACCGGCACCTCCACCGGCTCCGTCCCGCCCGTCGGCGGGGCCACCGCCACGAGCACCGGTGCCGGCGCCGGCGGCGGCAGCAGCAGCGACGGCGGCAAGGCCGACGCAGCCAAGGGTGCCGCGCAGGACGTCGCCGGTGACGCGAAGGACAAGGCCGCGGACGTGGCCGGCACCGCGAAGGAGCAGGCGTCGAACGTCGCCTCCGAGGCGACCGACCACGCCAAGCAGCTCTACTCCCAGGCCTCCGACACGCTCAAGGAGCAGGCGGCCGGGCAGCAGGAGCGCGCCGCCGGAGGGCTCCGCAGCCTCGGCGAGCAGCTCGGCCGCATGGCCGACAAGGACGACGAGCAGGGCATCGCCGCGAAGGTCGTCCGCGACCTGTCGAACCGCGCGGGCTCCGCAGCCGGGTACCTCGAGAACCGCGACCCCGGCTCGCTCCTCGACGAGGTGAAGTCCTTCGCCGCGAAGCGTCCCGGCACGTTCATCGCGCTCGCCGCGGGCGCCGGCATCCTCGCCGGACGCCTGACGAAGGCCCTCGCCACCGAGGTCAAGCACGAGAAGGAGGCCGGCGAGACCTCGACCGGCACGGGGAGCGGCGTATGAGCCACACGGTCCCGGGCGCGACCCCGCTCGGTGAGCCGACGCCCGAGGAACGCGCCGCCACGACGCCCCTGGGTGAACTGCTGACCGACGTGTCCAAGGACCTGTCGTCGCTGTTCCGCCAGGAGGTCGCCCTCGCCAAGGCGGAGCTCACCGAGTCCGCCAAGAAGGCGGGCAAGGCCGGCGGCATGTTCGGCGGCGCCGGGCTCACCGCCCTGTTCGCCCTGTTGTTCCTGTCGATCGCCGCGTGGTGGGGTCTCGGGTACCTCATCGGCAACGCGTGGTCCGCCGTCGTGATCGCCGTGGTCTACGCGATCGTCGCCGCGATCCTCGCCGTCCGGGGGCGCAAGGAGATCAAGGAGATCCAGGGCGCCCCGCAGACGGTCGAGACCGTCAAGGAAGTCCCCGAAGCACTGAAGCCGAACACCGGGAGGAAGCCATGAGCACCCCAGAAGAGATCCGTGCCGACATCGAGCGCACCCGCGGTGCCCTCGGGTCCGACGTCGACGCCCTGGCCGACAAGGTCAACCCGTCGTCGATCGCGCACCGCCAGACCGACCGGGTGAAGAACCGTTTCCAGGGCGTCCGCGACTCGGTGATGGGCTCGGCGCACTCCGCCGGCTCGAGCGTCTCGGGGTCGGCGTCCGGGACGGCCGACCAGGCGAAGGACGTTGCGCACAAGGGTGTCGAGAAGGCCAAGGGCAACCCGCTCGCGGTCGGGCTCATCGCGTTCGGCGCCGGGTGGCTCGCCTCGTCGCTCATCCCGACGTCCGACAAGGAGGAGCAGCTCGCCGGTGAGCTCAAGGACAAGGCGGCGCCCCTCGTCGAGGACGTCAAGTCCCAGGCGAAGGACGTCAGTTCGCAGCTGGGCGACGTGGCGAAGGAGCACGCGCAGGACCTCAAGGGGACCGCGCAGGATGCCGCGCAGACCGTCAAGGACGAGGCGCAGGGCGCCGCGTCCGACGTCCAGGAGCACGCGAAGGGTGCTGCGGACGACGTGCGCAGCAGCTGACGTCACCCCGTGACGGACGGGAGGCCCGTGGCGACGCCGCCACGGGCCTCCCGTCCGTTCCGCGGTAGCGTCGGGGCCCATGGACCCGATCGACGAACTCGCCGCCGAGTTGCGCCAGTCGATCGGCCGCGTCGTGCGGGCGGCCCGGCGCGAGGGCGACAGCCTGCCGCCGGCGCACTCGACGACGCTGGGGTTCCTCGGACGCGAGGGGCCGATGACGATCGCGGAGCTCGCCCGGCGACGCGGCGTGAAGCACCAGGGGCAGTCCCGGACCGTTGCGGAGCTGACGAGCCAGGAGTACGTCGAGCGGACCGTGTCCGAGACGGACCGACGGGCGTCGGTGATCCGCATCACCGATGCCGGCCGCGCCGCGCTGCAGCGGGACATGGACGGGCGCGCGGACTGGCTCGCGACGGCCGTGCGTGCGGAGCTCGACGACGACGAGCGCGCGCTCCTCGCCCGGTTGCCCGACATCCTCGAGCGTCTGGCGCGCCGGGCTGGCTGAGGGTCCCTCCGACAACCGGTCCCATTTGTACAACAGTGTTGTACAGTTGACGACATGCAGCTGACGAAGTACAACCACGCCACCGTCGTCCTCGAGCAGGACGGCGCCTCGCTCGTCATCGACCCGGGCTCGTTCACGCCCGAGTCCGCCGACCTCGTCGCCCGGGCCACGGTCGTCCTCGTCACCCACGAGCACGCCGACCACTTCGCCGTCGACGCGATCCGTGCGGGTCTGGAGCGCAGCGCCGACGTCGTCGTCCACGGTCCGGCGTCGGTCGTCGAGCAGCTCGGCGACCACGACGGCCGCGTCCGCGCGGTCGCCGCGGGCGACACGGTCGAGGTCGGGCCCTTCCGTGCCCGGGTCTTCGGGGAGGAGCACGCGGTCATCCACCGCGACATCCCCACCATCGCGAACGTGGGCTACCTGGTGAACGACGCCGTCTTCCACCCGGGCGACGCCTACCTCGTGCCGGACGTCCCGGTCCGGACCCTGCTCGTCCCGACGAGCGGGCCGTGGGCGAAGACCGGCGAAGGTGTCGACTACGTCCGCGCGGTCGCACCGGAGCACGTGGTGCAGATCCACGAGCTGCTCCTCAGCGAGGGTGGTCAGGAGATGAACGTCCGGATGTTCGGCACCGAGGGCCTCGGTGGCGTCCCGGCGTCGATCCTGCCCGTCGGTTCGTCGATCGAGGTCTGATCGCGCGACCCTGGGTCGAACCGGTGGTCGTGGGAGCAGGCTGGGTGGATGCCTGATGCTCCCTCGACCGCCGTCCTCTTCGACATCGACGGCACCCTCGCCGACTCGAACTACGCGCACGTCGACGCATGGTGGCGAGCGTTCCGCGCCGCCGGCGAGTCCGTCGACGCGTGGCGGATCCACCGCGCGATCGGCATGGACTCCGGGCGCCTGCTCGAGGAGCTGCTGCCCGACGCCTCCGACGAGGTCCGTGACACCGCGAAGCAGTTCCACACCGCCTACTACTCGGAGCACATGCCGCAGCTGCGGCTGCTGCCCGGGGCGCGGGAACTGCTCGAGGCGGTCGCCGACGCCGGCCACGCGGTCGTGCTGGCGACGAGTGCGCCCGAGTCGGAGCTGTCGGTGCTGCGCGAGCTGCTCGACGCGTCCGCGTGGGTGACGGCCGAGACGAGCTCGGAGGACGTCGAGCAGGCGAAGCCGGACCCCGGGATCATCCAGGTCGCGCTCGACAAGGTCGGCGTCGCTGCGGATCGCGCGGTGATGGTCGGTGACGCCATGTGGGACGTCGAGTCGTCGGGGAAGGTCGGGCTGCCCTGCGTCGGTGTCATGACCGGCGGGATCGGCGGCGACGAACTCCGTGGAGCGGGAGCCGCGGCCGTGTACGACGACGCAGCCGCCGTGCTCGCCGCGTTCCGGGCGGGCGAGGGGCCGATCGCCGCGCTGGCCTGAGTCCCGCCCCGGTGCGTGCGAGGATGGACGATCGTGATCACGATCGAGCGCGTTGCCTGGGACGACCCTCGTGGAGTTGCCCTCCGCGCCACCATGGACGACGAGATGCACGAGCGCTACGGTGACGGGCACGCGGACGAGGACCCGGCCGTCACTGCCGAGCGGAACCGTGTGCTGGCCGTCGACCCGGCGACCGTGATCACCTCGTTGCTCGCGATCGACGAGGACGGTTCCGCCCTCGGGCACATCGCCGTCCGGCACCTCGGCGACGAGGTCGAGCTGAAGCGCCTGATCGTCCTCGCCGCCGCCCGCGGCAAGGGCGCCGCCACCGCGCTGCTCACCGAGGGCGAGCAGGTCGCACGCGAGCAGGGCGTGTCCCGCGTGATCCTGCAGACCGGCGACAAGCAGCCCGAGGCCGTCGCGCTGTACCGCAAGACGGGGTGGCAGCAGATCGACGTCTACGAGCCGTACGCCGCGACCATGCCCTGGTCGTTCTGCTTCGCGAAGGCGCTGTAACCCGTCCTCCTGTTGCACTCTCAGCATCAGAGTGCAATTCTTGCTCGGTGAGCCCCACCGAACGCACCCGCACGCTGCGCCGACGCATGGTCGTCGAGGCACGCCGGGCCACGATCGAGCACGGTCTGCACGGCTTCACCATCGAGCAGCTCTGCGAGACGGTCGGCGTCTCACGGCGGACGTTCTTCAACCACTTCGCGTCGAAGGACGACGCCGTGCTCGGCATCGAGCAGGGCGCGATGTCGGAACTGCTCGCGGCGTACGCCGACGGCTCGCTCGTGCCGACGGACCTCGACCCGCTCGGGTCGATCGTCGCGCTCGCGATCGAGCAGATGCACGTCGTCGGGCTCGACCGCGCCGACGAGGCACTGGTCCGTCGGGTGTTCGACGCCGAGCCACTGATGGTCGCGAAGTTCCTGGCGGCCGCGGACGTCCAGCTCGCCGCGGTCGGACAGGCCGTGCGGGAGCGCTTCGGGTGGACCGACCCGGACGATCGACGGGCCCAGCTCGTCGCCGAGGCGGCCGCGGGCCTGCTCAAGGTCACCGCCGGCACCTACTTCGACGACGCCTTCGACGAGTCGACCGGGCCGTCGTTCGACGCGCTGCTCACCGACAACCTCCGCCAGCTCAGGGCGGCCATCACCACCACCGGACAGGACCACACCGCATGAGCGCCACCGCGCAGGGCACGAAGCGTGCCCGACCCGGATCCGACGGACCGCTGCTGCTGACGCAGCGGCGCATCTGGATCATCTTCTCCGCCCTCATCGCCGGCATGCTCCTGTCGAGCCTCGACCAGACGATCGTGTCGACGGCGATGCCCACCATCGTGGGTGAACTCGGCGGCGTCGCGCACCAGGCCTGGCTCACCACCGGCTACCTGCTCGCATCGACCATCGTGATGCCGATCTACGGCAAGTTCGGCGACGTCCTCGGGCGTCGCAACCTGTTCCTCGTCGCGATCGCCCTGTTCACGATCGCGTCCGCCGGCTGCGCCTTCGCGGGCGACTTCACGCAGCTCGTCGTCTTCCGCGCGATGCAGGGCCTGGGCGGCGGTGGCCTGATGATCCTGTCGCAGGCGATCATCGCCGACATCGTCCCCGCCTCGGAGCGCGGCAAGTACCTCGGCCCGCTCGGCGCGATCTTCGGCCTGTCGGCGATCGGCGGCCCGCTGCTCGGCGGGTTCTTCGTCGACCACCTCACCTGGAACTGGGCGTTCTACATCAACATCCCGGTCGGCATCGCGGCGTTCTTCGTCGCCTGGTTCGCGCTGACCCTGCCGACGAAGAAGGCCGAGAAGCGGATCGACGTGCTCGGCGTCGTGCTCATGTCCGCCGCGACCACCTGCCTCGTGTTCTTCTCCGAGTTCGGCGGCAGCAGGGACCACGGCTGGGACGCCCCCGAGACGTGGGCCTGGTTCGCCGGACTCGTCGTCTCGGCCGCGCTGCTCGTGCTCGTCGAGTCGCGCGTCGAGGACCCGGTGCTGCCGATGTCCTTCTTCCGCAACCGCACGTTCCTGCTCGCGACGGGCATCGGCCTCGTGCTCGGCATCGGCATGTTCGCCGCGATCGGGTTCGTCCCGACGTTCCTGCAGATGGCGTCGGGCACCTCGGCCGCGGTGTCCGGCCTGCTCATGCTGCCGATGATGGTCGGCCTCATCGGTACCTCGATCGCGTCCGGCAACCTCATCACCAAGACCGGCCGCTACCGGGCGTTCCCGATCGTCGGCACGGTGCTCGTCGCGCTGGCCATGCTCGCCATGACGCAGCTCGCCGCGGACACCCCGATCTGGCTCATCTGCGCCTACCTGTTCGTGTTCGGCGCGGGGCTCGGGCTCATCATGCAGGTGGTCGTCCTCGTCGCGCAGAACGCCGTGCCCGCGGAGCAGGTGGGGACCGCGACGTCGACGAACAACTACTTCCGCGAGGTCGGCGCATCACTGGGCACCGCCGTCTTCGGCGCGCTGTTCACGGCACGGCTGACGAGCGCGCTGACCGACGTCTTCACCTCGGCCGGCGGGTCCGCCACCGACGCGGCGTCCTCGGCGGGCAGCATCGACCCGGCCACCGTCGCGAAGCTGCCCGAGGCGGTGCAGGACGGCATCGTCAACGCGTACGCCGACTCGCTCGCGCCCGTGTTCTGGTACCTGCTGCCGTTCATCGCGGTCGCGTTCCTGCTCGCACTGTTCCTGCCGCAGATCCGCCTGTCGGACACGGCCGGCATGGTCGCCCGTGGCGAGGCGGTCGGCGGCGCCGAGGCGGACGAGCTCGAGCGTGCGCAGCGGGCCGGGACGGCCGGGTCGGCCGCGGCCCCGTCGCCCGGCCGGGCGTCGGAGCGCGGCGAGACGCCGGTGTCGGGGCGGGACACCTCCGCCTGACGCGAGCGCTCCCCGCGCCGAGACGCCGGCGTCGGTGCGAGACGCCTCGTCCGTGACAGGGGTTCCGTGCGCCGAGACGCCGGCGTCGGGGCGGGACACCTCCGCCTGCCGCTGGCGCTCCCCGCGCCGAGACGCCGGCGTCGGTCTGAGACGCCCCCGCGCGTGCGAGACGCCTCCGGAACCGGGGGCGTCTCGCGTGTTCCGGTGCGTCCCTGGCAGACGCCGGCGTCTCGCGGTCCGACACCGCGTCTCGCCGCCGGCACGGGGCCGTGTCGCCGGAACAGGGCCGCGTCGCCGGACGTGCGCCGTGTCGGACGGGAGGCGCGGTGCCGGCCGGTCCCGCGCCTCCCGTCCGGTGGATCGTGCGGAGGCGCCGTCAGGCGCCGGTGCTGGCGCGGGGGACCAGGCGGGCCGGCAGGTCGACGGGCTCCACCGCGGTGCCGTCGATCGTCGCGAGCAGGCGCAGGGCGGCGGTGCGGCCGAGCTCGGCTCCCGGCAGGGCGACGCTCGTCAGGGCCGGCGCCGTGACCGACGACGAGGGCAGGTCGTCGAAGCCCGCGACCGCCAGGTCCTCGGGGACCCGGAGCCCCATCGCGCCCGCCACCCGGAGCACGCCGTACGCCAGGGTGTCCGCCGCCGCCACGACCGCGGTGACGCCGTCCTCGTGCCACGCCTCGACCACGTGCTCGGTCGCCAGTGCGGCGGCGTCCACCGTCAGGTCCGCGCGGGCACCGGTCTCCGAGACCGTGATCCCGGCGGCGGCGCAGGCCTCGTCGAACATCCGGTGGCGGATGCCGAACGTGGCGACCCGGGCGGTGCCGTCGAGGTACGCCACGTGGTCGTGTCCGCGGTCCCGCAGGTGGGCGACGAGCGCGTCGATGCCCGGAGCGAGGTCGTAGTCGACGGCGGTGGTGCCCTCGGCGGCGTCGGGGGCGTCGAGCAGCACGACGGGCACGCTCGCGTCCATCGACTCGCCGGCTGCCGGGGCGTCGACCAGGATCCCCGCCGGCCGCAGCCGCTCGAAGCGCCGGAGGTCGGCGGCGGTGGGCTGTGCGCCGCGCTCGGTGACCGAGAGCACGAGCTGGTACCGGTCGCCCAGGGTGTCGCGCACGCCGCGGATCACCTCGGCGAAGAACGGGTTCGACAGGTCGGGCGCGATGAGCACGACCAGGTCGCCGGTGCCGCGGGCGAGGGTGCTCGCCGCGTGGTCGACGACGTACCCGAGGGCCTCCACCGCGTCGCGCACCCGCTCCGCGATCGGCGGGGACACCCGCCCGCGCTCCTTGCCGTTGACGACCAGGGAGACCGTCGCGATGCTCGTCCCCGCGCGTTCGGCCACCATCGCCGCGGTCACGCGACGGCCGTGAGTGGCGGGGGAGGGCACCCGACGAGCCTACCGACCGCCGAGGGCACGCGGTCGGACGAGGATCGCTCGGAGTTGACGTCAAGCGTTTGACGTGTTCGAATGTCAAACGCTTGACGCGCCGCGCTGGAGTTGGTTCCTCCACAGTGCGGACCCCACCGCGTCGAGCACATACCTCCGTCCGGCGCTGCCGGACACGACGGGCTGCGAGCGGCCCGCCGACGCCGATCCCCGACGAAGTGGAGCGCCCAAGGTGCCCGATGCAACGACGCAGAAGATCATCCTCGACTGCGACCCCGGCCACGACGACGCCGTCGCCATCCTGCTGGCACACGGCAACCCGACGATCGAGCTCCTCGCCGTCACCACCGTCGTCGGCAACCAGACCCTGCCGAAGGTCACCCGCAACGCCCTCGCCGTGGCGCGCATCGCCGGCATCACGGGCGTGCCGTTCGCTGCGGGCGCCGACCGGCCGCTGCTGCGCGAGATCGAGGTCGCCCCGGAGATCCACGGCGAGAGCGGCCTGGACGGGCCGATGCTCCCCGAGCCGTCGTTCGGCCTGGACGAGCGGCACGCGGTCGACCTCATCATCGACACCGTGATGGCGCACGAGCCCGGCACCGTGACGATCGTGCCGACCGCGGGCCTGACGAACATCGCCCTCGCCGTCCGCAAGGAACCGCGCATCGTCGAGCGCGTCAAGCAGGTCGTCCTGATGGGCGGCGGCGTGCACGTGGGCAACTGGAGCCCGGTCGCCGAGTTCAACATCGTCATCGACCCCGAGGCAGCGGACATCGTGTTCCGCGCCGGGTGGGACGTCGTCATGGTCGGGCTCGACCTGACCCACCAGGCACTCGCCACCCCCGAGGCGGCCGCGCGCATCGCCGCCGTCGGCACCGGGCCCGCAGCGTTCGTCGGCGAGCTGCTCGAGTTCTTCGGCAAGGCCTACGAGGACGCCCAGGGGTTCGACGCCCCGCCCGTGCACGACCCCTGCGCCGTCGCGTACGTCATCGACCCGACGATCGTCCGCGCGGTGCGGATGCCGATCGCGATCGAGACGACGGGCACCCACACGCTCGGCATGACCGTCGCCGACCTCCGCGGTCCCGCGCCCGAGGACTGCCGCACGTCCGCGGCGATGGAGCTCGACCACGGGCGCTTCTGGGACCTGGTGGTCGACGCCCTCGAGCGGATCGGCGAGACGCCCGACACCGGGTGGTCCCCGCGCGCCGCAGCCCGGGCCGTCGAGTCCGCCGACACCACCGTCACCCCGGAGGCCTGAGCACCGTGACCACCACCTCGACGAAGAAGTCGATCGGCGCCCTCACCGCCGCCCTGCTCGCCGCGTGCGTCGCGTTCCAGCTCAACGCGAGCATGCTCAGCCCGGCGCTCGCGACGATGGCGGACGAACTCCGCACCGACGACGCGACCATCGGGCTCTCGCAGACGCTGTTCTTCACGATCGCCGCCCTGTTCTCACTGTTCCTGCCCCGGCTGTCCGACATCGTCGGCCGCAAGCGGGTCCTGCTCGGCATGCTCCTCGTGATGCTCGTCGGCAGCGTGGTCGCCGCCCTCGCCGTGAACGTGCCGATGCTCTTCGCCGGCCGCATGATCCAGGGCGTCACCGGGCCGGTCGTCCCGATCGGCCTGCTCATCCTGCGCAACGAGATCGCCGACCCCAAGCGCTACGGCGCAGCCCTCGGCCTGCTCACCGCCGTGAACGGTGGCATCGCCGGTGTCGACGCGCTGGCCGGCGGCTGGATCGCCACCCACTTCGGCTTCCGCGGCATCTTCTGGGTGATCGCGGTCGTCACGGTCCTCGCCGCGCTCATGGTGGCGGTGTGGGGCGTCGAGTCGAAGCCGTCCGCCGGCACCCGGATGGACTGGTGGGGCGTGCTCCCGCTCGTCGTCAGCGTCGGCGCACTGCTCACGGCGTTCAACGAGGCCGGCAAGCTCGCCCAGGCCGACCGGGCGCTCGTCGTCGGCGGGATCGTCGTCGCCCTGGTCGCGTTCGCGGTCTTCTGGGCGGTCGAGTCGCGGGTCCGCGAGCCGCTCGTCGAGACCCGGTACCTGCGGCGTCGCGGGACCTGGGCGCTCCTCGTGACGACGCTGCTCACCATGACGGGGGTCTTCGCCGTCGTGAACGGGCTGGTCACGAGCCTGGCCCAGAACGACGAGGTCGGCTTCGGCATGGAGGCGGACGTCGCATCGCTCGCGTTCCTCGTGCCGTACGCGCTGGTGGGCTGGGTCGTCGGACCGTTCTCCGGCCGCCTCGCACCGACACTCGGCTACCGCGCCGTGCTCCGCGTCGGCCTCGTCGGCAGCATCGTCGCGACGCTCGTCATGGCGTTCGTCGGCGTCCACTCGCTGCCCGTGCTCGTCGCCGCCACCGTGCTCATCGGCATCACCTACGCGGGCATCGCGAACATCGTGCTGAACGGGCTCGGCATCGTGCTCTCGCCGGACTCGAACCCCGGCTTCCTGCCGGGCCTCAACGCGGGCGCGTTCAACCTCGGTGCGGGCATCAGCTTCGCGGTCCTCCCGGCGCTGCAGATCGCACTCGGCACCGGCGGGTCAGCGGGCACCGCCGGCTACTCCGGTGGCATGCTCCTCGGTGCCGCGATCACCTGCGCGGCACTCGCCACGTCCTTCCTCATCCCGCGCCCGGCCTCGGCCGAGACAGGAGCCACCGCATGAGCGGCATCGTCGTCGTGGGCAGCCTCAACGCGGACCTGGTGGTCCGCACCGAGCGTTTCCCGAAGCCCGGGGAGACCCTGCAGGGGTCCGACCTCGCGATCCTGCCCGGTGGCAAGTCCGCCAACCAGGCGGTGGCAGCCGGGAGGCTCGGGGGCACCGTCCGCATGATCGGTGCGGTCGGCGACGACGGGAACGGCACACTGCTGCGCGAGTCCGTCGCATCGGCCGGCGTGGACACCACGCACGTGGCGGTCCGGCAGGGCGTCGCCACCGGGACGGCCGTCATCACGGTCGACGCCGCGGGGGAGAACACCATCGTGATCTCGGGCGGCGCGAACGCCACGCTGACCCCGGACGACGTACCCGCCGACGCCCTCGACGGCGCCGGGGTGCTCGGTCTCTGCCTCGAGGTCTCGATCGACGTCGTGCTCGCCGCCGCGCGGGCCGGTCGGGCCGCCGGAGCGACGGTGCTCACGAACCTGTCGCCGTTCGGCGCCGTGCCGCAGGAGCTCCTCGACCTGACCGACGTGCTGCTCGTGAACGAGCACGAGGCCGCCGAGCTCGGGGACCACGGCGTCGCACGCTCGATCGTGACCCGGGGCGGCGCGGGCTGCACGGTGCACGACGGGGATGCCGCGCCGGTCGACGTCGACGCCGTGCTGGTCGAGCCCGTCGACACCACGGGCTGCGGCGACGCGTTCATGGGGGCGGTGGCGCTCCGACTCGACGCCGGGGACTCCCTGCTCGAGGCCGCGCGCTTCGCCGTCGGCGTCGGCGCGTACGCCGCGACGAAGCCGGGTGCGCAGGCCTCCTACCCGACCACGTCGGACCTGGAGTCGTTCCTGCGGCCGTAGCCCGGGCCTCCCGTCCGCCCGTCCCGTCCCGTTCCGCGAAACGCAACCCTGGCGGCTGCTCGCAGCGCTGTACCGTTGCGAGGTGTCGCCGGGGTTGCGTCCTACGGGGGACATCGGCCGCTAGCGTTGGTGCATGCGCGTCGGAGTCCTCGACATCGGGTCCAACACCGGCCACCTGCTCGTGGTGGACGCCCACGGCGGGGCCGCGCCGCTGCCGGCGTCGTCGTTCAAGCAGGCCCTCCGGCTCGCCGAGCACCTCGACGAGTCGGGTGCGGTGACCGCGGTCGGGGTCGACGCGCTGACGACCTTCGTCGCCGACGCCGTCCGCGTCGCCGAGGAGCGCGGCTGCGAGGACATGCTCGGCTTCGCGACCTCGGCCGTCCGCGACGCCGTGAACTCCGACGAGGTGCTCGCGCACGTCGAGCGGGAGACCGGCGTCGAGCTCGCGGTGCTGTCCGGCGAGGACGAGGCGCGGCTGACCTTCCTGGCCGTCCGACGCTGGTTCGGGTGGTCCGCCGGACGCCTCGCGGTGTTCGACATCGGCGGTGGCTCCCTGGAGATCGCCGGTGGTGCCGACGAGGCCCCCGACGTCGCGTGGTCGATGCCGATCGGAGCAGCCCGACTCGCGCGCCGGTACTTCGCCGCGGGCACGCCCTCGGAGGACGACGTCCGCCGCATCCGCCACGAGATCCGCGTCGCGATCGCCCGCGACGCCGGACTGCTGCTGCGCGCCGGGCGGCCCGACCGGGCGGTGGCGACCTCGAAGACCTTCCGGTCGATCGCCCGGATCTGCGGCGCCGCGCCCTCGGCCGCGGGACCGCTCGTGCCGCGGTCCCTCGACGGTACGGTGCTCCGCGAGCGGCTGCCGTCACTCCTGACGATGTCGCTCGACCAGCTGGCCGAGCTGCCGGGCGTCTCGCCGAGCCGGGCGCACCAGGTCGTCCCGGGAGCGCTCGTCGCCGAGGCCTGCCTGGACATCTTCGACCTGCCGGCGCTCGAGATCTGCCCGTGGGCGCTGCGCGAGGGCGTGATCCTCGAGCGGCTCGACCAGCTCTCCGTGCTCGGATGAGACCCGGCCCAGCCAGGTGGTCGGGCTCGGACGGGGCCTAGCGCTGCCGGGCGGGTCGCGGGGGAGCGAGCAGCCACGGGCGGATCAGTCCCGTGACGACGGGCAGCACCCAGAACGTCATGATCGGCGTGAGCACGAGCGTCGTGACGAGCACGCGGGGCAGCACGGCCAGGTGCCCGAACGCCGGGACGAGCCAGCCGACCAGGTAGGTGAAGGCGAGGTTGACCGGGAAGAACCCGAGCCAGATGCTCACGGCCTGCTTCCAGCGGGGCGGGGCGCTCGACGCGGGGGCGTCCTGCGGGGCGTCGAACCAGCCCTCGATGCCGGTGCGCTTCTCCACCCGGGACTCCACCACGAGGTCACGCCCCTGGTCGAGCCAGCGGAGCCGGTCGTCGGAGTTCTCCCACGTGGCGAGCTGCTCGTGGTCGGCGAACCGGTAGAGCATGTGCCACTCCCGACTGGTGGCGTGCGACCGGACCCACCCGGAGCCGAGGAAGCCCGGGTAGCGGTTCGCGAGGTTGACGCCGGACTGCACCCACGCGGTGGCGTCGGGGATGCGGTCGGGTTCGACCAGGCGGGTGATGGACACGGTGACGGGCGGGCCTGCGGTCACTGATGACGACTGCAGGCTCCCTGGCTCTTGTGGAGTCATGCGGACAGTCTCGCGGAGTCGTGTTTCCGGCTCGTGACGGCACCGTGGGTCCGGCGCAGTAGGTTCGGCGCATGAGCGACGTCAGCGGTGCAGCACAGGACACCGAACGCGGGCGGCACGAGACCCCGACCGAGCGCTGGGACCGGAACTGGTCGGACATCCAGCAGGAGCTCCGGATCGTGCAGACCGGGACGCAGATCCTGGCCGGGTTCCTGCTGACGTTGCCGTTCCAGCAGCGGTTCACGATGCTCAGCACCAGCGAGGAGGTCGTCTACCTCGTGCTCGTCGCGCTCGCCGTGGTGATCACGGTCGTCGCGCTGTCCGCTGTCTCCGCGCACCGTCTGGTGTTCCGGCAGCGCCAGAAGCACGATCTGGTGCGTGCCGGCAACGCGCTGCTCATCGCGGCGCTCGCGGCGAGCGCGCTGCTCTTCTCGGGCACCGTGCTGTTCGTGTTCGACGTCGTGATCGGGGACGTCGGCGGGATCATCGGCGGGGTGGTCGTGTTCCTCGGCACGGCTGCGCTCTGGGTCTCGATCCCGCTCGCGCTCCGCCGGACCCGACGCGACGGCTAGCTGGCCTGCTTCCTCGCGGGGGCCTTCTTCGCGGGGGCCTTCTTCGTGGAGGTCTCCTTCGCGGGGGCCTTCTTCGTGGAGGTCTCCTTCGCGGGGGCCTTCTTCGTGGAGGTCTCCTTTGCGGAGGCCTTCTTCGCGGGGGTCTTCTTCGCCGGCGCCTTGCCTGCCGGTGCCTTCTCGGCCGGTGCCGCCTCCGCGTCCCCCTCGTCGTCCGCACCAGCGGAACCGGACGACGACCGTGCGCCGGACGACGAGCGCGACCCAGAGCCTCCGGACCGTGACGATGACCGTGACGAGGACCGCGACGACCCCGACGGGCCGGACCGCTTCTTGTCCACCGAGGCCCGCAGGGCCGCCATCAGGTCGATGACGTCCCCGCCGTCGCCGTCCTCCTCGTCCTCGGAGCGCTCGCCGAACGTCTCCGCGGTGTCGACGTCGTCGCCGGCCTCGAGCTTCGCGTCGATGAGCTGCTGCAGTTCCTCCTGGTAGGAGTCCGTGTAGCGGTCCGGGTCGAAGTCGGCGGACATGCTCTCGACGAGCGAGGACGACATCTTCAGCTCGTTCGCGCTGACCTTCACCGACGCGTCGAGGGCCGCGAAGTCAGCAGCCCGGACCTCGTCGCCCCAGAGCAGCCCCTGCAGCAGGATGACGTCCTCGTTCACCCGCAGCACGCCGAGCCGGGTCTTCTGCCGCAGGGTGAACTGCACGATCGCGAGCCGGTCGGTCTTCGACAGCGTCTCGCGGAGCAGCACGTAGGCCTTCGGCGAGCGGGAGTCCGGCTCGAGGTAGTACGACTTCTCGAACATCATGGGGTCGACCTGGTCGACGGGCACGAACTCGAGCACCTCGATCTCGTGCGACTGCTCCTCGGGGAGCTGCTTGAAGTCGTCGGACGTCAGCACGACGGTCTTGTCGCCGTCGTCGTAGGCGCGCTGGATGTCGGCGTACTCGACCTCGTGGCCGAACTCGCACACGCGCTTGTACCGGATGCGGCCCTTGTCCTCGTCGTGCACCTGGTGCAGGGAGACGTCGTGGGTCTCGGTCGCCGCGTACACCTTGATGGGCACGTTGACGAGCCCGAACGCGATGGAGCCCTTCCAGATCGACCTCATGGGCACATGATGCCCGCGAGTGCGGCGACGGGCCCGCAGTTCCGGGCGGATCGCCAGCCGCGCACGACACCGGAGGGCGTATCGTGCCGCACATGACGGGGGACCACGAGACGACGACGGCCAGCGAGGCGACGACGGACGACGATCGGATCGGCGCGTCGGGGTGGTGGCAGCTCGTCGCCCTGACGGTCGGCGGGGCGGTCGCACCGGCGGTGTTCTTCGCGCTGCAACCGCGACCGGTCCCCTGGGTCGCGGTCGTCGTGCTCGGCCTCGCGCTGGCGGTCGTGCTCCCCGCGCTGCAGGTCTGGTCCTGGGCGCGACGGGGCGGTCGTGCCGCCGTCGTCGCGACGCGACGGTGGGTGGACGACGGACGCGTCCCCGCCGAGGTCCCGGACGCGGTCTGGCGTCCGCGGGTGCAACGGTGGCTGGCGGACGCCCGGCAGCGACGCACCAGCGGGTGCGTGTTCGTCGGGCTGGCCGCGCTGTGGGCGATCCTCGCGGCGTCCGGGACCGCGGGCGACTGGGGTGTCGCGGTCGTCTGGGCCGTACTCGGGGTCGGCACCCTCGTGCAGGGACGCGGCGACCGGGTCGGCGCGGAGCAGCTGCTCGCCGCCCCGGTGCGGACGACGGCCTGACGGCCGCCGGTCCCTGCACAGCTCCTGTGTCAGGACGACCCGTCCACGGAACAGCCCGGTCCTGAACCGTCGTGCCGCCACGGCGAGCACCATGGGCCCATGAGCCAGCTCGACAAGCAGGACCCGCGTTCGCAGTACGCCCGGCCGCCGTTCCCGCCGCAGACCCAGCAGGGGTCCGGGCTGGCCAGCGCGATGGACCCGGCGCCCGACCACGGCGAGACGACCTACCTCGGGACGGGGCGGATGCCCGGGTACCGGGTGCTCGTGACCGGAGCCGACTCCGGCATCGGGCGAGCTGCCGCGATCGCGATGGCGAAGGAAGGGGCCGACGTCGCGTTGAACGCCCTGCCCGAGGAACGCGAGGACCTGGAACAGGTGCGCGACGTCGTCGGCGACCTCGGGCGCAGGGCCGTGCTGCTGCCGGGCGACCTGACCGACGAGGCGTTCTGCGACACCCTCGTGCGCGACGCCGTCAGCGAGCTCGGCGGCCTCGATGCGCTCGTGCTCGTCGCCGGACACCAGCAGGTGCACGAGGACGTGACCGAGCAGTCGACCGAGGACTTCGACCGCACCATGAAGGTCAACCTCTACTCGATGTTCTGGTTGGTGCGAGCGGCCGTCCCGCACATGGCGCCCGGCAGCGCGATCGTCACCACGAGCTCGGTCTCCGCGTACCAACCGCAGGACCGGATGATCGACTACGCCGCCACGAAGTCCGCCATCATCACCTACACGAACGGTCTCGCCCGCCAGCTCGCGGCGAGGGGCATCCGGGCGAACTGCGTCGTGCCGGGGCCGGTGTGGACGCCGCTGCAGCCGATCAGCTACCCCGGTGACGAGATCGCCGCCTACGGTCAGGACACCCCCTTCGGCCGTCCGGCGCAGCCCGTCGAGCTCGGCAGCGCCTACGTCCACCTCGCCGGCCCGGAGTCCTCGTACACGTCCGGCAGCACCCTGACCGTGGCGGGAGCGACCGGGGTCGCGCTGTGAGCCCGGTCGCCCGGAAGACCACCGTCACGGTCGGCGACCGTCGGATCGCCCTGACGAACACCGACAAGGTGCTCTACCCGACGACCGGGACGACCAAGGGCCAGGTCATCGCGTACTACGAGCGGGTGGCCCCGTGGATGATCCCGCACGTCAAGGACCGCCCCGTGACGCGGAAGCGCTGGGCGAACGGCGTGGACGGCGGGGTCTTCTTCGAGAAGAACCTGCCCGACTCGGCGCCCGACTGGGTCCGTCACCACACGATCGCGCACAAGGAGCACGACACCGAGTACCCGATCGTCGACGACCTGCCGACGCTCGTCTGGATGGCGCAGCAGGCGGCGCTCGAACTGCACGTCCCGCAGTGGCGGTTCGGTCCCCGCGGCGCGCAGCAACGTCCGGACCGGCTCGTGCTCGACCTCGACCCCGGCGAGGGTGTCGGGCTGCCGGAGTGCGTCGAGGTGGCGCTCGCCGCACGCGAGATCCTGCACGGCATGGGGCTCGACCCGTACCCGGTGACGAGCGGCTCGAAGGGCATCCACCTGTACGCGGCGCTCGACGGGCGCGCCACGACCGCACAGGTGTCCGACGTCGCGCACGAGCTCGCCCGGGCGTTGGAGCAGGACCTGCCCGACCTGGTGCTGTCCTCGATGAGCCGCGCCGAGCGACGGGGCAAGGTCTTCGTCGACTGGTCGCAGAACAACGGCAACAAGACGACGATCGCGCCGTACTCCCTGCGCGGCCGTGACCGGCCGACCGTCGCCGCGCCGCGGACCTGGCGGGAGCTCGAGGAGCGCGGGTTCGCCCAGCTGGAGTTCGAGGAGGTCCTCGACCGCCTGGAGGCCCACGGCGACCTCCTGCACCCGGTCGCCTCCGCCTCGCTGGCGGTGGGCAGGACCGACCACGGCCACTGGGACGGCGACCGGACCCAGCGTGCGAACGAGGCAGAGCAACCGGCTCGCGACCGCCTCGCGGCCTACCGCGCGAAGCGCGATGCGTCGCGGACGCCGGAGCCGGTGCCCGAGGGCGCACCGACCGTGCGGAAGGACGGCACGCCGACGTTCGTCATCCAGGAGCACCACGCGACCCGGGACCACTACGACTTCCGGCTCGAGCACGAGGGTGTGCTCGTGAGCTGGGCGCTGCCGAAGGGCGAGCCGACCGACCCCGGGAAGAACCACCTGGCGGTGCAGACCGAGGACCACCCGCTCGAGTACGGCTCGTTCGAGGGGACGATCCCGCAGGCCGAGTACGGCGGGGGGACCGTCACGATCTGGGACGACGGCACCTACGAGCTCGAGAAGTGGCGCGACGGCGAAGAGGTGATCGTCACGCTGCACGGCCGCACGAACGGCGTCCGTCGGCTGGCGCTCCTGCACACCCGAGGGCGGGGCCGCGGGAAGGACGGCGACGAGCAGAACTGGCTCATCCACCGCACGAAGGACCAACCGGACCGTCTCGCCGACGGGGGTGGCGAGGCGGATGCGGGTCGAGCCTCCCGGACACCGACGCCGAGCGCTGCGGAGCGGCAGCGGATCGGACGTGCCGCGCCCGCGAGGACGTCGCCCGCCGAGCGTCGGGCCATGCTCGCGAGCCCCGTGCAGGGGGAGCCGCGTCTCGACCCGGCGGCCTGGGCGTTCGAGATGAAGTGGGACGGCGTCCGTGCCCTGGCGACCGTGCGCGACGGACGGGTCACCCTGCGCAGCCGCAACGACAACGACCTGACCGCGCAGTACCCGGAGCTGCAGGAGCTGGGTGAGCGGGCCGGGGTCGACGGGGTCTTCGACGGCGAGGTCGTGGCGCTGGACGAGCGCGGGCGTCCGTCGTTCGGCCTGCTGCAGGACCGCATGGGACTGACCGGGGCTCGTGACGTCGAGGCTGCTCGGCGCCGGACACCCGTGCGCCTGCTGCTCTTCGACGTGCTCGAGGCCGACGGACACGACCTGACCCGGCTCGGCTACGACGCCCGGCGCGAGGCGCTCCTGACCGTCGTCGAGCCGGGTGGGGTGATCGACGTGCCCCAGGCGGTCGACGGTGACCTGGACCATGCCGTGGCGGCGTCGCGTGAGCGGGGGCTCGAGGGCGTCGTCGCGAAGAAACGGTCGTCGCGGTACGCCGAGGGCCGCCGCTCCGAGGCCTGGGTGAAGATCAAGCACCACGCCACGCAGGAGGTCGTCGTCGGTGGGTGGCGACCCGGCAGGGGGCGCCGGGCCGGTGGCGTCGGATCGCTGCTGTTGGGCGTACCCGGCCCGGACGGACTCGAGTACGTCGGCAGGGTCGGGACGGGGTTCAGCGACCGCGACCTGGACGAGATCGGGGAGGCCCTCGGGAAGACGGAGCGGAAGACCTCGCCGTTCGTCGAGGTCCCTCGCCCGGATGCCCGCGACGCCCACTGGATCACACCTCGTCGGGTCGGTGAGGTCGAGTTCGCCGAGTGGACGGCGGACGGTCGGCTCCGACAGCCGTCGTGGCGCGGGTGGCGGCCGGACAAGGGGCCCGAGGACGTCGTCCGCGAGTCCTGACCGGTCGGCCTCGGCGATCGCGGGCGAAGGCGGTCCGTGCGCCGGATCAGGGGACGCACGGACCGCCGCCGGTGCACCGCGGTCGGCGATCAGGGGTGGCCGACCACGGCGCGTCCGCGGCCCGGGATCACCAGAACCCGGGCGTCCGGAACCCCCACGGTTCCGGGGCCCACTGGTGTGACGGGTCGACTCCGGGGTTCGTCACGCCGTTCGTCGGATTTCTTCCTGCAGAGCCGCTGCGGACACGAGGAGACCGTCCGGGAGCTCGGCTCCCGGACGGTCTCCTGTGGTCCTCGGCGGGCCCGTTCAGGCGGCCGGCGCGGGACCGTCGGCGGGCTTCGCGGTGTCCGCGGCGGGCAGGTCCTCGTCGATCAGGTCCTCCTGCTCGGGCAGGTCGACCTCGGCGGCTGCCGCCTCGGCCTCGTCGATGGACTCCTGCGAGCGCCGGAGGAGGTCGTCGTCTGCTGCGTGATCCGTCATGCGCAAGACGCTACGCGGGTGCGCCTGTACCCGCGTCGGTCCGGGGTGCCGGTCGATCGAGCGGAGGTGCGGCGGCGTCGAAGTCGACGGCGGAGGTCGGGGCAGGCGTGGTCGGCATCGCCGGGGCAGCGGGCTCGTCCGCGGCGTCCGCGGCGTCGAGCACGGCCCGGGTCGCGGCCACTGCGGTCCGGAGCGCGTCGGCCAGGGGCATCGCCCGGTGCGCGGCCGTCCGGACCTCGACACCCCAGGGCTCCTCGTGTCCGAGGCCCCGGAGCACGCGGACGAGCCCGGGCAGGTCCCATGCGCCCGATCCCGGCAGGTGTCGGGCACTGCGGGACTCCTCGGCGAGGGTGAGTCCGGACGGGGTGTGCAGCAGGCCGTCGCTGAGCTCCACCGCGGCGAGCACCTCCGGCGCGACGCCCTGGGCGATCGAGGCGAGTGTGGAGCCGCCGCGCAGCGTGTGCATGGCGTCCAGGAGCAGCCCGGCGTTCGGGTGGCCGGCCGCGGCGACGAAGCGCGATGCCCGCTCGACGGTGGGCAGGTTCGACCAGGGCTCCGGTTCGAGGACCAGGCGGGCACCGACCTTCTCGGCCTGCGCGGCGAGGTCGACGAAGTCAGCGGTCATCGCCGCTGGCGTGACCGGGTGGACACCGGTGTCGGCACGGACGACGACCTGCCAGGCGCCGAGGGTCGCTGCCGCTTCGAGCACGACCCCACGGTCGGCCTCGTCGTCCGTCGAGCGTCCGCCGTGGCTCCACCAGCGGTCGAGGGGGCCGAGCTGCACCCAGACGATCCCGGCTCGGTCGAGGGCACGTCGCAGTGCCGTGAACCCGGTCGTCGCCCGCACCTCGTGGAGGTCGGCGAGCGACAGTGACAGGCCGGAGAACCCGGCATCCCCGACGGCTCGGACCCGGTCGGCGATCGGCTCGTCGCCCGCCCAGGTCCAGGACGTCGCGAGCAGGTCGTGTTCCTGCACGGCGCACCTCCTCGGTCGGGACACGCACCCGTCCCCGGCGCGCTCGGCGTCGAGCACGCTCGCGGTGTCCCGTGGTCTGGCGCCGATGGTCCCCCGGCGTCACCGACCGGTGTACGCCTCGGGCCTGCGGACGTTCCCAGCGGTGCGTGGTCGCGCACCGTCCGACCGCGCCCGGAGGTCAGACGATACGGGTCGTCACCGTTCCGACCTCGGCGACGAAGCCGGTGACGACCTGGCCGCGCTGCAGCGGCCCGACGCCGTCCGGGGTCCCGGTGAACAGCAGGTCACCCGGGGCGAGGGTCACCCACCGCGAGAGCTCGGCGATCGTCTCGGCCACCGACCAGACCTGGTCGGCCAGGTCGCCCGACTGTCGCAGTGCGTCGTCCACGCGGAGGCCGATCGCACCGGTGGTCGGGTCGACCCCGGCGGCCGGGACGAGCGTCCCGACCGGGGCCGAGGCGTCGAAGCCCTTCGCCAGGTCCCACGGCCGACCGAGCCGCTTGGCCTCGGCCTGCACGTCGCGACGCGTCAGGTCGATGCCCACGCCGTAGCCCCACACCAGGTCGAGGGCGTCCGTCACGGCGACGTCCGACCCGCCACGACCGAGCGCGACGACGAGTTCGACCTCGTGCTCGAGACGGTCCGTACCCGGCGGGTAGGGGGTGTCGGCGCCGTCGGTGACCAGGGCGCTGGCCGGCTTCGTGAAGAAGAACGGCGGCTCGCGGTCAGGGTCGTGGCCCATCTCCCGGGCGTGGGCTGCGTAGTTGCGACCGACGCAGTACACCCGACGGACGGGGAACCGACCGCCGGCCGTGGTCGGCAGCGTGGGCTGGTCCGGAGCGGAGATGACGAGGTCCTGCACGTGCCCAGCCTGGCACGTCGACTCCCGGCGAGCGAGGCGTCCTCGTGGAGATCGTGCCGCTCCCGCGCGCGTGCCCGCTCCTGGCGCTCCCGCGACTCCTGCCGGAGGTCCTCGAGCAACTCCAGCCGCCCCTCCGGCTCCACGAGGGGGCCGTAGTGCGGGTCCGCGAGCAGGATCTCGACAGCGCGCTCGACCCTGGCGAGCCGTCGCTTGACCAGGTCGTCGGGTTCGTCGGTGACACCGCGCTCACCCATCCGACGTCCGTGCCCCGAGCCTCACGGCACAGGACCGGCCACGCGACGGGCGTGACCGGTCCTGTGGACGGTTCGCAGCGCCTCCAGGCTGTGCAGGAGGAGCGTGCAGGAGACGCGGGACGTCAGTTGCCGGGTGCCGCGCCCTCCGTCTCGCCGGCGCCCGGGTCGCCCCCGGTCCCGCCGTCGGTCGGCTCGTCCTGCGGCCACCCTCGGAACTCCCAGCCCGACAGCGACGGGTGGTCCTCGCCCTTCGAGTAGGCGAAGGTCCGCGCGGCGTCCCGCGCCTCGGTGAGCTTCGCGAGCAGGTCAGCGTGCGCGTCGGCGTCGACCCGCGACAGTGCGTCGTGCGCCAGCGAGAAGCGGTCCATCTCGTTCAGCATGAGCATGTCGAACGGCGACGTGGTGGTGCCCTGCTCGAGGAAGCCGTGCACGTGCAGGTCGTCGTGGCCGTTCCGGCGGTACGTCAGCTGGTGCACGAGCGACGGGTAGCCGTGGAAGGCGAACACCGTCGGCGTGCCGGGCAGGAAGACCTCGTCGTAGCGCTCGTCGCTGACCGGGTGCTCGTGCTTCCGCGGGTCGCCGAGGGACAGCAGGTCCACGACGTTCACGAAGCGGACCCCGACCTCGGGCGCGTGCTTCCGGATGATGTCCGCGGCGGCGACGGCCTCGACCGTCGGCACGTCACCGGCGCTCGCGAGGAGCACGTCGGCGCGTCCGACCGTCTGCTCGGTGCCGGCCCAGTCCCAGACGCCGAGCCCGGCAGCCGCGTGCGCGACGGCGTCCTCGAGGGACAGGAAGACCGGCTCGGGGTGCTTCCCGGCGACGATCACCTCGATGCGGTCCGTGGTCTCGAACGCGTGCGCTGCCACGGCGAGCAGGGTGTTCGCGTCCGCCGGGAGCTTGATGCGCACGAGGTCCTGCTGCTTCGAGGCGACGACGTCGAGGAAGCCCGGGTCCTGGTGCGAGAAGCCGTTGTGGTCCTGCCGCCACACGTGCGACGACAGCAGGATCGACAGGTTCGACACGGGCGCGCGCCAGTCGATGTCGGTCGACGACTCGAGCCACTTCGCGTACTGCCCGACCATCGAGTCGATGATGTGCGCGAACGCCTCGTAGGTGTTGAGCAGTCCGTGGCGGCCGGTGAGCACGTAGCCCTCGAGCACTCCCTCGAGCAGGTGCTCCGACAGGACCTCGATGACCCGGCCACGAGCGCCGAGGTGCTCGTCACCGGCCGCGCGACGGGCACGCCACACCCGGGAGGTCACGTCGAACACGGCGTCGAGCTTGTTCGACACCGTCTCGTCGGGACCGAACAGGCGGAAGGACGACCCGTTCCGCGAGGTCAGCTCAGCGAGCCACGGCCCGAGGGTCGCGGTCGAGCTGGCGTCCTCGCCGACGGGGACCGCGTACGGCTCGAGCGGCGGACGGTCGAGCGCGGTGCGGATGCGCCCGCCGTTGGCGTGCGGCGTGGCGCTCATGCGGAGGTCGCCCTGCGGCCGGATGGTCGTGAGGATCCCGGTCGGCTGGCCGTCGGCGTCGAACAGCTCGTCCGGGCGGTAGCTCCGCATCCACTCCTCGAGCTGCTCGCGGTGTCCGGCGTCCTCGCGCACGGCCGGCAGCGGGACCTGGTGGGCGCGGAAGGTGCCCTCGACGCGCTCGCCGTCGACCTCCTGCGGGCCGGTCCAGCCCTTCGGGGTACGGAGCACGATCATCGGCCAGCGCGGACGCAGGTCGGCTGCGCCTGCCGGCTGTCCGGCTGCGGCCCGTTCGGCCTGGGCCCGAGCGGCGGCCTGGATGTCGTCGATGCTCGCGAGCGCGCGGCGGAGGGCACCGTCGAACAGCGCGTGCACCGCGAACGGGTCGTGGTCCACGCGTGCGGAGTCGACGACGATCGGCTCGTACCCGAGGCCACGGAAGTACGCGGTGAGGTCCTCGTCGGGGATGCGCGCGAGGACGGTCGGGTTCGCGATCTTCCAGCCGTTGAGGTTGAGGATCGGCAGCACGGCCCCGTCGGACACCGGGTCGAGGAAGGTGTGCGCCTGCCAGGAGCCGGACAGGGGACCGGTCTCGGCCTCGCCGTCACCGACGACGCACGCCACGACGAGGTCCGGGTTGTCGAGCGCCGCGCCGTACGCGTGCGCGAGCGAGTAGCCGAGCTCGCCGCCCTCGTGGATGGATCCGGGCGTCTCCGGGGCGGCGTGGGACGGGATGCCGCCCGGGAACGAGAACTGCTTGAAGAACTTCCGGAGCCCCTCGGGGTCCGGCGTGATGTCCGGGTACAGCTCGCCCCAGGTCCCCTCGAGCCAGGCGTTCGCGTTCATCGCGGGGCCACCGTGCCCGGGCCCGCACACGTAGAGGAGGTCGCGGTCGGTCTCGGCGATGAGCGCGTTGCAGTGCGCGTAGACGAGGTTCAGCGCGGGGGAGGTGCCCCAGTGCCCGAGCAGGCGCGGCTTCACGTCGTCCGGGTCGATGGGACGGGTGAGCAGTGGGTTGTCGAGGAGGTAGATCTGCCCGACGGTGAGGTAGTTCGCGGCGCGCCACCAGGCGTCGATCGCCCGGATCCGGTCGGTGCTCGGGATGTGTACGGGGGCCATGTCTCCACGCTACGGAGCAGGGGGCCGGAGTTCCCCAGGAACTTCGTCCAATCCGATCGGGCGAGGGCCCCGAATCCCTTGCATCAGCCGGGAAACACCCGGAGCGCTCACCAGCCGCAAGTAGCTGGTTCTCCACCCCTCTTCGGGGTGTGTTCGGCGCGCACACAGGGAATCGCGCCGAGCGCGACAACGGAAGGAACCCACTCATGCGCAAGTCCATGAAGACCTCGATCACCCTCGCCACCACCGGCGCCCTCGTCCTCGGTGGTGCCGCGTTCGGCATCAGCACGGCGAACGCCGCGACCCCGAACGTGCAGACGGTCTCCTCCTCGTCCGAGGCCTCGAAGATCCCCGCCCCGGTCGCATCGGTCCCCGAGGTCAAGGGTGGCAACACCGCCGTCGCACTCGACAAGGGCTTCACCGACGCCCTCACCTCCCTCGGGCTGACCCCGGGCGTCTCCGGCGACGCGAAGCTCGAGGACGGCTCCGTGTCGTTCCCGATCACCGCTGGCTCGGTCACCTACTGGAGCCCGGACGGCAACTACCGCCCCTACGTGCAGGGCCTGCTGGACCACAACGGTTCGGGTCTGACCCTGAAGGCCGGCGACACCACGGTCACGCTCGAGAACTTCGTCGTGAACCCGGGCTCGTCCAAGCTCTACGGTGACGTCCTCGTCAACGGCGAGGTCGCCGCTTCGAACGCCTACCTGTTCTCGCTGCACGGTGGCACGCTCAAGCCGCTGCAGCTCGAGGGTGACAACGCCATCCTGACCGGCACCACCGTCCACGTCTCCGACGACGCCGCGAAGCTGCTCAACAGCACCTTCAAGACCGACGCCGTCAAGGGCGGGCTGCTCGTCGGCACCGCGACCATCACCGCGCAGATCAAGTAACACCCCGCGGCACACCACCGCACCGGCACCACCACGAGAAGGCGCCGCTCCCCACCACGGGAGCGGCGCCTTCTGCACGTCCGGGCCGGCAGCGCAGGCGGGTGCGGTCGATCGGGTCGGCCTGGAGGCACGGCCCAGCGCCGCGACACCGGCCGCGGTCCGGCACGGCGGACGAGGACACGGTGCGCGCCTCGTGCTGCCCAGGTCACGCCCGACGCCACCACCGACGCGGCCGTGCCGCCTGCTCCGCAGCCGCACGGTCGGCGGCCGCCCGCTCGTCCGCGGCGCGGCGGGCGTCCCGCCGCTCGCGCCACCGCTCCACCTCGACGTCGACGTCGCGCATCGGCGTGACGACCGGCGGTCCGCCGAGCAGCTGCCGTCGGGCCTCCTTGACGCGGGCGTTGAAGTCGACGAGGACCGCGCGGACGTCGTCCTCGGTCGTGAGCGCGTCGAGGTGGTCGTCGAGCTCGGCGTCCTCGGTCCGCAGCGCCAGCGCCGGCGGGGCGATGCCGCGGATGTCCTCACGCTCGATCTTCGCCTTGATCCACCAGTCGGGGTCGTGCCGTCCGTCGTTCCCCGGCAGCGGTTTGCCGTGGTACGGGTTCCCCTCGAAGACCCCGCGGCGCTCGGCCTCCTCGATGCGGGCACGAGCGTGCCGTTCGACGTCCTGCAGCCGGAGCAGGCGTCGTTCCTCGCGGACCTCGTCCGGGTCGAGGGAGCCGCGTTCGATCTCGCTGTCCACGAGCTGCTGGTACCGGTACCGGGCGGCTCGCCGCAGCCGGTCCATCCGTGCATCGACGTCGTTCATCGCCCGTCCATCATGCGCCGCACCGCCGACGGTGTGCTCAGCGGCCGTCCACGCTGGCCGGTCGCCGTCGAGCCGTTCGGCGCACACCTCGGAGCGGTCGCGGCCGCCGGGGGCCACGGTGAGGGCATGGGATCCCTGCCGCTCTGGATGCTCGTCGTGATCTTCGTGGCCGGTGCCGCGGTGATCTGGGTCGCAGGCATCCAGCTCTCGAAGGCCACCGACGTCCTCGACGACCGACTGCACCTCGGGAGCGCGCTCGGCGGGCTCATCGTCCTGGCCGTCGCGACGAACCTGCCCGAGATCGCCATCACGGTCAGCGCGGGCCTGTCCGGCAACATCGAGGTCGCTGCCGGCAACATCCTCGGTGGCATCGCCCTGCAGACCGTCGTGATCGCGATCCTCGACGCCTTCGGCCGACGGGGCAAGGGGGTGCGGCCGCTCACCCACCGTGCTGCGTCGCTGACCCTCGTGCTCGAGGCGGTCGTCGTCGTCGCGGTGCTCGCCGTGGTCGTGGCCGGCAGTCAGCTCCCGCCCGACCTCGTGGTCGCACGACTCACACCGGACGTGGTGCTCATCGCAGCCATCTGGGTCGTCGGGCTCCTGCTCGTGCAGCGCGCCGGCAAGGGGTTGCCGTGGCACCAGGACGGCCGGGCGCCCGACGCGTCACCGCACGCGTCGGGGCACCGGACACGGAAGCAGGACCCACCGCGGATGAGCACCCGGAAGGCGGCGGTCGTCTTCACGGTGTCGGCCCTCGCGACGCTGGTCGCCGGTGTCGTCCTCGAACGTGCGGGTGATGCGGCGTCGGAGCAGATCGGGCTGTCCGGGGTGCTCTTCGGCGCCACGGTGCTGGCCCTCGCCACGAGCCTGCCGGAGATCTCCACCGGCATCCAGGCCGTCCGGCAGGGCGACGACAACCTCGCGATGTCGGACATCTTCGGCGGCAACGCGTTCCTGCCGGTGCTGTTCCTGGTCGCCACGGTGCTGTCCGGCAAGGCGGTGCTGCCGCAGGCGAACGCGAGTGACGTGTACCTGACGGCCCTCGCCGCGCTGCTGACGCTGGTCTACGCGGTCGGCCTGGTGTTCCGGCCGGGGCGGCGGATCATCGGCATGGGCGTCGACTCGTTCGTCGTGGTCGTGCTCTACCTGGTCGGGGTCGCCGGTCTCGTGGCGATCACCCTGGGCTGAGCAGCGTACGACCGTCGCGGTCGGGCGGGCACCACCGACCCGCCCGACCGGGTCCGCGCCCGGTTCACGACTCGGCGGCGACCTCCTCGATCGTCAGCGCCGCCTGGATGAGCGCGAGGTGGGACAGCCCCTGCGGGATGTTGCCCATGAACGCCCCGTCCTCGGCGCTGAGCATCTCGCTGAACAGGCCGACGTCGTTCGCCTGCGCCACCATGTCGTCCATCAGGGAACGGGCATCGTCCACCCGACCGGTGCACGCCATGGCGGCCGCGAGCCAGAACGAGCACGCGACGAAGGGCGACTCCTCCTGGTCCATGCCGGAGTACCGGTAGACCAGGGGGCCGTGCTGCAGCTGTTCCTCGATCGCGCGGATGGTCGACGCCATGCGCGGGCCGCGGTCGAACGACGACATCGCGTGCAGCAGGATCGAGGTGTCGATCGCGTCGGACCCCGGGTACATCACGTAGTACCCGCGCTCCTCGTCCCACCCGTGTTCGGCGACCCACTGCTCGATGAGCTCGCGGTTCTCGATCCACTTCTCGCGCGGTCCGTCGATCATGCCGGCGTCGTGGAGCTCCACCGCAGCGTCGAGCGCCTGCCAGCACCCGACCTTGCTCGACACGTAGTGCTGCGCCTCCTGGAGCTCCCACATACCGGAGTCCTGCTCGGGCCATCGGTGGCAGGCGTCGTCCGCGAGCCGCTCGAGCACGCTCGCGGTCTGGCGGTCGAGCACGTTGCCCGCCTTGACGTACTGACGGAGGATCTCGAAGACGTCACCCCAGACACCGAGCTGCAGCTGGTCGCCCGCACGGTTGCCGATCGTCACCGGACCGATGCCGTTCCACCCGGGGACGTCGCGCTCCTCGACGCCGTCGGTCTTCTCGCCGTTCAGGTCGTAGAAGATCGGCATGGTCTCGTCGTGCTCGGCGATGGTCCGCATCACCCAGGACACCGCCGCGTGCGTCTCCTCGCGGAGCCCGAAGCGGGTGAGGGCGTGCACGGTGTACGACAGGTCGCGGACCCAGGCGAACCGGTAGTCCCAGTTCTTGCCGCCCGTGCGGTCCTCGGGCAGGCTCGTCGTCGGCGCCGCCGCGATCGCACCCGTGGGCGAGTAGATGAGCAGCTTCAGCGCGAGCGCACTGCGCTGCACGGCGTCGGCCCACGGGCCGTCGTACGAGAAGGTCTCCGACCAGGTCGACCAGTTCTCGATCGTCCGGTCGACCGCGTCGAGCGTGCGCTCCGGCTCGGGCATGAAGATCGGCTCGTTCTCGGTACCGACGATCGTCAGGATCGACTTCGACCCCTCGTTCGTGGTGAAGCGTCCGGAGAACCGAGGCCCGTCGTCGTGCACGGGCTCGAAGCCGTGCTGCACGATGCCGATGGTCACGCCGTCGATGCCGATCACCGTGCCGTTGGCCGTGTCGATGCGTCGCGGCTCCGCCGTGTTGAGCAGGGTGCCGGGGACGACCGCCCACTCCATCTCGACGGTGCCGGAGACACCCTGTACGCAGCGGCCGATCTCGGCCCACGGCAGCCGACCGGCGACGCCGGTGACCATCGCGTCCGTGACCGTGCAGGACCCGCTGTCGGTCGTCCACGTCGTGACGAGCACGTTCGTGCCCGGCAGGTACTCGCGCTCGACGCTGGCGTCGCCGGTGGGACGGAGTGCGATGTGCCCCCCGTGCTCGGCGTCGAGGATGCTCGCGAAGACCGGTGGGGAGTCCATCGAGGGGATCGGCAGCCAGTCGATCCGGCCGTCGCGTGCGACGAGCGCGACCGTGCGGCCGTCACCGATGGCTCCGTAGGAGCGGAGCGGCACGTAGCCGTCGGTGCGCTCCTCGTTGTCGTTCGCGTCGGGGGTGTCGCGGGTCCGTTCGGTCATACCACCAGCCTGCCCGGCCCGGCGGGGCGACCATCAGCCGGGCGTACCCCGCTGTGGACGGTCGTGGTGTGCCTCCCGACCGTGCAGGAACGGCCGAGAGAACCGCGACACGCCCGGGTGAGTTGTGCGGCCCGGGCGTGTCGCACTACTGTCGGTCCTCCTGCCCGTCGGGCAGGATCGCCCGCCCCGGGCGCCCACGGAGGGACCGCGATGCACGCCCAGCAGCACAGCAGCCGCCTCGAGCGCCAGCTCGATGCGCTCGTCGTGCTGCCCGCGGTGCAGTACGCGAACCCGTCCCTCCGCGAACCCGCGTAGGCACGCGCCGTCCCCGACGTCCCGTGCCCACCCGGCCCGGGGCGTCCCTCCCGCCGTTCCTCCACAGGTGCACTGCACCGAGCCGGAGGCGCAGGATCCGTCCGCCCCGGACCGTCACCACGACGGCCACCCGGCCGTCACCACGACGGCCGCCCGGCCGTCACCACGACGGCCGCCCGGCCGTCGATGACCGTCACGACGAAGGACGAACACCGTGGAGAAGATCAACGACCGATTGCTCAGCTGGGCCTCGATGCTCGAGGAGAACACCGAGCAGCAGGCCCGCACGACGGCCCGGATGCCGTTCGTGTTCCCGCACCTCGCGCTGATGCCCGACGCGCACCTCGGTCTCGGCGCCACCGTCGGCTCCGTGATCCCGACCCTCGGCGCCGTCATGCCGGCGGCCGTCGGCGTCGACATCGGCTGCGGCATGATCGCGGTGCGCACGCAGTTCGCTGCCGCGGACCTGCCCGCCGACCTGCAGCCCCTCCGCGAGCAGATCGAGCGCGCGGTCCCGCTGTCCGCCGGGGCGTCGAACCGGAAGGTCGTCGCCACCGCCGAGCCGCGGATCGCCGAGCTCGAGGCGATGGCCGCGGCCGCCGGGTTCGACCCGGCCGGAGCACACGGCGGCTGGCGGAACCAGCTCGGCACGCTCGGCTCGGGCAACCACTTCATCGAGGTCTCGCTCGACGAGCAGGACCGGGTCTGGCTCTTCCTGCACTCCGGGTCGCGCGGCGTCGGCAACAAGCTCGCCCAGCGGCACATCGCCGTCGCCAAGCGGATGATGCAGCGCTGGTGGATCGAGCTGCCGGACCCCGACCTGGCCTACCTCGTCGAGGGCACCCCGGAGTTCGACCGCTACATCGCCGAGCTCCGGTGGGCGCAGCACTTCGCGCTCCTCAACCGCGAGGAGATGATGGACCGGGTCGTCCGGCAGCTGTCCGAGGTGCTCGGCCAGCCGGTGGACGAGCAGGAGCGGATCAACTGCCACCACAACTTCACCCAGCGTGAGACGCACTGGGGCAAGAGCGTGTGGGTGTCCCGGAAGGGTGCCATCCAGGCGAAGGCGGGGCAGCCCGGTCTCATCCCGGGATCGATGGGGACCGCTTCCTACGTCGTCGAGGGGCTCGGTGACAAGCCGTCGCTCGAGTCCTCGCCGCACGGCGCCGGTCGGCTGTTCTCGCGGTCCGCTGCCCGGCGGACCTTCACCCACGAGCAGCTGCGCGAGGCGATGGCGGGGATCGAGTTCCGCGACACGGACGCGTTCCTCGACGAGATCCCCGCGGCCTACAAGCCCATCGACCAGGTCATGGCGGATGCCGTCGACCTGGTGACGGTCCGGCACACGCTGCGGCAGGTCGTCAACGTGAAGGGTGACTGACATCGGACGGGAGGCGCGTGGCCGTCCGCCACGCGCCTCCCGTCCGGCCTTCGTCCCGACACGCGGTGCGCTCCGCTGCGGACAGCGGTCCGTGCGTCGGGCACGCTCGAAGGGATGAGCGACCAGGCGGAACGAGCAGCACGCGAGACCGGACGACAGGCGAAGCGTGTCGCCGACAGCAGGTGGTTCGAGCTGACGGCGCGGGCCGGGTACGTCGGCAGCGGTGTGGTCCACCTGCTGATCGGGTACCTCGTCGTGCTCCTCGGGATCGGGAACGCATCCGGGGGCAGCGAGACGGACCAGTCCGGAGCGCTGCGGCAGCTCGCCGAGGTCCCCGGAGGCGTGGCCCTGCTCTGGGTCGTCGCCGTCGGCACCGCGGCGCTGGCCCTGCGGCTCCTGCTCGAGGCGGTCGTCGGCGGCCGGTCCGACAGCGCCCGCGGGTGGGCGGCACGGGCGAAGGACCTCGGCAAGGCGGTCGTCTACGGCGTCGTCTCGTACTCGGCCGGGTCGTTCGCGCTCGGGGCCGGCACGAGCTCCAGCGGGTCGACCCGGAGCGCGGCGGCCCAGGCCCTCGCGACGCCCGGCGGGGTGTTCCTGCTGATCGCCGTCGGTGCGGTGGCGATCGCGATCGGTGCGGCCCTGGTCGTGCAGGGGTGCCGTCGCTCCTTCTGGAAGCAGCTCGTCCGGCCGCGGCAGCCCCTCGACCGTGCCGTGACCGTGCTCGGGACCGTCGGGTACGTCGGCAAGGGGATCGCCGTCGCGGTCGTCGGGGTGCTGATCGTCGTCGCCGGCGTCCGGAGCGACCCGGACCAGGCGACGGGGCTCGACGGGGCGTTCGACGCGCTGCGCGACCTGCCCGCCGGATCGGTGGTGCTCGTCGCGGTCGGCATCGGGTTCCTGGCGTACGGCGTCTACAGCTTCTTCCGCGCCCGGTTCGCGCGCCTCTGACCCGAGCCCGCGTCGGTCGGTGCGGACCACTGCGAGCCGTCGGCATCGGTCCGTGTGGACCGCTGTGAGACGCCGGCGTCGGTACCGGACGCACCCGAGTCGTCGAGGCGCCGCCGGATCCGACGGCGTCTCGCCGGGATGAAGGCGTCTCCGTCCGACGCCGGTGTCTCGGGCGGTCTCCGGCGCCCGCGGTCCGACCGAGTCCGCCGCGTCTCGCTGGCAGGTCGTGCACGCCGGCCCCGGTAGACGGGAGGACATGCACACCGACGCCGTGACCGGGCCCGTGACCGTCTTCTGCGACGAGCAGGCGGTCCTCGCCGAGAGCATCGTCTGGGACCCGACCGCCGAACGGCTCCGCTGGACCGACATCACCCTGGGCCTGCTCACCACCGCCCGCGCGGACGGCACGGTCGAGTCGAGCGTCGCACTGCCGCCGCCCCTGGCGAGCTTCCAGCCACGCGCCGCCGGCGGGTTCGTCGCGGCGTTGGGCGACACGGTCGTGCTCACCGACGAGCGCGGCGTCGTCGAGCGCGAGCTGGTGCGGGTGCAGCACGCGACCACCGAGATGCGGTTCAACGAGGGCAAGTGCGACCCCTTCGGTCGGTTCCTCGTCGGCAGCATGGACCTCTCCGACCAGGACCCGGCGGGAGCGCTGTACTCGGTCGAGCCCGACGGTACGACGCGCGTGCTCCGCGGGGGCTTCGGCGTGACCAACGGCATCGAGTGGTCGGCGGACGGCAGCGTGATGTACGTCACGGACACGAGCACCTCGACGATCTACCGCGGCTCGTACGGCCCCGACGGCGTGCTCGGCGAACTCGAGCCCTTCGTCAGCGGCGCCGCACACGACGGGCTGGTCCGCGACGACGAGGGCTGCTTCTGGACGGCGGTCTACGGCGCCGGCCGGGTGGAGCGCTGGGACGCCGAGGGCCGACACCTCGAGACCGTCGAGGTGCCCGCGCCGAACGTGACCTCCGTGGCCTTCGGCGGACCGGACGCGTCGACGCTCTTCGTCGCCACGGCGCGCGAGAACAGCACCGAGGAACAGCTCGAGCAGTACCCGCACTCCGGGGCGGTGTTCGCGGTCCCCACCCGGGTGCACGGCGCGCCCGCTTCCGCGTTCGGCGGCTGAACGGCGGGTACGGTGGGAGGTCGCCGATCCCAGGAGGCCCCGTGACCGAACAGGACGACCAGGACGACCGGACCCCGCCGCCCGCACCCGACCCCGCCGGTGCGCTCGCGCGTGCCGAGGACGCCGACGTGCAGGTCGAGGTCGACCGGATCGCCGTCGACGGCACCTACGTCCGGGTGAGCTCGATCGGGCAGCCGGGCGACCGTGCGTTCGTCCTCGTCGCCGGTCTGGGCATCGCCGCCACCTACTACGAGCGGCTCGCGCCGCACCTCAACGAGAACGGCCCGGTGCACGCCCTCGACCTGCCGGGCTTCGCCGGGGTCCCGCGCTTCCGTGGTGCCGTGTCGATCGAGCGCTACGCCGACGCGGTCGAGCAGGTCATCCGCGAGCTGCGGCTCGAGGACCCGGTGCTCGTCGGGCACTCGATGGGCACCCAGGTCGTCACCGAGGTCGCCGCGCGCAACCCGCACATCCGCGACCTCGTGCTCATCAGTCCGGTCGTCGACAGCCGCGCCCGGAGCATCCCGATCTCGGCGCTCCGCTTCCTGCGGTCGGCGCTGCACGAGCCCGCGGCCGTCCGCTGGCACGGGGTCACCGCCTACGCGCTCTGCGGCTGGCACTGGTTCCGGAAGGTGCTGCCGGAGATGATCGCGTTCCCGATCGAGGACCGCGCCGCCGAGGTGCGGGCGCGCACCCTGATCGTCCGCGGTGAGCACGACGCGATGGTGCCCCGTGACTGGGTGCGGTCCCTCGCCCGGGTGTTCCCGCACGCGGTCCTGCGCGAGGTGGTCGGCGGCGCCCACTCGGTCATGCACGCGCAGGCGGACGCGGTGGCCCGCCTCGCGGTGGCCCTCGTCGACGGGCAGATCACCGACCGTGGCGTCGGCTCGCTGCAGCGGGTGCGCGACGACACGACCTCGTCCGACCTGGCCCGGCTGGGTCCGAAGGATGCCTGGCTGGTCGTGAAGTCGCGCTTCATCGAGCTCTTCGGCATGGCGAAGGGCGACGACGAGCAGCTGGAGCGGGCGAAGTCCGCGCACGCGGTCGCGATGGCCGACGGCGACGGCATCCCCGTGGACCCGGACGACCGCCGCGAGGTGGTCGACGACGTCGCACCCGAGGTGCGCGACCGGTCCTGACCCGGGCACCGCGAACACGGCGACGGCCCGGAGGCGCGACCCGACCCCGTCAGGTCGGGCCGCGCCTCCAGGCCGCCGGCGTCAGGATCCGCGGGTCACGGCGTGATGCGGCCCGGCAGCATGTCCCGGGTGAGCCCGTTGGCGTCGGCGAGCACCCCGCGGGCCTCGTCCGTCTTGTCGGAGACGTTCCAGAGCAGGACCCCGCGGACCGTGTCGTCGTCGTCCAGGTAGTAGACGACGCCGGTGGTGAGCGGCTCCTGCCAGTCCTCGACGGTCTGCAGCTCGGTGGACACCTGGCCGACGGCCTCGTACCCCGTGTCGAAGACGTTCGAGTAGAACATCGGCGTGTGGTCGTACGTCTCGTCCGCGTCCGCGAGGTTCCGGCCTGCCTGCCGGCCCTGCTGCTTCGCGTTGTCGACGTGCTCGACCCGGCGCGTGCCGAGGATGCGGTCCGGGTACTCGGCGACGTCGCCGGCGGCGAACACCGACTCGTCGTCCGTCACCAGCGTCGACGACACCACGATGCCGTCGCGCACGGTCAGACCGGCGTCGGCGGCGAGCTGCGTCTGCGGTTCGATGCCGAGTCCGGCCACGACCGCGTCGGCCTCGAGGACCGACCCGTCGTCGAGGGTGAGGCTGACGCCGCCCTCCGACTCCGTGCCCTGGTCGACCCGTCGTCCGGTGCGGAGCTCGACGCCGTGGTCGACGAAGCGCTGCTGGAAGGCCCGGGCGAGGTCGTCCGGGAACATGTGCCCGCCGAGGACCTCGTCGGGCGTCACCAGGGTCACCCTGGCGCCGTTCTGCACGATGCCCGCGGCGATCTCGGTGCCGATGTAGCTGCCGCCGACGACGGCGACGTGCGCTCCGGCGTCCGCGAGGGCGCGGAGTCGGCGGTAGTCGTCCGCGCTGCGGAAGTCGAGGACCCGCGACGAGGGCGACAGGCCGGGCAGGCTGCGCGGTTTCCCACCGGTCGCGAGCAGCAGGCGCTCGTAGCCGTGGGTCTGGCCGTCGTCCGTCGTGACGGTCCCCGCCTCGCGGTCGATCGCCGTCACGACGGTCCCGAGCACGAACGTCGCCCCGGTCTCCTCGGTGTGCAGGTCGACCTTCTCGTCCCAGCTGAAGTCCGGGTCGGTCCAGAGCTTCTTCGACAGGGCCGGACGGGCGTACGGACGGTCGGTCTCCTCGCTGACGATGCCGATCGAGCCGTCGGCGTCGATCTCGCGGATCCCGCGGGCGGCAGCGTCGGCGACCATCCCGCCTCCGACGATCAGGTAGCGGAAGTCGCTCATGGTCCTCCTAGATGGTGGCGACCGAGCCGGAGTCGACCCGGTAGTTCGACCCGTTGACGAAGCTCGCCAGGTCGGAGCAGAGGAAGGCGACGACGTTCGCGACCTCCTCGGGCTCCCCGCGGCGGCCGAGCTCCATGTACGGACGCTGCTCGTCGAGGAAGTTCGAGATCGCCTCGTCGAACGAGGTCCCCTGCTCCTTCGCGCGCTTGTCCATCATGGCGTCGGTCATCGGGGTGTGGATGAAGGCCGGGCTCACGGTGTTCACGAGCAGGCCCTCGGACGCGTACGACCGCGACAGGCCCTTCGCGAACGACAGGACACCGGCCTTCGCGGCGCAGTAGGGGAGCTCGTCGTCGTAGGGCTGCGAGGCGTCCTCGGACACGAGGTAGACGATGCGACCCCAGCCGCCCTTGCGCAGGTCGCCGATGAACTCGCGCGTGATCCGCACCGGGCCCATCAGGTCGACGTCGATGGTGTCGAGCCAGCCCTGCTCGTCGATCTCGTGGAACATGCCCTGCGCACCGGTGATGCCCGAGGACTGCACGAGGATGTCGATCTCGCCGACGGCGTCGCGCACCTTGCCGTGCAGCGCGGCGAGGGACTCGGCCTCCGTCACGTCCGCGGCGAAGGCGAAGAGCTTGCCGTGCGGCGCCTCGAGCTGGTCGGCGCTCGTGTCGAGTCGTCCCTGGTCGAGGTCGGTGACGACCACGGTCGCACCCTCCGCCAGGAGGATGCGAGCCGTGTTCCAGCCGATGCCGGAGTCGCCACCGAAGACGAGCGCGACCTTGCCGGTGATGCCGAGGTCCACGTCGCGTCCCCTACTCGTGCTCGGAGGCCTCGGCGACGGCCGGGGTCGTGGCGGCGGCGAGCGGCGTGCGCGGCTCGCGGTTCTCGGCCGAGACCATCCAGGCGAGCTGCTCGAGGCGCTCGATGAAGCCGTGGAGCAGGTCCGCGGTCGTCGGGTCCTCGTCGTCGACCTCGTCGTGCACGTCGCGCATGGTGCCGGTGGCCTGGTAGAGCCGGAGCGTGATCGCGTCGATGGCGTCGTGCGTGTCGATCTCCCCGTCCGGGAAGGCGTCGAGGTGCGTCCCCGCGGCGACCGTGGCCGAGCGGCCGTCCGGGATCGCGTAGAGGGCGCGCATGCGCTCCGCGGTGTCGTCGGCGAACTCACGCGCGGCGTCGACGATCTCGTCGAGCTGCAGGTGCAGGTCGCGGAAGTTGTGTCCGAGGATGTTCCAGTGGGCCTGCTTGCCCTGCAGGTGCAGGTCGACGAGGTCCACCAGGACGGCCTGGAGGTTGGCGGCGAGCTTGTCCGATGCGTGCATGATCGGCTCCTTTCGCGGTCGGTGACCCTTCTGGTCTACGCGGTCGCGTGCTCGGCGTTCCCAGTGCGCGTGCACCCTGGCGTCCCCCGCGGGGTGGTCGGACGCGCGGACGGCACCGAGGTCAGTGCTCGAGCGCGGGGTCCACCTGGTCGACGGCGTCGCGCATCCGCTCGAGGAACGTCGCGACGACGCGGGCGTCGGAGGCGGACAGCCCCTCGGCGATCGACATCATCCGCCGGTGCATGGTCCCGAGGGTGGCACGGACCTCGTCGTCGGTCTCGGTCGTGGGGGTGATCACCAGTGCGCGACGGTCGGTGGGGTGCGGCTCGCGGCGGACGTGGTCCGACTTCACCAGGCGGTCGATCAGGATCGTCGTCGAGGCCGACGAGATCTTCAGGTAGGCGGCCAGGTCCTTCGGCTTGACCATCCGACCCGCACGCTGTGCCTGCAGCAGGTAGCGGACGGCGAGCAGGTCGGTCTCGCCCATGCCCATCGAGTCGCGGGTCCGTCGCCGCATCGCGGTCTCGGCGGCGCGGTAGCGACGCAGGGCGTTCAGCACGGCGACGCCGCGCTGTGTGGCGTCGTCGTCGGGGAACCAGTACCCCGACGCCTCCGTGATCTCCTGCGTCGACATGCCGTTCAGGGTAACCCGTCTGGTATCTCGCCTGCCTAGCGGATCCGCGTGCTGTGGACGAGTCCTCGGCGCTGCCCCGGACGGAGGGGAGGCGCGGTGCCAGCCGGCACCGCGCCTCCGGACCGTCTCCCGGTCGCCCGACGGCGACCGGGCGGATCAGGCGGCGACGCGCTCGTCCGCCGCACCGGCCAGGGCGCGGAGCGCGCCCTGCACGAGCTCGACGACCTCGGCGTCCTCGCGCGGGTGGGTCTCCGCGAACCGGACCACCGACTGCGGGATGGCGACCTTGACGTCCTCCAGGACCTTCGCACCCGCGATCCCCGCCGACTTGCGGGCGTCGTCGTGTGCCCACACACCGCCGTACTGGCCGAACGCCGAGCCGATCACCGCGAGCGGCTTGCCGGACAGCGGCGACGAGCCGAAGGGCCGCGAGCCCCAGTCGAGCGCGTTCTTCAGCACGGCCGGCATCGTGCCGTTGTACTCGGGGGTGACGAGCAGGACCGCGTCCGCTGCGGCGACGGCGTCGCGGAAGGCGACGGCGGCGGCCGGCGGGGTGTCGCCGTCGATGTCCTCGTTGTAGAAGGGCAGGTCGACGATGCCGTCGAACGTCGTGAGGGTGATCCCCTCGGGGGCGTGCTGCTCGGCAGCCTCGGCGAGCTTCCGGTTGATCGAGCCGGCGCGCAGGCTGCCGACGAGGGCGAGGACGTTCGTCATGGTGGATCCCTTCTGTCCGTGACCGTTCGGTCACGGAATGGTGTCAGGGACAACCAATGTGCTCGCTGAGTGCGCCATTCCCGATCGGACCACCACTCGGGTCCCGCTGGGTACGGTGGCCGGGTGAGCAGCCACCGGACGCCCGCCAGCAGCCCGCGCACCACCGACCCGGACTGGTGGCGTCAGGCCGTCGTCTACCAGGTGTACCCGCGGAGCTTCGCCGACACCGACGCGGACGGCCTGGGGGACATCGCGGGCATCACGAGCCGTGTGCCGTACCTGGCGTCGCTCGGCGTCGACGCGGTGTGGTTGTCGCCCTTCACCCCCTCGCCGCTCGCCGACGGCGGGTACGACGTGGCGGACTACCGCGACGTCGACCCGCGCCTCGGCACGCTCGACGACCTCGACGCGTTCGTCCGCGCCGCACACGAGCACGACGTGCGCGTCATCGTCGACGTCGTGCCGAACCACACCTCCGACCAGCACGAGTGGTTCCGCCAGGCGCTCGCCGCAGAGCCGGGGTCACCCGAGCGGGCGCGCTACGTGTTCCGTGACGGAGCGGGGGAGTCGGGCGAGCTCCCGCCGAGCGACTGGGTGTCGAACTTCGGCGGCAGCGCGTGGACGCGGGTGCCGGACGGCCAGTGGTACCTGCACCTGTTCGCGCCCGAACAGCCCGACCTCGACTGGTCGAACCCCGAGGTGCGCGCCGACTTCGAGCACACCCTGCGGTTCTGGTCCGACCGCGGCGTGGACGGCTTCCGGGTCGACGTCGCGCACGGGCTCGCGAAGGACCTGTCGACGCCGTACCGTCCCTCGAACGAGAAGGCGCTGCCGCTGGACGGCTCCGACCCGCTGTACGACCGCGACGAGGTGCACGAGATCTTCGCGACGTGGCGCTCCGTGCTCGACGAGTACGACCCGCCCCGCGCCGCGATCGCCGAGGCCTGGGCGCCGGCACCGCGTCGCGTGCTCTACGCCCGGCCCACCGAGCTCGGGCAGGCGTTCAACTTCGACCTGCTCGAGGCACCGTACGACGCACGGGCCTTCCACGAGATCATCGAGCGGAACCTCGCCATGTCGGCCGAGTCCGGCGCTTCCTCGACCTGGGTCCTGTCGAACCACGACGTCGTGCGGCACGCCACCCGCTACGGCCTGCCCGACGGCACCGACACGGATGCCTGGCTGCTCACCGACGGCACCGAGCCCGAGCTCGACCGTGCGCGCGGTGGACGTCGGGCGCGTGCGGCGACGCTGCTGATCCTGGCGTTGCCCGGGTCCACCTACCTGTACCAGGGCGAGGAGCTCGGCCTGCACGAGGCGCCCGCGATCCCCCACGAGCGCCTGCAGGACCCGAAGTGGATCCGCAGCGGGCACACGGTGAAGGGGCGGGACGGTTGCCGGGTCCCGATCCCCTGGACCCGGACGGGGCCGTCGTTCGGCTTCGGTGACGTCGCACCGCACCTGCCGCAGCCGGAGGACTTCGGCGACTCGTCGGTCGAGGCCGAGGACGGCGACCCCGCTTCGACGCTGTCGCTCTACCGGCAGGCGACGGCGGCCCGACGACGGCTGCAGCAGGGCGAGGAACTGACGTGGCTCGACGCCGGTGACGACGTCGTGGCGTTCGCCCGGCACGAGGGCTGGCGGTCCGTGACGAACCTCGGGACGTCTCCGGTGCCGTTGCCGTCGGGCTCGGTGGTGCTGGCGTCCGGGCCGCTCGACGCGGGCGAGGGGATGCTCCCGGGCGAGACCACGGTGTGGCTCGGGTGAGTTCGATCTGGCCGGGGTGGCTGAGCACATCCCTGCACAGCGGCTGGTCTCGGGACTGTTCTCCCCAGAAGGGCTCGACGGCCGCTGACGAGGTGGTCCCGCTCGCGACGATCGGGGCATGACAGACACCTCGATCCCGACAACCACCCACCGCGTCGCACACCCCCGACGGTGTCGACGCCCGCGGGGTGCGATCACGGCCGGACTCGTGGCCCTCGCCGTCCTGGCGGCGCCGGCGCTCCTGCCCTCCAGCTCCTCGGCGGACGACCTCGCGTTCCCCTACCGCAACGGCTTCGACTCCGCCGCGGGCGGCACCCTGAGCGGCGACGCGCAGGTCGTCGACGGGCGGCTGCGGCTCACGGACCAGACGAAGGACCAGGCCGGAGCATGGTCGACGGACGACACGTTCCGCTCGGACCTCGGACTCGACATCGAGTTCTCGTACGCCATGTACAACACGGTGGGCGACCAGGGTGCCGACGGGCTGCTGCTCTTCCTGGCGGACGGCAGCGCACCACAGGGCGTCGGAGCGTACGGCGCAGCGCTCGGGTACGCCTGCCGGTCGAGCGAGACCCAGGGCGGCGGGCGGCCCTGCGACCTGCCCGGCGTGCCGGGTGGCTTCGCGGCGGTGGCGGTCGACCACTACGGCAACTTCTCGCAGGAGATCAACCTGTCCGGGCTCGGGCGCCGACCGGACTCGGTCGTGGTCCGGGGATCGGGTGACGGCACCACCGGCTACCGGTACGTCGACGGGGTCCAGGCTCCCGGTGGCACCCTGACCGACGGGCCGACGAAGCGGAAGGTCCGGGTCAGTCTCGTGCCGGGGGCGTCGGGGGAACTCTTCATGACCGTGCGCCTCGAGGACGGGGGGCTGCTCCGCACCGTCCTCGACCGCGTGCCGCTGCACGGCGACGCCCAGGCTCCGCTCCCGGACACGCTCCGGCTCGGCTTCTCCGCCGCGACCGGCAGCTTCGCCGACGTCCACGAGGTCGACGACCTCCGGGTCTCCCAGCCCGTCGACCTCGGCGTCACCCAGGAGCTCCCCGCGTCCGGTCGGCCCGGGCAGCCGTTCTCGTACACCGTGACCGCGTCCGACGCCGGCCCGAACCGGTCCGACCCCAGCGCGCTGCACGTCGACGTCCCCGACGGTCTGCGGGACGTGACGTGGACCTGCACCGCGACCGACGGATCCGCCTGCGGAGCGGCCACCGGGACCGGCGACGTGGACGCCGGGCTCGACCTGGTCCCGGGCGGCGCCGCGACGGTCACCGTGTCCGGGACCGTCGCGGACGACGCCTCGGGGGCGCTCGAGAGCACCGCCACCATCGCGCCTCCGGCGTCGCTGTCCGACGTCGACGAGTCCGACAACCGGTCCGTCGAGACGAGTCCGATCGAGGCGGCGCCGGCGCCCGAGGCGCAGCTCGAGACCGACAAGTCGGTGTCCCCGTCCCTCGACGTGGCACCGGGGGACGAGGTCGAGTACCTGGTGACGGCGAAGAACCGCGGTCCGGACCCCGCGCACGACGTGGGCGTGGTCGACGACCTGCCGGCGGCGATGCGCTTCACGGGGTCCGAGGACGACTGCTCGGCCGAGGGGCAGCACGTGACGTGCCGGTCCGAGGGGGACCTGGCGGTGGGTGGGACCCGCTCCTTCCGCATCCGAGCGGTGCTCGACCCCGGCTACACCGGCGACGGGTCCGACGTCGTCAACGTGGCGACCGCGACGTCGCCCACCGATCCGGACGGGGGCGACCCGTCCCCGGAGGTGACGATCGGCGTCACGGTGCCCGGCGACGGCGGCGGCGACGGCGACGGCGACGGCGGCGGTGAGGGTGACGGCGGTGACGAGGGCGACGGCGACACGGGCGCCCCGACGCCGGCCGGCTCCGCGAGCGCTTCGCCGTCGCCGGACGCCCCGACGGCTTCGCGCGGCGGGCGACGTCGGTGACCGTGGCGGTCGGCGGACCGGTGCGGAGGAACGCCATGAG
>NZ_JBIQDQ010000001.1:0-385723 GCF_045370965.1 Curtobacterium sp. 179-B 9B NHS
GGCGCTCCCGGCGTCCCGGACCGCCGGTCGCCACGTGCCGTCCCGCGCCACGGCGACGAGCGCGGCCGCGCCGCACGCCGCGCGGCCGTGCAGCGCGTCCGTCGCGTGGGCCAGACCGGGGTCCTCGGGCTCGTCGCCGTCGTGGTCGGGGCGAGCGCCGTGCTCGTGCCGACGCAGGCCGATGCTGCACCGTTCGGTCGGACCACCGGCACGGCCGTCCAGCTCACCGCCGGGACCGTACCGGTCGTCACGACCCTCTCGTGTACGGACTCGAGCAACGGCTCGGTCGTGATCGGCTGGTCGTACGCCGGGGACTTGCCGAAGTCGTTCACCGTGACCGACGAGACCGGGGCGGTGCTCGCGACAACAGCCGACGGCCAGGCGCGGAGCGCGACCGTCAAGCTCAGCAGTGCGCTCGCCCTGGGCACGAGGCGCACCGTGCAGGTGCAGACCAACGCCGCCGCGCCGGGTGCCTGGACGTCGACGCAGAGCGCAGGGGTGCCCATTCAGTTCACGTCGCTCCTCGGGCTCGGGCTCGTCTCCGGCACGAGCTGCGTGCGCTGACGTTCCTGCACGGGCAGCGGCACGCGCCGGTCCTCCACAGGGCGGCACGGGCTCGCGGGTGATGTCCCCGGCCGCCGCTACCGTGGCGGCATGCGGATCCTCCACACCGGCGACTGGCACCTCGGCCGCACGCTGCTCGGTGCGGACCTGCTCGGACACCAGTCGACCTTCGCGGACTTCCTCGTCGAGACCGTCCGCGACCGCGCGGTCGACCTGGTCGTCATCGCCGGCGACGTCTACGACCGTGCGATCCCACCGGTCGACGCCGTCCGGCTGCTCTCGCGGACGCTCGAACGTCTGGCCGAGACGGCGACGGTCGTGCTGACCCCGGGCAACCACGACTCCGCCGCCCGGCTCGGCTTCGGCGCGGGGGTCATGCACGACCGCGTGCGGATCCTGGCGGAGCCGACGGGCATCGGCACGCCGGTGCTGCTCGACGACGAGCACGGCCCGGTCGCCGTGTACGGGATCCCGTACCTGCACCCCGACCTGACGCGCTACGCCCTCGCGGACGTGCCGGACGAGCCCCTCGCCCGGTCCCACCATGCGGTCGTCGGAGCAGCCACCGCACGGATCCGAGCAGACCTCGCCGAGCGCGCCGGCACCCGCAGCGTCGTCGTCGCGCACGCCTTCGTCGGCGGGGCTGCTCCGAGCGACAGCGAGCAGGACATCCGGGTCGGCGGGGTCGACCAGGTCGCTGCCTCGGTGTTCGACGGCATCGACTACGTCGCGCTCGGACACCTGCACGGACCGCAGCGCGTGGGCGCGGGGGACCGCATCCGGTACGCCGGGTCGCCGCTCGCGTTCTCGTTCGGGGAGCGGCAGCAGCGCAAGAGCGTCACCCTCGTCGAACTGGCGGCCGACGGTGGGGTCTCGGTGGAGCTGGTACCCGCTCCCGTGCCCCGGCGCCTGGTCGACGTCCGGACGAGCATGGAGGCGATCGAGTCCGGCGCGCACCGCGCGGACGCCGACGCCTGGGTCCGCGTCGCGGTCACCGACACCGTCCACCCCGAGCGGCTCTACGCCCGGGTGAAGGACCACTTCCCGCACGCGCTGGCGATCACGCACGAGCCCGCCGACCGCCCCGACCGGCAGGCGGCGCGGGCGGTCACGGCGACCTCCGACCCGGTCGAGGTCGCGGCCGACTTCGTCGCGTTCGCCACCGGCGCGACGCCGGGCGACGACGACCGCGCGGTCCTGACCGAGGCGTACGAGGCAGCGGTCCTCGCGATGCACGACGACCGGGGGCGCTGATGTACCTGCACCGACTCGAACTCCGGGCGATCGGGCCCTACCCCGAACTCGTGACGATCGACTTCGCGGCGCTCGCCGCCTCCGGGGTGTTCCTGCTCGAGGGCCCGACCGGCTCCGGCAAGTCGACCATCATCGACGCCGTGGTGTTCGCCCTGTACGGCGGGCTCGCGGGCGAGGGATCGACGCACGACCGCCTGCACAGCCAGCACGCCGACCCCGGGGTGGAACCCTTCGTGGAGCTCGTGTTCGAGACCGGTGCCGGCGTGTACCGGGTCCGCCGGACGCCGCAGTACGACCGGCCGAAGCAGCGCGGCGCAGGGACGGTGCGACAGCAGGCGTCGGCGCAGCTCTTCCGGCTCGCACACTCCGGCGACGTCGTCGGTGAGCCGGTGTCCTCGCGGATCCCGGAGATCGGGCTCGAGGTCGCTCGGGTCGTCGGACTCGACCGTGCACAGTTCCTGCAGACGGTCGTGCTCCCGCAGGGCGAGTTCGCTCGCTTCCTCCGGGCACCGGGCGAGGACCGCCGGAAGCTCCTGCAGTCGCTCTTCGGCACCCAGGTCTACGACCGCACGGCGGACGAGCTCGCCGCCCGCCGCCGAGAGGTCCAGGCCGAGGTGGAGTCCGCCGACGCCCGGGTGCGGGACGCGCTGAGCCGCTTCGCCCAGGCCGCCGGTGTCGTCGACGCCGACGAGGCCTCGGTGCCGGGGACCCTCGACGCGCTGCGCGCCGTGGCCACGGCGACCGCAGCAGATCGCACCGAGGCGGTCGCGGCGGCGGAACGCGCCCGGGTGCACGAGCACGACGTGGCCGCGCGACTGCAGGCCAGGGCGCGACGTGCCGTGCTCCTCGATCGTCGCCGCGCCCTCGACGACGCCGCACCCCGGGTCGAGGCCGCCCGCGCCCGGCTCGCGCTCGCCGAACGGGCCGTCCGGGTCACGACGCCGGCACAGGGGCTCGACGCCGCCCGTTCCCGTGCTGACGAGCACCGTCGCCGAGCGCACGACCTCCGTGCGCGCCTCGGTGTCCCGTCGGACGTCGACACCGCCGCACGCCGCACCGACCTGGCCACCTGCGTCGCGGCGGTCCGGCACCTCGTCGCGGTCGAGGCCACGCTCGACGACCGCCGACGGGCCCGCACGGACGCCGCCGACCGGGCCGCACTGCTCGTCCGACGGGTGGCCGAGCTCGACCGTGCGCTCGAGGCGCGTCCCGCCGGTCGGGCCGCGCTCGTCGAGGAAGCCCGGACCGCGGCCACCGCCGCGGGCGACGCCGAGGCCGCCCGAGCCGAGGTCGAGCGCCTCCGGCAGCTGCGCGCAGACCTCGACGCCCGTGACGCCGCAGCCGCCGCCGTGCACCGGGCGGAGCAGGTGGTGGCGGACCGCCGCGTCCGCGCCGAAGCGCTCCTGCGGACCGAGCAGGCCCTGCGCACCCGCCGCATCGCCGGACTGGCGGGCGAACTCGGCGCGGCACTCGTCCCGGGCGACCCCTGTCCCGTGTGCGGCGCGCTCGAGCACCCGGACGTCGCCCTGCCGCAGGACGACCACCCGGACGCAGCCGCCGTCGACGAAGCCGCCGACGCATCACGTGTCGCCGACGGCGCCCTCGCCGAGGCGGCGTCCGCGCTCGCCGTCGAGCGTGCCGCCCTCGAACGACTGCGCGCCGCCGTCGGGGAGACGGACGCCGACGCCCTGGCGACCCGAGCCGCGGCCGCCGACGCCCGCGTGCAGGCAGCCCACGCTGCGGCAGTCCGCGTCGCCGAGGTCGAGGGGCAGCGGACGGCGTACGACGACGAGACCCGGGCACTCGAGCGCGAGCACAACACCGTGCAGGCCGACCACGCCGTTCTCGTGGCGACGAGCGGGGCAGAGGGATCGCGGCTCGACCAGGACGCCGCTGCCGTGACGGACGCCCGACAGCGCGCAGCGACCGTCGCCGCGGGCTCCTGGGACGCATCCGCCGACACCGACGGCCGCATCGGTGGGACGTCGGACGACCGCTCCCTCGCGCAGCTGGTCCGGCAGCTCGACGACCTCGTCGCACGAGCCGACGAGGTCGCCGTCGCCGAGTCGCAGGCGACGACGGCGGCACAGGCCGTGCGCGAGCGGTCCGCCGAGGTCGACCTGGCGCTGACCGAGCAGGGCTTCGACAGGCTCGACGCGGCCCGGGCAGCACTGCTCCAGCCGGAAGCCTCGGCCGCGCTGCAGGCCGAGGTCGTCGCCGCCGAGCGGGAGCGTGCCGTCGTCGACGCCGGGCTCGTCGAACCGGCGGTGGTGGCGGCCGCCGCCGACGAGGGCTCCGCCGCCGGGGCCACCGTCGCGCTCGACCTGGACGCCGCCCGCACCGCGACCGTCGCCGCTGCCGAGCGTGCGGACGAGGCCACCCGCGCGGCGGTGTCCGCGTCCGACCGGTCGGAGGCCGCAGCCCGCTGTGCCGCCGAGGTGGTCCGGGCCGTCCGTGCTCGCGACGACACGTCGGCACGCAGCCGCGCCGTGGTCCGCCTGGCAGACGTCGCGAACGGTGTCACCGCCGTGAACCCGAGCGGGATCACCCTCGGTACCTACGTGCTCATGCGGCGCTTCGAGGACGTCGTCGCCGCAGCCAACGACCGGCTGCGGGGGATGCTCGGAGGGCGGTTCACCCTCGAGACGTCCGACGAGCGCGAGGCCGGGTCACGGGCCCGCCGGACCGGCCTCGCGCTGGCCGTCCACGACCACACCACCGACACCCGGCGCGCCCCGGGGAGCCTGTCCGGCGGCGAGACCTTCACGGTGTCGCTCTGCCTGGCACTCGGGCTCGCCGACGTCGTGCAGGCCGAGGCCGGCGGGGTCTCGCTCGGCACCCTGTTCGTCGACGAGGGGTTCGGCACGCTGGACCCGGAGACGCTGGACGACGTCATCGGGCAACTCGCACGCCTGACCGCCGGCGGACGGCAGGTCGGCATCGTGAGCCACGTCGAGGAGCTCAAGCAGCGCATCCCCGAGCGCATCGCCGTGCGGCGCACCGCCGAGGGCGGCTCGCGGGTCACGACCACGGTCTGACGGTCCGCGCGGGCAGCGGGCGGCGGGCAGCGGGCAGCAGACGTCGGACCGCAGACCGCCGCTGCGGACCTCGCGGGCGGTCGACGGACGGCTGTGGTCAGGGCGACGGCGGCGCGTCCACCGTGCCGTCGGGCGGCGGCAGGATGTCGGCGGCGATCCACGGGAAGACCCACGTGAACAGCGCGTACACGATCACCGCGAGCAGCACGAGCAGCTCGAGGACCTTCAGGGCAGCAGGGCCGGGCAGGATCCGCCAGACGAACGGGAAGATCACTTCGGCGTCTCCGAGAGTTCCTTGGGGGTGCCCTCCGAGACGGGCATCCAGTAGTCGAGCTTGGCGTGGGTCACGTAGCGCTCCTTGGCGGACCACATGGGGTGGCACGCGGTCAGGGTGAGCCAGCGGTCCTCGGCCGAGGGCGTGACACCCGGCTGGTTCGGCACCGGCGCGATCGTCTCGATCTTGTCCGGCGTGACGATCTGCGAGTCGGTGACCTTGTAGACGTACCAGACGTCGAAGTCCTTCTCCTCGTCGGTCACCCGGACGACGATCGCGTCGTCGGTCTTGAGCTCCGCGATCTGGTTGAGCGGCTTGCCGTACGTCACGCGGTGCCCGGCAACGGCGAAGTTGCCCTCGGCGCCCGGCATCGCGGTGTCCTGGTAGTGCCCGAGCCCGATCGTGTTGAGCACGCGCTCGCGGTCGGTGCCCTCACCGATCGGACGGAGGTAGTCGGCGCCGAAGCGGGGGATCTGCATCGTGCCGAACACGCTCGTGACCTCCGGCGGTTCGGCGAGCACGGGCGCTTCGCCCCGGTGCTCCGAGCCCTCGACCTTCGGCGCTGCGCGCTGCCCGAGGTCGTCGACGAGCTTCGTCTGCTCGTTCACGGCGACGACGTCCGTCCACCACGCGGTCCACACCACGTAGAGGCCCGTGCCGGCACCGGCGATGATCAGGAGCTCGGCCAGCAGCGAGACGAGCGCCCCGCCGACGGTCTGACGGCGTCGAGGGCGTCGTGGCGGCCGCGTGGCCTCGTCCTCGCGCGCCGAGCGGCGCGTCGGGGCGGTGTCGTGTGCGGTCACGGTGCTCCTGATCCGGATGGGGTGGTCGGACAGGTCTATCAGACCACGCCGACGAACAGGTGACGAGTCCTCGTACCTGTGGATGCCCACGGGTCCCGCTAGCGTGGACGGATGACCCCGGTGTTCCGACCGTTCCGCCCCGACGACACCGAGGCGGTCGTCGCCCTGTGGGAAGCCTGTGGGTTGCTGCGTCCATGGAACGACCCGCGTCGTGACATCGCGCGGAAGGTCGCCGAGCAGCCCGAGCTCTTCCTGGTCGCCGAGCAGCCCGACCAACCCGAGCAGCCCGAGCACGACGACGAGCGCACGGTCGTCGGCGTCGGCATGGCTGGGTACGACGGGCACCGCGGCTGGGTGAACTACCTGGCCGTCCGTCCCGACCTGCAGGGCTCCGGGCTCGGTCGCGCCTTCATGGCCGAGTTCGAACGGCTGCTCACCGAGCGCGGCTGCCCGAAGGTCAACGTGCAGGTGCGCGAGGGGAACGAGCAGGTCCTCGGGTTCTACGCCTCGCTCGGCTACGCCCCGGACCGCGCGGTCTCGCTCGGCAAGCGCCTCATCGCCGACGACTGACTCCGGCGCCCGACGCCCGACGCCCGACGCTCGACGCCCGCTAGGCCTGCGCCAGTCCGACCGCGGCCACGAACGCGAGCACGATCCCCGTCCACTGCACCGCGGTCAGCCGTTCGCGCAGCACGACGCCGGCGAGCACCACCGTGCCGATCGGGTACAGCGCGTTGAGGACGCTCACCACCGGGAGCGTGGCGTCGCCCGAGCCGACGTGCAGCGCCGCCTGGATGCAGGCGTTCGCGAGGGCGTCGAGCACCCCGCACGCCACCACGGCGACCACCGTCGGTCGTGACCAGCGCGGCCAGCGGAACGGACCCCGCCACCGCGACGGACCCGACGAGCCGGGTCGGCGCGACCGGCCCGGTCGACGCACCGCCCTCGCGTCAGCCGCGCCAGACCGCGCGGCCGGTGCCGGCGGACCGACGCGATCCGTGCCTCCCGGCCGACCGGACCGTGCCGGCCGCACCGGCCCCGACCGCACCGCCACCACGACCGCCACGGCGCCGAGCAGCACCGTCTGCACCACCCGCCCGACCAGGAGCGTCGCGACCCCGGCGTCCCCGGGTGCCGCGTCGTACGCGAGCACGATCCCGCCGAACCCGCACCCCGCCACCGCTGCAGTGGCCACCCCGACCGCGGTCACCCGCGCACCCGAGGAGTCCCGCACCGCCGCGACCAGCACGACCGCGAGCACCGCGACCACGAGCGCGACCGACGCCGCGAACGACAGCACCGTCCCGCCCAGCAGCGCGACGACGACCGGGGTGAGCGCGGCGAACACCGCCGTCAGCGGCGACAGCACGCTCATCGGGCCGACGGCCAGCGCCCGGTACAGCAGCAGCACCGCCACGGACCCGGAGACACCCGCGGCCGTCCCCGCGACGACCGCGCCGGTCGAGAACGACGCGCCCACGAGCGGCACCCCGGCACCGAGCGGGACCAGCCCGACCGCCGCAGCGGCGGCCGCGACGACCACGGCCCGGACCCGGCGTGCGGCGAGGCCGCCGAGGAAGTCGGCCGCCCCGTAGACGACCGCACCGGTCAGGCCGAGCAGGACGGAGAGCACGGCTCCCATCCTGCCCGTGCCGGTAGCCTGCGCGGGTGAGCGTTCCCTACCACCGCCTGCCCCGTGTCGATGCCCGTTGGCGCTGGTGGCGTCCGCTGGTCGCGCTCGCGTTCCTCGTCGGGTACTACGTCGTGACGCAGATCGTCCTCGCGGTGGCGTACTTCGTGCCGATCGGTGCGACGCAGGGCGCCGAGGGGCTGATCGGGTTCCAGGACGACCTGACGAGCGGCGCCCTCGACCCCACGGACCCGCTCATCCTGTCGCTGACCCTGCTGTCGCTCGTGGTGCTGCTGCCCGGCATCCTGCTCGCGGTGAAGATCGCCCGGATCGGCCCGGCGGGCATCCTGTCGTCGACGCGTTTCCGAGTGCGCTGGCGGTGGACGCTGTGGTGCCTGCTCCCCACGCTCGTCATCGCGATCCCGATGTTCCTGCTGCAGACGTGGGGGATGTTCTCGTTCGACGGCGGCTTCGGCTGGGACCACGACGCCATCGGGCAGTCGACGGTCTCGCCCGCCACCCTGACCTTCACGATCGTGATGGTCCTGGTGCTCGTGCCCTTCCAGGGTGCAGCGGAGGAGTACGTCTTCCGCGGCTTCCTGATCCAGACCATCGCGTCGTGGATCCCGGTCCGGATCGTCGGCGTCGTCGTCGCCGTCGCGGTGTCGACGGTCGTGTTCGCCGCCGGGCACATCCCGAACGGCTACAACGTGTGGGGCATCCTCGACGTCGGCTCGTTCGGGCTCGTTGCCGCGATCATCGTGCTGCGGACCGGCGGCATGGAGGCCACCGTCCTGCAGCACGCTTTCAACAACATCATGATCTTCGTGCTGCAGGCCCCCGGCTGGTCGAAGGTCGACCTCGACGCCTCGGGCGGCACTGCGGGCGGCTTCCTGGTCACGCTCGCGACCTCGCTCGCCTTCTGGGGCATGATCGAGCTCCTCGCGTGGTGGCGGGGGCTCGACCGTCGCTTCCCGGGACACGAGGCGCCCCGCTTCCGCGGTCCGGCTCCGGTCTGGGCGGGCGGTCGGCAGTGGACCCGGCCGGGAGGCACGGGCTGGGCAGCCGCACCGACCCGCGGTCCCGAGACGGACCGGGACACGTCGGCGGCTGGCCCGGACGACGCGGTGCCTGTGGACGAGACGGTGGGTGTCGCCCCGCGCTCGTAGGCTGGGTGCATGAGCACGACGACCACGACCTCGCCGTCGCGGGCTGCCGCGCTCGACGTCCTGCACCGCGTGTGGGGGTACGACGCCTTCCGCGGCGAGCAGGCCGCGATCATCGACCAGGTCGTCTCCGGCGGCGACGCGCTCGTGCTCATGCCGACCGGTGGCGGCAAGTCGCTCTGCTACCAGGTGCCCGCGCTCGTCCGTGACGGCGTCGGCGTGGTCGTCTCGCCGCTCATCGCCCTCATGCAGGACCAGGTCGACGCCCTCGCCGCCAACGGTGTCCGCGCCGCGTTCCTCAACTCCACCCAGGGCCCCGACGAGCGCGCCCGGGTCGAACGGGCGGTCGTCTCCGGCGAGGTCGACATGCTCTACCTCGCGCCCGAGCGCCTGCGACTCGAGTCGACCCGATCCCTGCTCGACCGCGCACGCATCGCCCTGTTCGCCATCGACGAGGCACACTGTGTGGCCCAGTGGGGCCACGACTTCCGCCCCGACTACCTCGAGCTCAGCGTGCTGCACGAGCGCTGGCCGACGGTGCCGCGCGTCGCCCTCACCGCGACCGCGACACCGCAGACCCACCGCGAGATCTCCGGCCGACTCGGGCTCGACGACGCCGCGCACTTCGTGGCCGACTTCGACCGGCCGAACATCCAGTACCGCATCGAGCCGAAGACCGGCGCGCTGCAGCAGCTGCTGACGTTCATCCGCACCGAGCACAGCGGCGACGCTGGGATCGTCTACTGCCTGTCCCGCAACTCGGTCGAACGCACCGCGGCCGCCCTCGCCGACCAGGGGATCCCGGCGCTGCCGTACCACGCCGGCCTCGACGCGAAGGTCCGTGAGCGCAACCAGTCGACGTTCCTGCGTGAGGACGGCATCGTCATGGTCGCGACGATCGCCTTCGGCATGGGCATCGACAAGCCCGACGTGCGGTTCGTGGCGCACCTCGACCTGCCGAAGTCGGTCGAGGGGTACTACCAGGAGACCGGACGTGCGGGGCGTGACGGGCTGCCCTCGACGGCGTGGCTCGCCTACGGGTTGAACGACGTCGTGCAGCAGCGCCGGATGATCGACCAGTCCGAGGGCGACGCGGCGCACCGGCGGCAGCTCAGCGCCCACCTCGACGCCATGCTCGCGCTGTGCGAGACGATCGAGTGCCGCCGGGTGCGGTTGCTGGCGTACTTCGGGCAGGAGTCCACGGCCTGCGGGAACTGCGACACCTGCATCGCACCGCCCGAGCCGTGGGACGGCACCGTGCCCGCGCAGAAGTTCCTGTCGACCGTGGTCCGGCTGGAGCGTGAGCGCGGCCAGCGGTACGGCGTCGCGCACCTCGTGGACATCCTGGTCGGCAAGCAGTCGCCCCGCGTGCAGGAGCTGCGGCACGACTCCCTCGCCACGTTCGGCATCGGCAACGACCTGGGCGAGGGGGAGTGGCGTGCGGTCGCCCGGCAGCTCCTGGCGCAGGGCTACGCGGCGGTGTCGGGCGACGGCTTCGGCACGATCGTCCTCAGCCCCACGAGCGCCGAGGTCCTGAGCGGTCGTACGCGCGTGCTGATGCGTCGCGACCCGGTGAAGGCTCCGCGGGGTCAACGGGTGCGACGTCAGGCGGTCACCGACGTGCCGCAGGAGGCGCTCGGCCTGTTCGAGGCGCTGCGTGCCTGGCGTGCGGCGCAGGCCCGGGAGCAGGGGGTCCCCGCCTACGTGGTGTTCAACGACGCGACGCTGCGGGGGATCGCTGCGGTGAAGCCGGCGGACGAGGACGCCCTCAGCGAGATCTCCGGCATCGGCGGCGCGAAGCTCGAGCGCTACGGGCGCGCGGTCCTCGACGTGGTCGCAGCGCACGCGGACTGAGCCGCCGGCGGTCGCCACGCAGACGCATTCCGCAGACGGAATGTGGCCCGCCCGACGCTCACTACACTCGGAACCTCCCACGACGAGGAGGCCCGGTTGCCCGGTACGACGAAGTTCGCCACCACGATGAGCCGTGCGGTGGTGACCCCGCTCGCGCGCCTGGTCTGGCGACCGCGCATCGTGGGACGGAAGAACGTACCGAAGCACGGGCCGGTCATCCTGGCGAGCAACCACAGGTCCTTCATCGACTCCCCGGCGATCACCCTCATGGCGCCGCGCAAGGTGTCCTTCCTGGCCAAGCAGGAGTACTTCACCGGGACCGGTCTGCGCGGTGCGGTCTCGCGCGCGTTCTTCGGCGGGATCGGTGCCATCGGGGTCGAACGCGGAGCGGGAGCCGCGGCGCAGCACGCCCTCGACCTCGGGCTCGAGCGGCTCGAGGCCGGCGAGGCCTTCGCCATCTACCCCGAGGGCACCCGGTCCCTCGACGGTCGGCTCTACAAGGGTCGGACCGGCGTGGCCTGGCTGGCGCTGACGAGCGGGGCTCCGGTGGTGCCGGTCGCACTCACCGGCACCGAGGACGTGCAGCCCGTCGGCTCGCGGCTGCCGCGGCTCGCCCGCGTCACCATCGAGTTCGGTGCACCGATGGACCTGTCCCACTTCGGCGAGGCGTCGTCCGGCCGTGCACGGCGCCACGCGACCGACGCCGTCATGGACGCGATCCAGGCGTTGAGCGGGCAGGAACCCGCGAACGCCTACAACAATCCGCCGTCGACGATCGTCGAGCGGGTCAAGCAGGTGCTGCGGCGCGACGACCCGACGCAGGCGGTCGAGCCCGACTGATCCAGAACGCGCTATTGCACATTCGGAATATCAGTGGTTGAATCGTCCTCGTGCCCGAGGCACGAGCCCAGTCGGACCGCCCAGGACGGCCCGATCCACCACTGACCGGAAGGCAAGCAGCATGTCCTCCACGCCCCTCTTCGACTCGATCTCGCGTCGGGCCTCCCGCGCCGCGACCACGGCTCCGGAACAGGCGCAGCCCGCGGTGACCCTTCCGGCGGCACCGGCACCGGCGCCGGCCCCGACGGCGACGCTCGCTCCGGCAGCAGCGGTCTCCGTCACCGCCGCACGCACCCGGGTCGTCCCCGCACCCACCTCGCCGCTGACGGCTCCCGTGTCCCCGATGCGGTCCGCCCTGGTGCCGGCTGCCCTCGTCGCCGCGATCGACGCGATCCCGCAGCCGGTCGGGACCGCGCTGCCGAACGAGGTCGCCGTCACGCCCGACCAGCTCGCGCTGGTCGAAGCGGTGACCGATGCGATCACCCGCGCGGTCGTCGACGCCGTCGTCGGGGAGCTCGAGCGCATCACGCGCGACGGCGTCGTCCGCGGCTGAGCCGACCGGCACCGCCACCGATGACGGACGACGTCCGAACGTCCCGACACAGCCGATCCCGACACACCCCATCCCGACCCACCCCATCCCGACCCACCCGATCCGACCTCCCGACACGATGACGACGACCACGACCGACAGCGCCCCCGGCTCGGCGCCGGCGGCACCGATCCGCCCCCGCGGAGCGGCCCGCCGAGCGGCGAACGACGCCGCTGCCCGGTCCGTCCGTGTCGGCCGCCAGACCGCCGAGGCGGCGGTCCCCCCTGCCGCCGCCTCGGTGTCCACCACCACCACCACCATCGACGGCGCTCGGTCCGGAGCAGCCCTGCCGAGTCGTCGTGACCTCCGCACCCCTCGCCGGTCCGCCGATCGTCCCGGCAGGCTCGGCAAGCACAACAAGCACGGCCTGCGCGTACCCGACCTGCGCGTGCCCGACCCGCGCGTGTCCGGGCGACCCGGGCGTGACCGGCACGTCCCCGAGCTCCGCAGGGGCGTCGCTGTCGGTCGGCCTCAGCGTCCCGCGGCGCTGCCGGCGGCCCGATCGGGGTCGTCCTCGCGACTCCTCCCGGCGACGGCGTCCGCCCTCGCCGCCTGCCTGGTCGTCTCCGTGTCGACCCCGGCCGCCGCACTCGACGACCCCACCGGGTTCGGTCTCGGCGCCGCACCCGCATCCGCACCCGCGCACCAGGTCGCCCCGGCGCCGGAGCAGCACTACCGCGTCGCGTCCGGCGTCACCGTCACCGTCGTCCGCGACGGCTTCGACGTGCAGGCGACCCGGGCGGGTGGCGATCGACACGGCCGCGTGCAGATCACGACGGGCTCGGACGTGGTCCGTCCCGTCGCGGGGACGATCCCGACCGCCGGAGGCTTCGGCGGTCGGCAGGTCGCCGGGTGTGGTGCGTGCTCGACGAACCACCACGGGCTCGACTTCGCCGCGGCATCCGGGACGCCCGTCGTCGCCGCGATGCCCGGACGGGTCGTGTCCGCCGGGCCGCTCGGCGGGTACGGCAACCAGGTGCTCCTCGCACATCCGGACGGCACGCAGACGCGGTACGGTCACCTGTCCCGCATCGACGTCCTGCCCGGGCAGACGCTGTCGGCCGGCGAACAGCTCGGCGCCGTGGGCAGCACCGGGGTCTCCACCGGCCCGCACCTGCACTTCGAGGTCATCGTCGGCGGGACGCCGATCGATCCGGCCCCGTGGCTCGCCGCTCGCGGCCTGCTCTGAACGGGTCGCACCGGCGACGGGTGTCGGCGTCCGCACGCCGACCGGGCCAGGCTGGTCGGGTCAGGCTGGTCGGGCCGCGCAGGCGTAGCGTCGAGAGCGACGTCGGCAGGGTGCCGGACGCAGGACGGAGACAGTGGTGCGCGTGACGGTGCTGGGTACGGGGACGATGGGTGCAGGGGTCGCGGGATCGCTGCTGCGCGAGGGCCACCGGGTGACCGTGTGGAACCGCAGCGCCGACAAGGCCCGCCCGCTCGGCGACGCCGGCGCCACCGTGGCGACGGACGCTGCCGCGGCGGTCAGCGACGCCGAGGTCGTCCTGCTGACGCTCTTCGACACCGATGCGGTCGTCGACGTCCTCGAGACCGCTGCCGGGGACGCTCCCGCGGACGCCGTGTGGGTGCAGGCCTCGACCATCGGCGTCGCGGGGACCGAGACCGTGGTGCAGTTGGCCGAGAAGTACGGCATCACCCTCGTCGAGGCGATGATGCTCGGCACGAAGGCCCCGGCGGAGCAGGGCAAGCTCACCATGCTCGCCGCCGGCCCGTCGGACGTGCTCGACCGTGTGGACCCGGTGCTCGACGCCATCGGGGCGAAGACCGTCCGCGCGGGGGAGCGGGTCGGCGACGGCACGGCCCTGAAGCTCGCGGCCAACGCCTGGGTCGCGTCGATCACCGCCGCCACCGGCCAGTCGCTCGCGATCGCCCGTGCGCTCGGACTCGACCCGCAGCTGTTCCTCGACGCGATCGACGGCACCGCGAGCGACTCGCCCTACGCGCACACGAAGGGCGCAGCGATGATCGGCGGTGACCTCGCGCCGCAGTTCGCCCTCGACGGCCTGCGCAAGGACATCGGGCTGATCGGCGACGCGGCACGGACCGCGGGGGTGTCGACGACCCTCCTCGACGCGCTCGACCGGGTCTACGCCGACGCCAGTGCAGCGGGGCACGGCGCCGACGACATCGCTGCGGTGGGCACCGCCTTCGCCGACGACCAGCGGTAGGCCGCCCGCCGGGTCAGTCTCGGCGCAGCCAGCGCAGCACGGCGCCGCGGAGTCGTCCGACGGCCTCGTCGTTCATCGTGTTCGCCAGGTCGAAGGCCTCCCGCGCGGGGTCGGCGCCGTTCCGGATGCGCCGGAGTGCGGCGTCGGCCCGGGCACGCGCGTCGAGCTCGGCGAGCGGCATGTCGTCCTCGGGGTCGCGCGCGTGCTCGCGGCCCGGCTCCTGCGACCGCGGACCGAGCGGTGGGACCCCGACGGGTTCGTCCGGTGCGCTGGGCATGGGACGAGGCTACGCGGAGCGCTCCGTGTCGGCCGCGTCCTCGTCGTGGTCGACGACCCGGGCCATCTCCTCGAGGAACGCGACGATGACCGACATGTCCGTCTGGGGCAGGTGCTCGGCGACCTCGATCGCGCGCGTGTCGAGCTGGTCGATCACCCGCAGCACCTGCCGCATCGACCCGCCGGACGCGGTGAGGATGACCCCGCGGCGGTCATGGGGGTCGGGGTGTCGTTCGACGTGACCGCTGCGGACGAGTCGGTCCACGAGTGCCGACGTCGACGCCGGCGTGATCTCGAGTCGGTCGGCGAGTTCCTTCGCGTTGACGGAGCGTCCCTCGGACTCGGCGTCCAGCAGGACCCGGAGCGCGAGCAGTGCGTTCTCGCCGATGCCGAGTGCCTCGCGCGCCCGGCGCTGGGCAGCGCTCTCGGCACTCCGGTACCTACGGAGCGCGTTCAGTACGTCCACCGCGTCGACCCTGGATCCTGACCCGTACCAGAAGCCCGTGGTGGTGTTCGTCACCTCGGTCGTCATACGGACAATGCTAGACGCTCTAGTTAGGTTGTCTAGCGAGTGTCCCCTGGGAGCGCGTCTGCCGGATGGCTCGCAACACCCGTGACGCGGTCCCGAAACACCGCCGCAACGCCCGCTCGGTAGCTTCGCCGCATGCAGGAGCCGACGTGCTGAGCCGACTCGCGGGGAGCGTGTTCCACGTCGGGAGCGCGGTGGAGCGGGCCGACGTGGTCGCGAGGATGCTCGACGTCTACGTCGTCCGGCCCGACGCGGGTGTGGTCGAGGAGGAGTCCACGGTCGGCTCCGTGCTGCACCGCGTCGTGGGTGCACGCGCGCCCGCACGACGCCGTGAGCGTGCGGCCGTCGTCGAGTCGCTCGCCCTCGACCGGCACGAACCCGCCTCGGTCGCACACGCGGTCGGTGTGGCACGGGACCACGCCCGTCGCGCGCGCGAGGTCGTGTCCACCGAGCTCTGGGACTGCCTCGACGTCACCCGGTCGCGCATGCCGCGCAAGGTCGCCGTCGACCGGGCGCACGAGTTCCTCGCGTGGGTGCGGGAACGGAGCGCGCTGGCCGTCGGCGTCGTCGAGGGCGACGTCAGCCGCGACGAGGTGTGGGAGTTCTTCACCCTGGGCAGGTCCCTGCTGCGGTGCGGCCTCACGGCGCGGTTGCTGGCGTCGTCGCTCGTCGATGCGGGGTCGGCGGCGTCGTGGACCACCGCGCTGCGGGCGTGCGGTGCCGGCGAGGCCTTCCGGCGCGGGCGCGACCACCACGGCGTCGATCCGCGGGACGCCGCCGGGTTCCTCCTCCACGAGTCGCACAGCCCGCGGTCGCTCGCGTTCCTCGCGGCGCGCGCCGACGACTGCCTCGCGGACGTCGCCCCCGCCTGCGTGGGGGACCAGGTCGCCGCGTTCCGGGTCGCGCGTTCGGCGCTCGGACGCGTGGAGGTCGGTGCTCCGGACCGGATCCGAGCCGCCGCCGAGGGACTCGCCGCCGCGGTCGACGCCGTCGTCGCGGCGCTCGAGGACCGCGTCTTCACGGTCGCGACCCCCGCGCGCTGAGCTGCGGTCGTCGGGCGGGGCACAGCGCCGGACGGGAGGGCCGTGGCGGGCTGGCGCCGTGCCTCCCGGCCGGCATCCCGTCGCGGTGCGCGCGCGGCGGGGGTGGCCCGTGCCTCCTGGCCGGCGACGGTCCCGACCCTCAGACCGAGCTGGACCGGTCCGCCACCGCCTCGTCGCGCTCCAGGTCCCGCCGCAGCGCGGCACGCGACGCCCGCGTGCCGACCACCGGTACCGCGTGCGTGACCGCGAGGTGCAGTCGGGCGTCGGCGTCGTACCGCAGCCGCAGGTGTTCCCAGCGGACGAGCCAGACCAGGGCGATCGCGAGCGCGACGAAGCCCGACGCGGCTCCCACCACGATCGCCCAGCGTGGCCCCCACGCATCAGCGACGGCGCCCACCACCGGGGCGCCGATCGGCGTGCCCCCGGCGAAGATCGCCATGTACAGCGCCATCACGCGACCGCGCATCGCGGGCTTCGTGGTGGTCTGCACGAGCGCGTTGGCCGTGGTCATGAAGGTGAGCGAGGCCAGGCCGACGAAGACGAGCACGACCGCGAAGGTCCAGTACGTCGGGGCGAGGGCCGCCGCCGTGCACGCCAGGCCGAAGCCGGCCGAGGCGACGACGAGGGTCCGCATCCGCGGGCGGTCCCGCCGGGCGGAGAGGAGCGCGCCGGCGACCGAACCGATCGCCATGACGGAGTTCAGCAGGCCGAACTCGCCGGCACCCTTGCCGAACTCGACCCGCGCCATGGTCGAGGTGAAGATGGGGAAGTTCACGCCGAAGGTCCCCACGACGAAGATCATGCAGAGCACCACGATGATGTCCGGACGGGTCCGCACGTAGGTGAAGCCGGCGAGGATCTGCCCCTTCCCGCGCTTCGCGCGCACGCGTTCGGCGAGCTGGGCGGGGTCGACGAAGCGGAGCGCGACGAGGACGGCCAGGAACGAGCCGGCATTGATGACGAACACCCAGCCGGACCCGATCGCGGCGATGAGCACCCCCGCGACCGCGGGCCCGATGAGCCGGGCGGCGTTGAAGGACGCCGAGTTGAGCGCGACGGCGTTCGAGACGTGCTCGCCCTGCACGACGTCGGAGACGAACGCCTGCCGGATCGGGGTGTCGAACGCGGCGACGATGCCGAGCGCCAGGGCGAAGCCGTACAGGGACCACAGGGTCGCCGTGTCGGTGAGGACCATGATCCCGAGGCCGAGCCCGAGGGCACCCATGAGTCCCTGCGTGAGCATGAGCATCCGCCGCCGGTCGAAGCGGTCCGCGGCCAGGCCGGTCAGCGGGAGCAGGAGCAGCTGCGGACCGAACTGCAGCGCCATCGTGATGCCGACCGCGATCGCGTCGTTGTCGGACAGCTTCGTCAGGACGATCCAGTCCTGGGCGGTTCGCTGCATCCAGGTGCCGACGTTGGAGACCAGGGCCCCGGCGAACCAGATGCGGTAGTTGCGGGTGGACAGGGAGCGGAACAGGGCGGTCACTGCTGGGCAAGCCTCCTCATGATCTCGGTGGCCTCGGCGAGGGTGCGGCGCTCGGTGGCGGTCAGGGTCGTGAGGCGCGGGGAGAGCCAGTCGTCGCGGCGGCGCCGGGTCTCCTCGACGAAGGTCGCTCCGGCCGGGGTCGCGGCGAGCAGGACCTTGCGGCGGTCGTCGCCGTGGTCGACCTTGGACACGAGGCCACGGTCCACGAGCACCGCGATCGACTTCGTCATGCTCGGCGGTGTGACGCCGTCCTGCCTGCTGAGCTCGGCGAGGGTCATGGCGCCCTCGCGGTGCAGTCGCGCGAGGGCCGAGAACTGGCCGTCCGTCATGCTCGCGTCGACCTTCTGTGAGCGCAGCGTCCGGGACAACCGGGCCACCGCGACGCGGAGGTCGGTGGCGAGTGAGGTGTCGGGCACGACCGTTAGCCTACCTCATTAGTTCAGCGAACGAACGGGTCTGCGCGAGGTGTACGCTACGTACGCAACAGGTGTTGCTTTGTGCACGATCGACGGAACGTCGAGGAAGAAGGAGAACATGTCCGAGTTCGAGGGCAGGGTCGCCGTCGTCACCGGTGGCGGCAGCGGCATCGGGGCTGCGATCGCGAAGGAGCTCGCGGCCGCGGGCGCGCGGGTCGTCGTCACCGACATCAAGGCCGAGGCCGCGCAGCGCGTCGTGGCCGAGATCGAGGACGCCGGGGGCACCGCGAGTGCGTTCGAGGCGAACTCCGCGGTCGCGGGCGACAACGAGCGGATGGTCCAGCACGCGGTCGACACCTACGGCGCGCTCCACCTCGCGGTGAACAACGCCGGCATCGGTGCGGCTCCCCAGCCCATCGGCGAGTACGACGTCGAGGCGTGGGACCGGGTCCGCGCGGTCGACCTCGACGGCGTCTTCTACGGGCTCCGCTACGAGATCCCGGCGATCCTGGCTGCCGGTGGTGGCGCGATCGTGAACATGGCGTCGGTGCTGGGGTCGGTCGGCATCGCGAACAACGCCGCGTACGTGGCGTCGAAGCACGCGCTCGTCGGGCTGACCAAGGTCGCGGCGCTCGAGTACACGGCGCAGGGCGTCCGCACCAACGCGGTCGGTCCCGGGTTCATCGACACCCCGCTCGTCCGGTCGTCGCTCTCCGCCGAGGAGCTCGCGGCGCTCGAGGGTGAGCACGCGGCGAAGCGGCTCGGCACCGATGCCGAGGTCGCAGCGCTCGTGCTGTTCCTGCTGAGCGACAAGGCCTCGTTCATCAGCGGCAGCTACCACCTGGTCGACGGCGGGTACTCCGCGCACTGACCCCGGAGCGGGTGTACTTGGTCGGATCGGGCGTACCCGGTGAGAACGGGCGTACCCGGTGAGAACGGGCGTACCTGATCGCAACGATCGACCAGGTACGCCCGTTCTCACCTTCCATCGCAGGTGCGATGGGAAAGAACGGGCGAACGGGAGGCGCGGCGCGGCTCGAGCGCGCCGTCTCGCCAGCGCGGACGCGACGAGCATGGTGGCGCGCCTGCCAACCGGGACGGATCGGGCGTGCCTGGTCGGTCCGGGCGTACCTGGTCGGAACTTCCGGTCAGGTACGCCCGTTCTCTCCCTGCATCGCGAGTGTCATGGGAAGGAACGGGCAGACAGGAGGCGCGACCCGAGTCCCCGACGTCGAGCACGCTGGTCGCGCCTCCCGTCCCGGCGCGTGGTGCCGATGGACCGTCGGCTCGCGTCGGGCGCTCAGCCTGCGTCGGGCTCGAGGATCGCGTCGTGGGGGAGCAGGGCGTGCACGCCCCAGGTCCGGTTCGCGACCTGGGTCACGCGCATGCTCACCGCGACGCTCGCCATCGCCAGTGCCTGCCCGCGGGTGATCCCGTGCAGCCCGACGATCCAGTCGACCATCCGGTCGAGCGCCGTCGTCGTCGCCGTGTTGAGGTCGGCGTCGAACCCGAACGTGATGTGGCCGGCAGGGGTGTCGGCGTGGACGCCCTCGACCGGGGCGTGGTCGAGCAGGGACAGCGTCATCGTGGTGGTCATGCCGCACTCGACCGCGGTGCCGGAGACCTCGCCGTCGCCCTGTGCGGCGTGCCCGTCCCCGACGGAGAGCAGCGCGTCCGGCACGGTGACGGGCAGGTACAGCGTCGCGCCGGCGACCAGTTCTCGGCAGTCGATGTTGCCCCCGCCGAGCGGACGCGGCGGGATCGTCGAGTGCTCCCCGGTGGGCTCCGGCGGCAGACCGACCACGCCGAGGAACGGCGCGGTCCGGACGCCCAGCCCGAGCTGGTTCCACGCCGTGCCGGCGTCCGCGTCGACGTCCCAGAGCAGCGGCCCGCGCGACGCAGCGTCGACGAGCCCGAGCGCCCGGTTGACCGGGGTGTCGACGCCGCCGGACCCGGTGTAGCCCCAGTCGTCCGGCACCAGCGCGTCGAAGCGCACGGCGAGCACCTGTCCGGGTCGCGCTCCCGCGACCGCGATCGGTCCGACCAGACAGTGCCCGCGTCGCGGATCGAGGAGCGTCGGTGCGTCCGCCCCCGGCGCGGCCAGCCGTTCGGTGTAGCCCGCGGCGCTCAGCGTCCGAACGGTCACGGTGTCACCGTCCTCGACGCGGAGCACGGGCTCGCGTTCCGCGGTGAGGACGTCGACAGCGGTGTCGGGCGAGGCATCGATGCGGTGGGAGGTCACCGGTCGATCCTCCCAGGCGTGCAGCGTTCCTGGTGGACCTGGGCGGGCTCCGAGCCGGCTGCGTGGACGCCGGACGGACACGCCACGGACCGCCTGCGCCGCCTCCACGTCTGCGAGGATCGACCCGTGCCCACCTTCTCCGCCGCTCGAGGGGACTCCTCGTTCACCGACGCCCACGGCGTCGAGATCGTCTACTCGACCTGGCGCGCCGCCAGGCCGAAGGGCATCGTGCAGATCGCGCACGGCGTCGGGGAGCACGGGCTCCGGTACGAGCCGCTCGCGCAGGACCTCGTCCGTGCCGGGTACACCGTGCACGCGAACGACCACCGCGGGCACGGCCGGACCGGTCTGGCGCAGTGGGACGGGGACCACGCGCGGCTCGGACGGCTCGGACCCGGTGGCCTGCGGGCGGCGATCGCGGCCGTGGAGCAGATGAGCGACGTCGCCCGCGCGCAGGACCCCGGCGTCCCGCTCGTGCTCGTCGGGCACTCGTGGGGGTCGCTCATGGCACAGCGGATCGTGAACACCTCGTCGGAGCGGTACGACGGGGTCGTGTTCTCCGCCACGGCGTACCGGCTGCCCGGGTGGATGAACAGCGGCGACCTGAACGCCCGGCACGCGGGCTCCGGACCGACGAAGTTCGAGTGGATCACGCGCGACCGGGCCGTCATCGACGCGATCGCCGCCGACCCGCTCGCGGTCGAGGCCGACGTGATCAAGCTCTTCGGCGTCCGTGACGCCGCGCGGCTGCTCGGCGTGCCGCGCCGAGGCATCCCGCACGACCTGCCGATCCTGCTGCAGGTCGGGTCGGACGACACCCTCGGTGGACCCCGTTCCGTGGAGCGGCTCGCCCAGGCGTACCGCCGTCGCGGTCGGCTGTCGGACGTCCAGGTCCACGTCTACGAGGGGGCGCGGCACGAGGTCTACAACGAGACGAACCGCGACGAGGTGGTCGCCGACCTGATCGCGTGGCTCGACCGCCACGTGGCGCGCTGACGCGACGGGCTGCCGGACGGGAGGCGCGTGGCAGCGGTGCCCCGTGCCTCCCGTCCGGCCGGTGGCGGGCGTAGGCTCGCCCTGTGCACGGTGAGTACAAGGTCCCCGGAGGCAAGCTGGTCGTCGTCGACCTCGAGGTCGTCGACGGGAGCATCCAGGAGTTCCGGCTGGCGGGTGACTTCTTCCTCGAGCCGGACGACGCGCTGCCGCTGATCGACCAGGCCGTGGACGGCCTGCCCGCGACCACCGACGCGGCCGGCATCGCCGCCGCGGTCCGCACGGCGCTGCCCGAGGGGGCGGTGCTGCTCGGCTTCACACCGGAGTCGGTGGGGGTCGCCGTCCGTCGCGCGCTCTCGCGGGCGTCGACGTGGCAGGAGTACGACTGGGAGATCGTTCACGAGGGGCCGATCAGCCCGAACGAGCACCTCGCACTCGACCAGGTCCTGACCGAGGAGGTCGGTGCCGGCCGTCGCGGTCCGACCCTGCGCATCTGGGAGTGGGACCAGCCCGCGGTCGTGATCGGGTCGTTCCAGTCCTTGAAGAACGAGGTCGACCCGACCGGTGCCGCGAAGTACGGCGTCGAGGTCGTCCGCCGCATCTCCGGCGGTGGCGCCATGTTCATGGACGCCGGCGCGATCATCTCGTACTCGTTGTACGTGCCGACCGACCTCGTGCAGGGCATGACCTTCGCCGACTCGTACGCCTACCTGGACGAGTGGGTGATCGAGGCGCTGAAGTCACTCGGGATCGACGCGTACTACCAGCCACTCAACGACATCTCCTCGACCAAGGGCAAGATCGGCGGCGCGGCGCAGAAGCGGCTCGGCACCGGTGCCCTGCTGCACCACGCCACGATGAGCTACGACATGGACGGCCAGAAGATGGTCGAGGTGCTCCGCATCGGTCGCGAGAAGATGAGCGACAAGGGGACGACCTCGGCCGCCAAGCGTGTCGACCCGCTGCGTTCGCAGACCGGTCTGACCCGAGCCGAGATCATCGACCGGCTGATCGGCACCTTCACGAAGCTCTACGGCGCGCACGAGGGCCACGTGACCGAGGCGGAGCGGGCCCGCGCGCGCGAGCTGGTCGAGACGAAGTTCGCGACGCGGGAGTGGCTCGAGCGGGTGCCCTGACCGGGCAGTGACGCCCAGCCGGAGCGCCCTCTGTGCTCTGCGCATGCGTCGTCCGAGCCGTCTCCTGTCCGCCACGGTCGCAGGACTCGTGGTCCTCGGTGTCGCGACGGCCTGCTCGTCCGCACCTGTCTCCGGACTGCTGTCCGACGATGCCGACGCGACACGGGCGGCAGGACTCGACCGGTGGGGCGACGCGATGAACGCAGCGCTGCTCGACGGGGACCGCGGCTTCGGTTCGTCGAACGGACTCGACCGTGGCGCGGCCGGGACGGAGACGCCCGCCGGCGACTGGGACCTCCTCGTCGCCTGCAACGGCGTCGACGGCAAGCGCCTGCGGGTGTCCGTGGGACCCGGCGGCCGTGACGAGGTCCTGCGCACCGACGTACCGTGCGGCCTGGTCACGAGGGTGCCGGTCACGGTGCCGCGCGGCGGCGGGCTGACGGTCGAGGTGGAGCCGCAGTCGGACGCGAGCGATGCCGTCCGGCACGGCGACGTCGTCTCGTACTGGTACGTCTCCATCGTGCACCGCGGCTTCGAGCCGGAGGCGACGGTCGTCGTCGACTGATCCGCACGACGGACACCGTTGGGCGAGCTCGCGAGCAGTCCGCCGGCGCAGCGGACCGATCGCCAGGATCATCCGCGCGGCGGAGGCCCTGGTCGGTCGACTGACGTAGCGTCGGGACCGTGAACTGGTTGATCCTCCTGGGGGCGGTGGCCGTGGCGGCCGTCGTGATGTGGGTCGCCGATCGCGTGGGGTGGATCGATCTGTCGAACAAGGCCACACGCAGCGGCGGATCCGGCGGTGTCGGCGCGATGATGGACGAGGTGTTCGCCCCGACCCGTCACGAGACGCAGGCCGAGTACGAGCGGCAGTCGCGCCTCCCGGAGGAGGCCCCGACGCCCGCCGACGACGACCACGACCTGCTCAGCGGCACCGTCCTCATCCGTGTGCCGTCGGTCGGACACGGCGGGCGGCACGAGGCGCGACCCGGCACGCTCGACCGCACCTACTGAGCGCGAGCACCTGCCGCGCTAGCGCGTGGTGAGCTCCTGGTAGTCCGGGTGCCGCTCGATCCACGCCTTGACGTAGGTGCAGAGCGGGACGACCCGCAGGGACCCCTCGCGGACGTCGTCGAGCGCGTGCTGGACGAGGATCGACGCATGGCCACCGCCGCGGTGTGCGGGGTCGACCTCGGTGTGGGTGAAGCGGATCTCGTCGCCGTCGACCTCGTACGCCGCGAAGCCGATGACCTCGCCGTCCTCGACCAGGGAGTACTGCTGCGCGTCGGTGTCGTTGCGGACTTCGGGTGATGCCATGCAGGGGACCGTACGCCGTCGGACGTGGTGGGGGCTGGGTGCGGTCGGGCGTCGGTCCGCTCTGCGGGAGGATGGTCCGGTGCGCAGCATCGACGACTCGAGCCCCGACCTCGTCGTGCTCGGCGACAACTCCGACGTCCTGCCGACACTGCCCGACGCGTCGTTCACGGTCGTCTACCTCGATCCGCCCTTCAACACCGGACGGAAGCAGCGGCGCCACGCGGTGACCGCCGAGCGCCGGACCGTCGGCCACGCCGGGACGATCACGGGCTTCCGTGGTCGGACCTACGAGCGGATCCGCGGTGACCTGATGCGCTTCGACGACCGCTTCGAGGACTACTGGGCGTTCCTCGAGCCACGCCTGCTCGAGGCCTGGCGGCTGCTCACCGACGACGGCACGCTGTACCTGCACCTCGACTACCGCGAGGCCCACTACGCCAAGGTGCTGCTCGACGCGCTCTTCGGCCGCGACGCGTTCCTCAACGAGATCATCTGGGCGTACGACTTCGGCGCGAAGTCCCGCACGCGCTGGCCGACCAAGCACGACACGATCCTGGTCTACGTGAAGGACCCGGAGCGCTACTGGTTCGACTCCGAGACGGTCGACCGCGAGCCGTACATGGCGCCGGGACTCGTCACGCCGGAGAAGCGCGAGCGCGGGAAGCTGCCGACGGACGTGTGGTGGCACACCATCGTGTCGCCGACCGGCAGCGAGAAGACCGGCTACCCGACGCAGAAGCCCGAGGGGGTCCTGCGTCGGATGGTGCAGGCGTCGTCGCGCGAGGGGGACTGGGTGCTCGACTTCTTCGCGGGGAGCGGCACGCTCGGTGCGGTCGCTCGTGACCTGGGCCGGCGGTTCGTGCTCGTGGACGACAACCCGGTGGCGGTCGACGTGATGCGGCGTCGGTTGCCGCACGCAGCGGTCGAGTCGGCGGTCGGTTCGGTGGTCGTGTCTCCCGTCGCGCAGGAGGACTGAGCGCCTGCCGCCCGGAGCGGCCAGGATGGATCGGGGCGGACGCGTTGCGCCCGGGGAGACGGGGGAGATGGCGGCGAAGAGTGTCCGCACGGCTGCGGTCGGACTGATGGTCAGTGCACTCGCCCTCACGGCCGGGTGCACGGGCGGGACGGGTTCCCCGTCGTCGCGGCCCGAGGACGCGGAGCGAGCGGTGCAGCAGATCGTGGACGACTCCGCCAGTGCGCTCGGAGGGGACTGGACCGTGGAGGAGGGCCCACGACTCGGGACGTGCACGGACGAACGCGGCAACGGCGAGGGCGTGCACTCCACGATCCTGTCCTCGCGAGCCGAGCGCGGCGACATCGAGACCGATGTCAGCACCCTCACCACGCTGTGGAAGCGTGCCGGGCTCGTGACGGAGCGCTTCACCAACGGGGACGGCAGCTACTCCGGACTCAACGGCAGGGGCGCCGGGATCGCGAACATCGCGTTCAACTCGTCCGACCTGGGCGGCGGCGACACGATCAGTGCGACCTCGGAGTGCGCGGCTGGCGACTACGTCGAGCTCCGGGAGCAGGAGCGCGGGCAGCGCTGACGAGCGCGGCGCCCGTCCGGGCGGGACGACGGAGGCGACACCCTCGACGTCGTACGACGTCGACGATGTCGCCTCCCACGGCGGCGGGCTACTCCGCCGTGTGTCGCCCGTGGTGCTCGGCCGTGGTACCCGGCGGCGTGGCCCCGTCCGACGAGGCGTGCGCCGGGTGCGTCCGGATGGTCGCGGTCGTGGCCGGAGGCTCGTCCACCGGTGCCGCCGCGGCGTGCGCGCCGTGCGTGGTCGCGTCGGTGAGCGGTGCCCGGGTGCCGCCCTCGGGGTGGTGACCGGCGCGGTCAGCTGCACCCGTGTCGGAGGCGGGCCGGTCGGCGGCGGAGGTGGAGCCTCCGGACCGGTCCTGCGGCTGCTGCACCGTGACGTCGGGCGAGGTCGGGACCGCCCGGACCGACCCCGTGTCCGGGGTGACCAGCGAGCCGGTGTCCGCCGCCGCCTGCTGCGCGTCCGCTGCCAGGCGGTCGGAGTCGCCCTTCGCCGCGTTCGCTTGTTCCTGCAGTGCAGACACCTTGCGGAGCGGCGGGACCCGGAAGAACCAGGTCAGGACGAAGGCGAGCAGGATGACGCCCAGCCCGACGAAGTAGACGACGACGGCCGACTGGCTGAACCCGACCAGGAACGGACGGGTGAGCCGCTGGTCCGCACCGTTGAGGAACGACGTGTCGCTCGTGGCCGAGCCGGCGGACGAGCTGGCCGCCGTGTCGCCGTTCTTCAGCTGGTCGACCAGCTTCGGCGCGACCTCGTCGACCACGGCCTTCCGCTGGTCGGCGTTGCTGTAGTCGATCTGCAGCGTGCCGTCGACGACCTCGGCGTTCGCCTTGGACGCGGCGGTCTCGAGCGCCTGCTGCTCGGCGGCCGACTTGTTCGCGGCGACCTGCTCGGCGATGACCGAGTCGGCAGAGGCGGCGGGGATCCGGCCGGCGGCGACCTGCTGCTGCACCTGCGCGGTGACCTGCTTCGTCACGGCCTGGTCCGCGGCCTGCTTCGCCGCTGCGGCACCCTGGTCGAGACCCTGCTGCACGTTCTGCTGCACCGGGTCGACGATCTTCGACCAGATCTGGTCCATCACGCCCTTGTTCTCGGACGCGCTGGCGACCGAGGGGGTGAGCGCGGCGGTGAGGGCCGGCTTGAGCGTCGACTCGTTCTGCATCGCGCCGGTGATGTTCGTCGGCATGAGCGTGAACAGGACGGACAGGAGCACCGCGGTGCCCATCGTGCCGCCGATCTGGCGGAAGAACGTCGCTGCACTCGTGGCGACGCCGATGTCCCGCGGGGAGACCGAGTTCTGCGCGGCGAGGGTCAGTGTCTGCATGAGCTGCCCGAGCCCGAGACCGATGCCGAACATGCCGAGCATGAGGAACCAGAGGGGGCTGTCGGCGGTCAGGAAGGTGAGGAGCGTGAAGCCGATCGCCGTGAACGCGGTGCCCGTGATCGGGAAGGCGCCGTAGCGGCCGGTGCGCGAGATGATCTGACCCGAGGCGATCGAGGAGATCATCAGACCGAGCACCATCGGCAGCATGGCGAAGCCGGACTCGGTCGGGGTGACGCCCTTGACGATCTGCAGGTAGAGCGGGATCGTCAGCATCGCGCCGAACATCCCGAAGCCGACGAGCACGGACAGGACCGCGGCCATCGAGAACACCCGCGAGCCGAAGAGCTTGAGCGGGAGGATCGCGTCGTCGCCCATGGAGCGCTCGACGATCACGAAGGCGACGAGACCCAGCGCACCGATCGCGTAGCAGGCGATCGCGCCGGGGGAGTCCCAGCCCCACTCGCGACCCTGCTCGGCGATGAGGAGCAGCGGGACGAGGGTGACGATGACCAGCGAGGCGCCCCACCAGTCGATGCGGGGCTTCCCGCGGTCGCCGAACTTCGGCAGGTGCAGGAACGTCGTCACCATGAAGAGCGCGATGATGCCGACGGGCACGTTGACCAGGAAGACCCAGCGCCACCCGCTGACGAACAGGATCTCGGACGCGCCGGCGAACAGCCCGCCGACGAGCGGCCCGATGACCGAGGAGATGCCGAACACGGCGAGGAAGTAGCCCTGGTACTTGGCGCGCTCACGCGGGGCGAGCATGTCGCCCATGATCGCGAGCGGCAGCGACATCAGGCCGCCGGCGCCGAGGCCCTGCAGCGCGCGGAACCCGGCGAGCATGAGCATCGAGGTCGAGAACGACGCGGCGAGCGACCCGAGGATGAAGATGCCGATCGCGGTGAGGAACAGCGGGCGGCGGCCGAAGATGTCGGAGAGCTTGCCGTAGATCGGCGTCGTGATCGTGGACGCGATCAGGTAGGCCGTGGTCACCCACGCCTGCTGGTCGAGCCCGTGCAGGTCGTCGCCGATCGTGCGGATGGCGGTGCCGACGATGGTCTGGTCGAGCGCGCCGAGGAACATGCCGGCCATCAGTCCGTAGATGACGAGCAGGATCTGTCGGTGGTTCATCACCGCGTTCGAGGACGTGGTGGGGGCCGCGGGTGCGGTCGCCGTCTGGGTCATTCGGTCTCCCGTGCGTACTGGTGCTCGCGCGTCGCTCTCGCCCGGGCGCGGGGAAGCGTTGTTGCGCGCACTGCAAAAATACAACCAGCGCAAACGGATTGTTCCCATCCGCCTCGTTCCTGTGGACATCGGCAGGGTCCTCCGGCGGATGCGGAGGAGCGACAGGGGCGCCACCGGACGGATCCGGTGACGCCCCTGTCGGTCGTCGGGGACTACGCGCCCAGGGCGGCGTCCACGATCTCCTTCGCCTCGCGCTGCACCTGCTCGAGGTGCTCCTGCCCGACGAAGCTCTCCGCGTAGATCTTGTAGACGTCCTCGGTGCCGGAGGGCCGTGCGGCGAACCACGCGTTGTCCGTGACCACCTTGACGCCGCCGACGGCGGCGTCGTTCCCCGGCGCCTTCGAGAGCTTCGCGGTGATCGGGTCGCCGGCCAGGGTGTCGGCGGTGATCGCGTCGCCGTCGAGCTTCGAGAGCCGGGCCTTCTGCTCCTTGCTCGCAGCGGCGTCGACCCGCTGGTAGACCGGCGCACCGAAGCGCTCCGTGAGCTCGGTGTAGAGCTGCGAGGGGGTCTTGCCGGTCACCGCGGTGATCTCGGACGCCAGGAGCGCCAGGATGATGCCGTCCTTGTCGGTCGTCCACGCCGTGCCGTCCTTGCGGAGGAACGAGGCGCCCGCGGACTCCTCGCCGCCGAACGCCACGGAGCCGTCGATGAGACCGGGGACGAACCACTTGAAGCCGACGGGGACCTCCCACAGCCGGCGGCCGAGCGACTCCGCGACGCGGTCGATGATGCTCGACGACACGAGCGTCTTGCCGATCGCCGCGTCGTCGCGCCACTCGGGGCGGTGCGCGTAGAGGTACTCGATCGCCACGGCGAGGTAGTGGTTCGGGTTCATCAGGCCGCCGTCGGGCGTGACGATGCCGTGACGGTCCGAGTCGGCGTCGTTGCCGGTCAGGACGTCGAAGTCGTCCTTGTGGGCGAGCACCGACGCCATCGCGGACGGGCTCGACGGGTCCATGCGGATCTTGCCGTCCCAGTCGAGGGTCATGAACGCCCACGTCGGGTCGACCTCGGGGTTCACGACGGTCAGGTCGAGGCCGTAGTGGTCGCGGATGCGCTCCCAGTACGGCAGGGACGCCCCACCCAGGGGGTCGGCGCCGATCTTCACCCCGGCGCGCTTGATCGCGTCGATGTCGATGATGTGCTCGAGGTCCGCGACGTACGTGCCGAGGTAGTCGTAGCCCTCGGCTGCGGTCTCGTCCTGGCGGCGGACGTCGGCGTTTCCGCCGGCGATGATCGCGTTCGCCCGGTCGGCGATCCACGACGTGGCGTCGCTGTCGGCCGGGCCACCGTGCGGCGGGTTGTACTTGAAGCCGCCGTCACGAGGGGGGTTGTGGCTCGGCGTTATGACGATGCCGTCGGCAGTGTCGCCGTGCTCCGCGCGGTTGTACCGGATGATCGCGTGGCTCAGTGCGGGCGTCGGGACGAAGCCGTCCTCGGCGTCGGCGAGCACGCGGACGCCGTTGGCGGCCAGGACCTGGAGCGCGGTCTGCTCCGCCGGCGCGGAGAGCGCGTGCGTGTCCCGGCCGATGAACAGCGGACCGGTGGTGCCCTGCTCGGTGCGGTACTCGACGATCGCCTGCGTGATCGCGGCGATGTGCGTGTCGTTGAAGGCGGTGTCGAGCGACGAGCCGCGGTGGCCGGAGGTGCCGAACACCACCTTCTGCTCGGGGATCGACACGTCGGGGACACGCTCGTGGTACGCGGCCAGGAGGGCGTCGAGGTCGACGAGGTCGTCTGCGGTCGCGGGGGTGCCGGCGCGGTCGTTCATGCGCCCATCCTGGCACCAGGACCCTCCGCGCGTCGCCGGGTGTCACGCAGCCGCACGGGTCCGGCAGGAGACCGTCCCGGTACGGCACGAGCGGCCGCCCTGCCGGGGACGTGGGGGGACGTCCCGGGTCGGGCGACTGCTCGCGGTCTGGGGGAGCCGGGGCTCAGGCGGTCCGGAACGACCCGGTCGTCGTCCGCAGCGAGCCGGTCACGGTCCGCGTCGAGGACGTCGCGGTGCCGGGACGGCGGAACTGGGTGTCCACGAAGCGGCCGAGCGCACGGCCCGCCCCGGTGCCGGTGTAGCTGCCGACCGGGCGCCATGCGGCCTCGACCGTGTACGCGCCGAGCTCGTCGCGCTGCTCGAGACCGGAGACGTAGGCGCCGCCGAGGGGGTTCTGTCGGTTCTGCACGGGTGCTCCTCGTCGTCGTGCCGAGGGTCCCGGGTCGTCGGACCGACGACCAGGACGCCGTCGGCTGTTGCCCACGACGCTACCGCGTTGTCTTGAATCATGCAAGACAACGCGACGCGGTCACGCGACGAGTTCGCAGAACGTCCGTCCGTCGGCGGTCCAGCTCTGCCGGGCTCGCAGCCCCGCCGTGGCCGCGTGACGGAGGAGTGCGTCGACGCCGACCTCGGCCCACGGGAAGCCCTCGCTCCGGTTGCCGTCCACGTCGACCACGTGCGCGGTGAACGCACGGTCCGCCGCGCGGTCCACGTGGGTCTCGACGACCACGCGGCCGCCGTCGCGGACGATCTCGCCGCACCGGGCCAGGAGCGCGACCGGGTCGCCGCCGATGCCGATGTTGCCGTCGATCACGAGGGCGGTGTCCCAGCGGCCCTCGTCGGGGATCGGGTCGAACACCGAGCCCTGCACGGCCGTGCCGCCGGAGCGTCGGGCGATCGCGACGGCCTCGGCGGAGACGTCCACGCCGAGCGAGGGGATGCCGAGCGCCCGGGCGGCGACGAGCATGCGACCGGGGCCGCACCCGATGTCGATCACGGGGCCGTCCGCGCCCTCGAGGAGGGAACGGTCGATCCGGTCGGCTGCGGCGCTCCACCGGCCGACGTCCATCGTGACCTCGACGTCGGGACGCTCCGGGTCGGTCAGGCGCAGGTGGCCGTCGGTCTGCAGGGCGCGGGCGTACGGCTCGCCGCCGCCGGCGCCGAACGTGACGGTGTCGTGCATCGTCATCGGGCACCTCCGGTCGTCGTGGTCATGGTCGTGTCGTGCTCGGCGGCGAAGGCCGTGGCGAAGCGCGAGGTCGGCGCGAGGGCGGCGACCTGCTCGGCGTCCGCGACGGTGTCGACGTCGAGCAGCGCGGGCAGGGTGCCGACCGACAGGCCGGCGTCGGTCAGGCGCGCGAGCTGCACGGCGCCCGTGTCGTCCTGCGACATCGGGACGCCGCGGAGCAGGGCGCCGTCGGGCTCGCGCAGGTACAGCGACCAGAAGCCACCGTCGTCCGCCGGACCGAACCACGCGTCGCGGTCCGGGTCGTCGAACACGGGTGCGAGGTGCTCGGGGGTGGCCTGCGGGGTGTCCATGCCGACGAGCAGCGTCGGACCGGTCATCGCGTCGAACATCGCCCCGAGGCGTTCGTCGAGCCCGCCACCGACCTGGTGCAGGACCTCGAAGTCGTCGGTGCCCTCGGGCAGGACGACGCCGTCGTAGAGCAGCACGCGACGCGCGGCGGGCAGGGCACGCACCGTCGCGATCGTGTCGGCCAGCGCGGCCGAGGCGACGCGGGCGGCACCCTCGGGGGTCAGGGCCGGCGTCAGCCGGGTCTTGACCTTGCCGGGCAGGCACTCCTTGGCCACGACGACCACCGTGACGTCCGTCATGAGCGTGCTCCTTCCGTGGTGGGCCCGGCCACGTCGCGGGCCGGACCGGGCGCAACCACGCGGGGGCGTGCCTCCCGGCCGTACTCGCGCAGCAGACGGGACATGTCGCGGACGGCGTTGACCGTCCCGCGGAGCGTGCCGGTGACCTTGCTGTCACCGACGCGCTGGGCGTACCCGATGTCGGACTCGTCGACCCGCCACCCGGCCGCGTGTGCCGCCAGGACCATCTCGAGCGGGTAGCCGCTGCGTCGGTCCTGCAGGCCGAGGGCGACCAGGTCGGCGCGGCGCATGACGCGCATCGGGCCGAGGTCGCGGAGGCGGTAGCCGGTGGCGCGGCGCATCAGGACCGCGAGCACGCGGTTCGCGAAGCGGGCGTGCGGCGCCCACGCGCCACGGGTGGTCGGCACGCGCCGACCGAGGGCGAGGTCGGTCCGCCCGTCGGCCACGCGGGCGACGAGGTCGGGCAGCTCCGCGGGGTCCATCGAGGCATCGGCGTCGCAGAACGCGACGTACTCCGCGGTCGCGGCGGCGACGCCGGCGGCACACGCCGAGCCGAAGCCCTTGACCGGTTCGGTGACGACCGTCGCGCCGTGGGCGCGGGCGACGTCGGCGGATCCGTCGGTCGAGCCGTTGTCGACGACGATGGCGCGGTACCCCTCGGGCAGGCGGCCGATGACGCGCGGGAGCGCGTCCGCCTCGTCCAGGCAGGGGAGGATCACGTCGACGGTCATGTGGTCCATTCGGTGCGGGTCGCCCTGGCGACGGGGCCGATCTCCGGTCGCGCGCGTCGCGTCCTCGTCGGGCTGGTCGCCGGCGGGTGGGGTTCGGTCCATGCTCACGACGTAACACGATGACACGTCGCGGGGTACAGGATCCTGTCCCCCGGGGCGTGTCGAGCGCGGTGATCGGACCGTCTGGCCCGCGATCGGGGGACGGCCGGGAGGCCCGGGTGCGGTCCCGGGTCCGCGTGCGCGGGCGGGTGGTGCGTGCTCGCCCCGCGCTGGTGCGGTGGCGCCCCGCGCTGGCGCGGTGGCGTCCCGCGCTGGTGCGGTGGCGTCTCGCGCTGGTGCGGTGGCGTCCCGCGCTGGTGCGCTGGCGTCCCGCGCTGGCGGTGGCGGACGCGAGTCTCGCCTGGGCGGACACGGCTCGCGCCCCGAGGCGCGAGCCGTGTCCGCTGAGACGAGTCTCAGGCGGCGTCGTCCGCTGGACGCTGCGTCACCGCTGCACGGCGGCGCGGAGCGGTGCGGTCGCGAAGTCACGCATGCCCTGCTCGAAGTCGACCTGCGCGTGCCAGCCGAGCTCCGAACGGATCCGCTCGGACGACGCCGTGATGTGCCGGACGTCTCCGAGTCGGTACTCCCCGGTGACGGCCGGCTGCGGGCCGTCCGGCCCGGCGATGGCCGCGGCCATGTCACCGATGGTGTGCACGACGCCCGAGCCCACGTTGTACGCGCGGAAGGTCTCGGCGGGCAGCTCCGCGGTCGCGGCGATCGACGCGGCGTTGGCACCCGCGACGTCGTCCACGTGCACGAAGTCGCGACGCTGGCGGCCGTCCTCGAAGACGCGGGGTGCCTCGCCGCGGGCCAGGGCCGAGCGGAAGAGCGACGCGACGCCGGCGTACGGGGTGTTCGACGGCATGCCCGGCCCGTAGACGTTGTGGTAGCGCAGGGCGATCGCGGTACCGCCGGTCGCGCGGGCCCACGACGAGGCCAGGTGCTCCTGCGCGACCTTCGTCTGCGCGTAGACGTTGCGGGGGTCCAGGGCGGCCGACTCGTCGATCAGCCCGGGCACGAGCGCGCGACCGTCGGGCCCGATCGGGTCGAAGCGTCCGGCGTCGAGGTCCTCGCGTCGTCGTGCCGGCGGCCGCATCGGTTGACCGTCGGCGGTCTCGTACGCGCCCTCGCCGTAGACCACCATCGAGCTCGCGACGACCAGGCGGCCGATGCCGTGCCGGTCCATACCGGCGAGCACGTGCGCGGTCCCGGCGTCGTTGGACGACACGTAGTCCGGGGCGTCCTGGAAGTCGACGCCGAGGCCGACCTTGGCCGCCTGGTGGCAGACGACGTCGACGCCGTCGAGCGCCGCCTCGAGGGCGACACGGTCACGGACGTCACCGTGCACGAACGACAGGCCCTGCTGCTCGTGGGCGCGGACGACCTCGGACGGGTCGCCGTGCACGTCGTCACGCAGGGAGTCGAGCACGCGGACCTCGTGCCCCTCGGCGAGGGCGCGACGGACGATCGCGGACCCGATGAAGCCCGCGCCGCCGGTGACGAGCAGGCGGCTCACGCCGTCGCCCCGAGGACGCTGGCGCTGGCGGCAGCGGGGACGAGCTCGCGCGGGGTGTAGTCGTCGGGCAACGCGGCGACGACGCCGCCGATGGCGCGGACGATGACCTCGTTCGCGCGGGCCAGGCGCTCCATGACGGCGCCGTGGGTGACCGGGGCGTCGGTGGACCGTGCCGCCTCGTCCTCGGTGGGGGCCAGGCCGGCGTCCGCGTCGGTCACGAAGGACAGGTTGACCGTGCCGATGCCGAGCTCGGCAGCGAGCGGCACCTCGGGCGTCATCGTCATGTTGATCGTGTGGCCGCCGGCCTCGCGCATCCAGGTCGACTCCGCGCGGGTCGAGAAGCGCGGGCCCTGGATGACGACGCACGTGCCCGTCGGCCGGAAGGGCACGTCGAGCGCGGCGACGGCGTCGATCGCGGCGCGGCGGAGCACCGGGTCGAAGGGGTCGGCGAAGGACAGGTGCTGCACCTGGTCCTCGAAGAACGTGTCCTTCCGGCCCCAGGTGCGGTCGATCAGCTGGTCGGTCACGACGAAGGTGCCGGGGGCGTAGTCCGGGTGCAGGCCACCGACCGCGCTCGACGAGACGATCGCACGCACGCCGAGGGACCGGAGGGCCCACACGTTCGCGCGGTGGTTGATCAGGTGCGGGGCGACCGAGTGCTCGCGACCGTGGCGGGTGAGGAACGCGACGCGCTTGCCGGCCATCGTGCCGACCGTGATCGGACTCGACGTCGGGCCGTAGGGCGTGTCCACGGTGATCTCGTCGGCGGTGCCCTCCTCGAAGAGGCGGTAGAGGCCGGAGCCCCCGATCACCCCGATGCGAGCCGTCGTTCCGTCCACAGGTTCGGTCGTGGTCACGTGGTCCTCCACAGGTCCTCCGGATGTCCTCGGCGCGTGGTGCGCCCTGGATACGCTACTGACGCCCCTCCGGCATCGACCGGGAACGGGGTGTCCCCACGAGGTTCGGAGGCATCCGTGCGCACGATCGGTCAGCACCGCGACGAGGTCGCCGCGCTCCTCGCGCCCGTGCTCGCTGCGCGGGCGGAGGAGACCCTGCCGCTCGACGCGCTGGCGGACGGCGCCGGTGCCGGCCGTGGGTACCGGGTGCTCACCCGGGCCGTCTCCGCGCCGGTCCCGCTGCCGGTGTTCGACAACAGCCAGATGGACGGGTTCGCCGTCCGGTCGACCGATGCCGGCCACGACGTCCGCGTGGTCGACCCGATCCCCGCCGGGGCCGTGCCGGCACCGCTCGGCCCGGGCACCGCTGCGCCGATCATGACCGGGGCGCGTATCCCCGAGGGCGCGGACGCCGTCGTGCCGGTCGAGGCGACACCGCCGGGGGCGTTCCCCGCGGCGCTGGGGCTCGACACGCTGACCGTGCCCGCCGGGACGACCACCGGGACGTTCGTCCGCCGGGTCGGCAGCGACGTCGCCGTCGGCGCCGAGCTCGCCCCGACCGGGTCCCCGGTGACGCCGGCGCTCCTGGGGGCCCTGGCCTCGGCGGGTGTCGGCGAGGTGTCCGTGGTCCGCCCGGTCCACGTGCTCGTCGTGTCCACCGGCAGCGAACTCACCGATGACGCCGCGCCTGACGGGCTCGACGGAGCGGGCGCGGTGATCCGCGACGCGAACGGTGTCGCGCTCCGTGCGGCCCTGGCCGAGGTCGGTGCGATCGCCCGTGGCGTCCGGCTCAGCGACGCCCCGGACGCCTTCCTGCCGGGACTCGAGTCGGCCGTCGGTGACTGGGCCGACGTCGTCCTGACCACCGGTGGGATCAGTGCGGGGGCGTACGAGGTCGTGCGTCAGGTGCTCGAGCCGCGCGGACTCGCCGTGACCCCGGTCGCGATGCAGCCCGGCGGACCCCAGGCCCTCGGACTCGTCGACCTCGCCGGTCGACGAGTGCCGGTCGTGGCGTTCCCGGGCAACCCCGTGTCCGCCCTCGTGTCGTTCGAGGTGTTCCTGCGGCCGGAGCTCGCGGCCCTCGTCGGTGCACCGGACCGCCCGACCGCCGAGCTGCCGGCCGCCGAGTCGGCGAGCTCACCCGTCGGCAAGCACCAGGTCCGCCGCGGCCGGGTCGCCGACGGGCGTGTGCACTTCGTGGGCGGGCCGAGCTCGCACCTGCTCGGGCACCTCGCGGCTGCCACCCACCTCGTCCACGTCCCCCTCGGCACCGACTCCGTCGAACCGGGGGACCCGCTGACCGTCTGGAGCCTCCGATGACCGACGACCACCCGAACGGCGTGCGCGACGCCGAGCTCTCCCACGTCCGCGCCGACGGCACCGCGCACATGGTCGACGTGTCCGACAAGGACGTCACTGCCCGCTCGGCCACGGCCGCGGCCACGCTGGTGACCCGCACCGACGTCGTCGAGCGGATCCTCGACGGGTCGCTGCCCAAGGGAGAGGTGATCGGCACCGCCCGGATCGCGGCGATCATGGCCGTCAAGAAGACGTCGGACCTGGTGCCGCTCTGCCACCCGCTGCCCATCGCCGGGGTCGAGGTGGACATCACCGGCGACGGCGACCGCGTGCGGATCGAGGTCTCCGTGCGCACGACCTCCCGCACCGGTGTCGAGATGGAGGCCCTGACCGGCGCGAGCGTCGCGGCACTGACCGTGTACGACATGGTGAAGGCCGTCGACCGCACGGCCGTGATCACGGACGTCCGGGTGCTTGAGAAGCACGGCGGACGCTCGGGCGACTGGAGCAACCGATGAACCCCGAACCGACCAGGGGCCGCGCGGGCGTCGTCGTGGTCTCCACGCAGGCCTCGACCGACCCCGCGCTCGACCGCACCGGACCCGTCATCGCCGCATGGCTGCGCGAGCGCGGCTTCGCCGTCGCCGAGCCGACGATCGTGCCCGACGGCGGCCCGATCGCCGAGACGGTGTCCGCCGAGCTCCTCGCGGACGCGAAGGTCGTCGTCACCACGGGCGGTACGGGCGTGACCCCGACCGACCGCACGCCCGAGGCCGTCGCACCCCTGATCGACCTCGAGCTGCCGGGCATCACCGAGGAGATCCGCCGGCGCGGACTCGCCGGTGCCGGTCCGACCGCGCTGCTGACCCGCGGGGTCGCGGGCATCGCCGGTGGCCGCACCGTCGTCGTGACCCTGCCCGGGTCGCGCGGGGGCGTCGCCGACGGGCTCGCGGTGCTGGACGGGGTGCTCGACCACGTGCTGGCCCAGCTGCACGGCGAGGGCCACGCACCCCGGAGCGCGTCGTGAGCGGCGACCGTGTCGTCGTGGCCGACGTCGTGGACCGGGTGATCACGGTGGACGAGGTCTCCGCTGCCGTCACGACCGACCGCGACGGCGCCGTCGTGACCTTCGCCGGGGTCGTCCGCGACCACGACGAGGGCAAGGGCGTCACGGCACTCGACTACGAACGGCACCCGAGCGCGGGAGACGTCATCGCCGAGGTCGCCCGGACGATCGCCGTCGACCACCCCGAGGTCCGCATCGCCGTGCTGCACCGCGTCGGCGCGCTCGGCATCGGGGATGTGGCGCTCGCCGCAGCAGTGGCGTCGCCGCACCGTGCCGAGGCCTTCGCAGCCTGCGCCGCGCTCGTCGACCTGGTGAAGGAGCGGACGCCGATCTGGAAGCGCCAGGAGTTCACTGACGGCACGGACGAGTGGGTCGCTGCGCTGTGACGGACGAGGAGACCGCGGCCGGTCACCGGTGGGCACTCGCGCAGGAGCGCGCGGAGGCCGTGCTCGCGGTTGCTGCCCCGGCCGACCGTCAGCGATCGGTGGGTGGCGTCGCATGGGTCCTCGGCGGGTCTGCGGGGGTCGTCGCCGTCCTGGTCGCGCTGGCACTCACGGCGCCACCCGAGGCACCCGCGAGGACGGTCGTGGCCATCGGCGTCGCCCTCGGCGCGCTCGTCCTCATGGTCACGCAGATCATCCGAGCGGCCGCGGCACGTCGACGTGCCGGACCGTCGCCAGCGCCGGTGGTGGCGGTCCTGCAGACGCGCGAGCGGCACGCGGTCCGGCAGGCGTTCCACGGCCGCCGTCTCGTGCCGGACGACCGTCACGACGTCGTGACCGCCGCGGCCGTGCAGGCAGCGTCGGGAACCGAGCTGGTGTGGTTCTGTGCCACAGCGGTGCTCTGGGTGAGCAGCGCTGCCGTCGGTGGCACGCTCTGGCCGATGTACGCCGCGCTCGCCGTGGTGAACATCGCAGCCGTCGTCGTTCCCGCTCGGGACACCCTCGCCGCGCGACGGTGGCTGACGCAGCACCCGCTGGCCGCGGGCGCTCTCGACGTCACCACGGCCGAGACCTGTGGAACCGCGCAGGAGACCGACGCCCGATCGTGATCCCGGCACTCGTTCAGGGCATGGTCCCGCACTCGGCGGATCCATAGACTCCGGAGCCATGAGCGTTCTGCTGTACGGCGCGGGGATCGTGCTGCTCGTCTTCGCCCTGATCGACATCGTCACCCGGGGCGAGGACCAGGTCCGCGGACTCCCGAAGTTCGCCTGGGTCCTGATCTGCATCTTCGTGCCCGTGGTCGGCAGCATCGTGTGGTTCGCCGTCGGGCACGACTGGAGCGCGAACGACCGGAACCACGGCCGCTACCTCGAGCCGAACCGTCACGAGGACCGGTACGCCAGCATCGGTCACGCCCGCGCCGCCCACGGCGACAAGCGCGTGAACGGCACCGAGCAGGAGCTCGCCGAGCTCGAACGCGAGATCGAGTACTGGGAGGCGCAGGCGCGCCTCCGGCGTGCCAAGGAGGCCGCGGGCGAGGGCGAGCCGACCCCGGGGAGCTGAGCCGCGCCTCCAGGCCGGCAGCCGCTGCCCCGCTCGCTCGCCGCAGCCGCTGCCCCGCTCGCCGCAGCCGTTACCACTGGCCGCAGCACAACCGGAAGCACGTCGCGCCGCGGAATCTCGTTGCGCGACGTGCTTCCGGTTGTGCGGGAGCACCCAACGCCGCCCCGCAGCGCCCGCACCCCGCAGCACCCGCACCCCGCGGCGCCCGCACCCCGCGGCGCCCGCACCCCGCGGCACCCGCACCCCGCGGCGCCCGCACCCCGCCGCGCCGCCTACCCTTGACGGGTGGCTCATCTCCTCGGCGCCGAGAACGTGCATCTCGAGTTCCCCACCCGTGTCGTCTTCGACAGCGTCACCCTCGGCCTCGACGAGGGCGACCGCATCGGCGTCGTCGGCCGCAACGGTGACGGCAAGTCGACCCTGCTCGCCCTGCTCGCGCAGCGCCTCGAGCCGGACGCCGGCCGCGTCACCCACCGGCGCGGCCTGACCGTCGGGTACCTCGACCAGCGCGACGTCCTGCCCGCGGGGGCGACCGTCGGCAGCATCGTCGTCGGCGAGCTCGAGGAACACGAGTGGGCCGGGGACCCGAAGATCCGCGACATCATCGGCGGCCTCGTGTCCGACATCCCGTGGGAGGCCACGGTCGACGACCTGTCCGGTGGGCAGCGGCGACGGATCGCGCTCGCGAAGCTGCTCGTGGGTGACTGGGACGTGCTGTTCCTCGACGAGCCGACGAACCACCTCGACGTCGAGGGCATCCAGTGGCTCGCCGACCACATCAACCGCCGGTGGTCGTCGAACCAGGGCGGCATGGTCGTCGTGACGCACGACCGGTGGTTCCTCGACGCGGTGTCGACCGACACGTGGGAGGTCCACGACGGTGTCGTCGAGCCGTTCGAGGGCGGCTACGCGGCGTACATCCTGCAGCGCGTCGAGCGTGACCGGCAGGCAGCCGCGAGCGAGCAGCGGCGGCAGAACCTGGCCCGCAAGGAGCTCGCCTGGCTCCGCCGCGGTGCCCCCGCGCGGACCAGCAAGCCGAAGTTCCGCATCGACGCGGCGAACGCCCTGATCGACGACGTGCCGCCGATCCGTGACACCGTCGGCCTGTCGCAGATGGCGACCGCCCGGCTGGGCAAGGACGTCGTCGACCTGCTCGACATCGGTGTCTCGTTCGGCGACGACGTGATCCTGCGTGACGTCGAGTGGCGGATCGCACCGGGGGAGCGGACCGGCATCCTCGGACCGAACGGTGCGGGCAAGTCCACGCTCCTCAACCTGGTGTCCGGCAAGCTGCAGCCGACCGCCGGCCGCGTGAAGACCGGCAAGACCGTGCAGGTCGCGGTGCTCGACCAGCAGCTCGCCGACCTGCAGCAGTTCGCGGACGACCGTGTCCGCGAGGTCGTCGCCCGCAAGAAGACGAGTTACGTCGCAGACGGCAAGGAGATGACGCCGTCGCAGCTGCTCGAGCGGCTCGGCTTCACCTCGGAGCAGCTGTCCACGCCGGTCAAGGACCTCTCCGGCGGGCAGAAGCGCCGCCTGCAGCTCATGCTCATCCTGCTCGACGAGCCGAACGTGCTGATCCTCGACGAGCCCACGAACGACCTCGACACCGACATGCTCGCCGCGATGGAGGACCTGCTCGACACCTGGCCGGGCACTCTGCTCGTCGTGTCGCACGACCGGTACCTGCTCGAGCGGGTCACCGACCAGCAGTACGCGGTCCTCGGCGGGCACCTCCGTCACCTGCCCGGTGGCGTCGACGAGTACATGCGGCTGCGCGCGTCCGGTTCCGTCCCGCAGACGGCTGCTGCGGCCGCCGCCGCCTCGGCCGGGAGGCCCGACACGGCTCCGGCAGGCGGCTCCGGCGGTGCCGCGGCCGGGTCCACCACCCCTGCCGCGCCCGGCCTGTCGGGTGCGGACCGTCGCGTCGCGGAGAAGGAGATGTCGGCCCTCGACCGGAAGATCGCGAAGGCGGGGCAGGACCGGCAGAAGCTGCTCGACGCGTTCGCCGCGCACGACCAGTCGGACTACGCGGGGCTCGGGGCGCTGCAGACGAAGCTCGGCGCCCTCGACGCCGAGGTCGAGCAGCTCGAGGAGCGCTGGCTCGAGGTGGCCGAGCAGCTCGGGGTGTAACGGGGGCCGCGGGTCGGAGACCCGTAGCTCGACCGACGTAGCGTTACCGGGTGGCCCGGGTCAGGGGCCCTCGCAGCCGAGTTCGGTCGGCTCGAGGTCCTCGCCCCGGCCCACGCCGTAGGCGGACGGATCCGTGACCGTGCGCAGTCGGCCGAGCCGGTCCTGCTCGGTGACGACGACGGCGCGGACGAACCCGGCGCGCTGGTCCGGGTCGAGCACGAACCGACCGACGACGTCGAGGTGCCCGTGCGGCGGGACGACGAGCCCACTGTCGACCGGCACCGTCCGGCCGTACTCCGACGGGCGCGCGGCGTCCTCGGTGACGGTGAGCCCGGCAGCGTCGGCGGTCGGGTGCGGCGCGAGCGCGAGGTGTTCGAGCCGCACGCCCTGCACGGTGTCGACCCGGACCGTGCGGACGTGCACGTCGTGGGCGGTGTCGTTGGCGAACTCCGTCAGGAACCAGGCGGCTGCGTCGCTGTCGTCGTCGGGGAAGGTGCCGCTCACGCAGCCACCCAGGATGTCCGTCGACAGTCCCCGGGCGGGTGCGAGCTCGATCGCGAGGCCCGCCGCGAGCACGAGTGCCCCGACGATGCTCGCTCCGACGACGGCCCGTCCTCTGTCCATGTCGCAACCGTAGGGCAGGTCAGGGTCGGGAGACGTTACTCGATCGACTCCGGGTCGACGCTGTCCTGCTCGGGGTCCGCTCCGGCCGGGTCACCGCCACCGGGGTTCGCCACGACCTCCCAGAGGTGGCCGTCCGGGTCCTGGAAGAAGCCGGACCACATGCCCCACGGGCGCGTGTACGGCGCCGCGAGCATCGTCGCTCCGGCGGCTTCCGCACGGTCGAGGAACGCCTGTGCGGCCTCCTGCGACGGCTCGAAGTGCCCGATGGTGGTGCTCGGTGCCTCGGCGAGTGCGACGCCGGAGTCCTTCCGCATGTCCTCGCGCCCGTAGACGCTGACGATCAGCCCGTCGTCGAGGGTGAACATCGCGGTGGTGCCGCCCGCCGCGGTCTCGGACGCGGGGTACTCGGTGCCGATGATCCCGCTGCCGTCGATGCCGAGCAGTGCGCGGTAGAAGGCTGCCGAGCGTCCGACGTCGGCCACGGCGAGGGTGATGGCGTGCATGCCGCGCACGCTACGCCGGACCGGCCGCCGGCCGCCGGCCGCCGGCTGCCGGCTGCCGGCTGCCGTCAGTCGCCGAGCCCGAGGATGAGTCGTCGGAGCAGCCCGGACAGCTGCGCCTGCTCGTCCTCGGACACCCCGGACAGGATCGCGCGTTCGGCCTGGAGCAGGTCCGCGATCGCAGCGTCCACGGCTGCGCGACCGCTCGCCGTGAGGGACACGAGGATGCCCCGACCGTCCCGCGGGTCCGTCCGCCGGTTCACGAGCCCTCGCGCCGCGAGCCGGTCGACCCGGTTCGTCATCGTGCCGCTCGACACCAGGGTCTGCTGCAGCAGCGCCTTCGGGCTGAGCTCGTACGGTTCGCCCGCACGCCGCAGCGCCGACAGCACGTCGAACTCCCACGGCTCGACGTCGCTCGCGTCGAACGCGGCCCGTCGTGCGCGGTCGAGGTGCCGGGCGAGCCGGTCGACGCGGGACAGGACCTCGAGCGGCCCGAAGTCCAGGTCGCCCCGCTCCCGACCCCACGCCGCGACGATCCGGTCGACCTCGTCCTGCTGCGGCATCCCTCCATCTTGGCCGAACCGGTCGCGCGCGGCCAGCGCCCGGGCCGTGGGAGGATGGACGGGCACCGGACGGGCTCCACCCCGTCCGGTGTGTTCCGCCTTGGTGTAACGGCAGCACGACGGCCTTTGGTGCCGTTAGGTCCGGGTTCGAATCCTGGAGGCGGAGCGCGGGGGTGATCCGAGTTTTCGGCGTTCGGGTTGAGACTTTTCGCTGCTGGGGGGGGGGGGCTTGGCGGCCCGGAAAGCCGGATTGGGCGCACCGCGGACGAACTGCGAGACGTCGAAGGCGATTGCACCCATAGGCCAAAGGTGCTCTGCGCCAACGACGGTACCCCCTGCCCGAAAAACGGGCAGGGGTACCGCGGCTGGGGCGGCCGTTAGGAGGATCGATGTTCAGTTCGGAGCGAGCAGTGCGCTGTGCGATGAGTCTGAGTTGCTCTATCTCCGCAAGTCGGTTGAACGGGTTGCGACGATCGTGCTCTTCGACCGTGAGGCTGTCGAGGCCCTGCTCGAAGAGCGCCGCGCTCGAGCGGTTCATGCGGTTCATACCCCGGAGAGCGAGGCGGGCCTTGAGCCAGTCGATGATGCGGGAGATGTTGGCGCTGTGTCCGCCGAACCGTTGGACAGCGTCGCCCGGCGCGTCATCACCGCCCTGAACTGGGCGTAACCCCGCTCGGGCAACCGCTCAACGGCGTCGCATCGGCTGTGAGCGGGTCGCGCGATCGGCGGCCGGCCACGAGTGACGGTCCTGATGCTGTAAGGCTCGACGCCGTCATTGAGTTCACGCATTGACCGAGTCGGAGACTCTCACGGTCATCGACCAGCAGATCGAACGCGGAATAGGAGGAATCGCAGTTGGTTCCGTAGTTCTTGTAGCAATGTCGCGTCGTGGTCGTTGCGGTAGTCGGCGCGGAGGAGTGTGTTTGCGGTGATGATGTGGTCGGGGTGGTCTGTGTAGCCGGCGGCTGCGGTGAGGAAGATCCTGGGATCGGCTGGGCGGACGAGTTCGGTGCTGGAGAAGCCGACCGTGTCGGATTCGGGGTAGAGGTGAGCTCGCGCTGTGTCTCGCAGGCGGTGGTCGCTCGCATTGTGATCGAGGGTGCGACGGAGCAAGCGTCAACCACGGGTTGACGTCACCCTGAAGGCGCGGCAGCATGTCACCCATGCGGAACACCATGATTCTCGGACTCATCGCCCTTGCTTTCGGACTCCTCGCGATCGGAACCGGTTACGCCTGGAGCGTCGGGCGTGACGGCATGCTGCTCGCTGTCGCAATCGGGGCCATCGTCTTCGGTCTCGTCTTCGCGGTGTTCGCCGTGAATGCAGCACGGGGCCAGCGCTGAGCCGCATGACCGACTCTGACGCCATCACCGCACAGCTGCGGGAGCTGATCGCCCGCGCCCTCCCCGAGCTGGACGACGACGATCCCGGTCTCGGTCCGGAGGCCCTCCGCGAGCAGTCACTGAGAGCGGTTGAGCTGTGCCTGACGATGCGCTCGTCGCTCCGTGAGGTCACCCAGGCGGCCGTCGACGGGGCAAGGCGGAACGGGGCCTCCTGGGCAGCGATCGGGCAGATCCTCGGTTCGTCTCGGCAGGCCGCGCAACAGATGTACGGGTCGGCGGGGGTCGACGCTGCTCCGTCCGCGGTCGACGCCGCGCCAGTGGTTCGGACGCTCTACCCGGTGACCGCGTTCGACGAGATGGGCAAGCTCGCGAAGCTGGGCGCCGATGGCTGGCACGCGATCCGTGTCGGGCTGCAGTCCCACGAGCTCGTGCAGGACACCCGCCCGTGGGAGCACGTGCGGGTGCTCCAGGGGGGCCGGAAATCCACTCGCCTGCCGATCGAGGGCTGGACGGAGGTTCCCGGCGGGACGTTCCCATGGGTGTACTTCACGCGACCGGTTCCGTCTGGACCGAGGGATTCGGCTCGCCGATGACATGCGGGAAGATCCGGGCCCCGTTCGAGGGGTAGAACGTACCGCCGCAAAACCTGTTATGGTCGCCGCGTGAGTTTTCTTGGGGGAGACATCCACGGCTTCGTGATGAGCTGGATGCAGGGGGCACAGGCCACTCGGAGGCGTCAGCGCGTGGCGTTCGCGGCGACGATCGAAGGCGCAGAAGCATTCGCGACGTCGTGGTTCGGTAGCGACTTCGACGCCGTGTTCGTGCCGAACGTCGAAGGGCGCACGACCGACGGCGCCCCGCTCGTCGGTTTTGACGGAGAGCTCGCCGAGGACGGCGAGGTACGGCTCGACGATGACCTCATCATCCAGTTCCAGAACTACGCGGTCGCCGAGTTCCTGAGCTTCCCTGGCCCGACGGTGCTGGTGCCGCAGACGAGCCACGACCGTGACGCCTTCGCGGCGCACCTGGCCGCGGCCCGTTCGACCGGCGTGTTCCCGGCCGTCCTCACCGATCCGCAGGTCGTCGTCGGCGATCGTCAGGCCTGGGTGGGCGGACCGGTCCCTGCCGAACCCGATTTCGTGTTCGTCGGCGAGGACGGGACCGTGTCATCGTCGCCGTGGGGGCCGGGGTACGGCCGGATAACGGACGGCCAGTTCGCTGCTGACACGGGCGTGCAGGACGGTCCTGTAGACGAGGCGGCGCTGCATTTCCTGCAGACGCTGGAAGCGTTGCGGTACGCCGCCGCGCGTGGCCTCGGCAGCCTGTCGGCCTCCGGCTACGGATCGTTCCTCGACAGCGATTCGTCCCCCGAATCCGTGCGTACCCAGACGACGAGCGGCGCGGTGCTCCTGTTCGACGCCGAACACCACCTGCTCCACATCTCCGACCAGCACAAGACGTACTCACTCACCCGCGACTTGGCCTCCCTCGTCGAGCTGCAACTCCGGTTCGGCGACCAGGCGCTCGAGCACGCGGATGAGTCGACCACTCTTCGCCGGCTTCCGGAGGACGAACGAGCCTCCGCCCTGGAGCAGGTGCGGAAGTTCATCGGGTCGCGGCTCTCCGCCGGCGAGGCCGAGCGGGTCAGCGCGTGAGCGGCGTCAGCTCGCCAGTCCTTCCCGCCGCGCTGACCGAAGCCCTCGGCGACCACGCCGGTGACGTCGTAATTGCTGACCTCTACGGCGATCAGGGCTCGAACGTGTACGAGGCGGCTGCGGTCCACGACACGCATGAGATCCGCGAGCTCATACGGGCGACACGAGGGGCCGGTTCCGAGGTACTCGAATTCGCAGCGGGCTCGGGCCGTCTCTCGCTGCCCCTCGCCGCTGCCGGAAGGCGGATCGTCGGCGTCGACTCGTCGCCGTCGATGATCGCGCTCCTCGACGACAAACTCGCCGGGCGCCATGCGGCACTCCGCTCGTCGATCCGCACGGTCGTCGCCGACATGACCACGTACGACGACGGAACCCGGTACTCCACCACGGTGCTCGGGTGCATCTCCATCTCGCTCCTCGACGAGGACCAACGCAGGCGCTTTTTCCGTGGCGCGTCCGCCTGGCTCGCCCCAGACGGCGTCCTGCTCATGTCCACGACGGACACGACTGTGCTCGGCGACACCACCGGCAGGTACCAGGACTTCCCGGGACTCTCTGGCCAGCGGTACCGATTGTTCGAGGAAATCGACCTGCTCGAGTCGGTCCGTCACGTCGGGGTCATCGACGTCGACGACCTACGCAGCGACCCGGTGACGGTCTTCTTGACACATGTGCGCGCCATCGCCCCCGCCGTGCTCGAGGCGGAACTCGCCGATGTCGGTCTGCGCGTCCGTGCCGTGCGCCCGGTCGCGACGCCGGACGGAGCACACCCGATCGTCATCCTCGAAGCGGTGTGGGCATGACCGAGCCGCGTGCGAACAGCGTCTGGCCCGCACTCGTTCCCCTTGCCACGCACAACGACCCCGGCACGCAGATCGTCGCGGCCTCAGGGACGCGCTTGACGTTCGGTGATGGGACCGAGTCGCTCTGCGGGACGAGCGGATTGTGGAACGTGAACCTCGGCTACGGCAACGAGCACATCGCGGAAGCGGTGCACGAGGCCATGCTGCGTGCGTCCTACGTGTCGCTGTTCCGCTACTGGAGCGAGGACATCGAGGCCGCAGCCGCTCAGCTTCGCGATGCAGCCGGACCCGGGCGCTACGCACGGGTCCTGTTCACGACGTCCGGGGGTTCCGCGAACGACGCTGTCATGAAGCTAGCCCGGCACTTCGCAATCCTGGACGGTCAGCCGGCCCGGAAGACCATCGTCGGACTGACGGGGAGCTACCACGGTCTCACCTACGGTGCGCACGCGCTCAGCGGTGACGACCTCGGTCAGCCGCTCTACGGAGTCGATTCACGGCAGATCCGTCACGTGACTCCAAACGACCTCCACGAGCTGGAACGGTTGCTCTCCGCGACCGGGGACCGGGTCGCCGCCGTCATCGTCGAGCCGGTCCTGGGGTCCGGCGCCTTCCCACTCAACGATGAGTACGTCGAACGCCTGTGCGCGCTCCGTGATCACCACGGCTTCCTCCTCGTCGCTGACGAGGTCGCCACCGGTTTCGGACGGACCGGGCAGATGTTCGCCTCGGAGTCCTGGCCGGGCTCGCCCGACCTCCTCATCGCGTCCAAGGGGCTGACGAACGGCACGCAGGCTGCCGCGGCGATCCTCGTCGCTGAGCGGGTCACGGAGCGGTTCCGCGGGAACGAGAGTGTCTTCGTGCACGCCGAGACGCAAGCAGGGACCCCGGTCGTCGGAGCGGCGATCAGTGCGACGATCGACGAATTCGAGCGGTCGAGCGTGGTCGACCAAGCCCGTCACCTGGGCCGCACTCTGGACGCGGAACTCGACGCGATCCGCGCCGAGTACCCGTCGGTGCTCGAGACTCGGGGTCTCGGGAACTTCCGAGCCGTCGCGCTGGCCGATCGGGAGGGCGAACCGCAGCGCGAGCCAACGGTTCTGGCCGGCGTCCGGCACTCGATCCGGCGAGCAGGCGCCATCGTCCACCCTGGGCCCGACGGGTTCCAGCTCGTGCCCGCACTGACCTACACCGACGACGACGTTCAGACGTTGTTCGCTGCTGTCCGCTCCGGACTCGATGAGTACGACGATGCGCTCCACGGCTGACGGCCTGGGCTGGGTCGTTCAGCCCGGTCCGCTGAGCATCGACTCGTTCGGCGAGTTCGTGCGCCAGGTCGCCGGCGCGACCGCGGTGAGCCGCGTCTGCATCGTCGCAGACCGCCACCGTGCTGCGCTCCCGACCATCAGTGGCCTCGTCGGCGAGCTCGTTGAACGCTTCGACGCCGAGGTCCACGCTGCGGAGGACGACAGCGATGAGCTCGTCGCGAGCATCGCCGGAGCCGGGCCGTGGGACGTCGTGATCGGAGTGGGCGGCGGTGTCACGCTCGACGTCGCGAAGCTGGTCGCGCTGCGGTCCGACGACCTCCGCAGAGCCACCGCCCCGGGCCGGTCGAGCCGTGTCGTCCTGCCGGACAGTGCGCGGACGGCGCGGCTCGCCCTGGTCCCGACGACGTTCGGTACCGGTTCGGAGCAGTCGTTGTCGGCATGCCTAACCACGCGAGGGCGGAAGCGCCTGGTGTCCGGCACAGCCCTGGGTGCGGACGTCGTCCTGGCACGGCCGGATCTGCTCGCCAGCCTCGACAACGAGCAGGTGACGGAAGGGCTAGTCGAAGTGGCCCTCCGCTTGACCACCGTCTACGCATCGGGCGAAACGGCGCCGCTGGCGGACACGCTCACGCAGGCCGCGCTCAGACAGGTCGTCGAGCTGGCGCCGCGACTCGGGTGTGGTGAGCGTGCGACGTCCGACCTCCGCACCCTCGCCTCGATCAGTGCATTCAGCCACTCCGGCTGGCTGAGCCGGGACCGACCTCCGATGACGACCCTGCCGTGGATCATCACGACGGAGGCATCGCTGGCCTGGTCATGCACGAAGGCGGTCGCCGCCTCGCTCGTCATGCCCGCCTACTGGTCCGTCATGCCGGAGCGCGACGGCAGGCTCGGGTCGCACGAGCGGCTCTGCGAACTCTGGGCGGCGTCGCTCCCATCGGCAGCGACGCCGGCCGAGGCGCTGAGCACCATCACCGGCGAACGGCTGGCTCAGCCGTCCGGCGAGAAATTCACCCGGTTCAGCGACGACGCGCTCGCGGCGCGGATCACTGAACGCTGGGGTGCCGGACTTCCCTTTACGGGGGAGGCGAGTCGAGACGACGTCCGAGAGGTCGTCGCCGCAGCACTCGCTCTAGGGAAAACGGTCGCACAGACCCTGTGACCGATGACTGTTTGAAGGGAGGGACAAACATGCAGGAACTCAAGACGAACACCATGCTCGACCTCGGCGCGACCGAGCTGGAGGACATGGAAGCACCGGACTTCTGGGGTGGCTTCGCAGTCGGCGTTGGTTCGGCCATCGCCGCTGCCGGCGCAGCCGCCGCGATCGTGGCGCTGACCTGATCCGTCGCTACTCGGTGCGCGGACAGACGTGCGCGCACCGAGGAGCGAGGCGGGGGCGCGTCTTCGCACCCGCAAGAACCTGATAACGAAAGGAGTGTGACATGACCGAGACAATCACTTCGGTGGGCACCCTCGACTTCGCCGTGAGCGAGCTCGAGGACCTCGAGGCGCCTGGCTTCTGGGACACGGCCGCGGGCTTCGCGACCGGCGTCATCGTCGGCGGCGGCATGGTCGCCGGTGGGGTCCTGATCCTCACGTGACGACCGTCGAGGGGTGGTCTCGAAAACGGGACCGCCCCTCGATCCACGGCGTCAACACGCGACCAGCACTCCTGCTCGATCATCGAGAGGTACGAATCATGAACCTGGCCGAGTTCAACGGCTTCAGCAAGACCTACGGCAGCAAACAGGTCGTCGAGGACCTGACTTTCGCCGTGCCCGAGGGACGTGTTGTCGGATTGCTCGGCAAGAACGGAGCAGGTAAGTCCACCGCGCTGCGTGGCCTGCTCGGATTGGTCCGTCCCACGTCCGGACACGCGCTCGTACAGGGACAGCCGTTCTCGTCGCTGTCGAACCCCGCCCGGGTCGTCGGGTACAGCGTGGACGGGGTCCAGTCACTGCAGCACGCCCGCGTCGCCGACGACCTTTCGACGTGGGCGAACCTCGTCGGCGCGTCGAGAGCCCGCGTCGAGGAACTCCTCGACCTGGTCGGAATGACCGAGCACCGACGCACACGGGTGCAGAAGCTGTCGACGGGCCAGAAGCAACGCCACGCACTCGCCATCGCCCTCCTCGCGCAGCCGCGCCTGCTCATCCTCGACGAGCCGACGAACGGGCTGGACCCGCAGGGCATCCGGTGGCTCCGTGAACTGATCCGTCACTACGCAGGACTGGGGAACAGCGTGTTGATCTCGAGCCACATGCTCGCCGAGGTGGAGCACACCGTCGACGACGTGGTCATCCTCGACCGGACGGTTCGGTACTCCGGCTCCCTCGCCGACCTCACGGGCAACGGCGCCTCGCTCGAGGAGCGGTTCTTCGACCTCGTGCCCACCCCCGTCGCGGCTGGGGCCGGACGATGAGCGCCGTGGCCACGCTCGCGCTGCGTTCCGAGGTCCGTCGTGCCTGGCTCGGTCGGGCAGTGCCCTACTTCCTGGTGTTCGGCGTGGTCCTCACCGCGGTGTCGGCGGGTGGCACCTTCTCCGGACTGACCGCGCAGTTGCGTACTCCGAACGGCGACGTCGAGACGACCGTCACGATGGTCCGAACGTGGTTCGCGCTCTCCCTGTTCATCGGGATGGCGACCGCATTCGACTCGGCTCGGGAGGTCAGCTCCGGCGTCGCGAGTCGCGTCATCACCGCAGTCGGCAGCAGGACCTCCTACTTCATCGGCAAGGCGACTAACGGGATCCTGGTCGGCTTCGTCGGCGCGCTGCTCGGAGCGGCCGCGTCGATCGGCTTCGCGTCGATCCTGCTGTCGATGAACGACTCGGGCCTCCACATGTCGAAGGAAGCCTGGCTGATCGTCCTCGGCTGCGCCGCTGTGAACACGGTCGCTGGGCTTTGGGGCACCTTCATTGGCCTGCTAACCCGCAATGCGATCGTGGCGATCGTCATCGTGTTCGCGTTGTGCATGTTGGTCGAGCCGGCGCTCCAGGCGTTCCTCCCCGATGTCGGAAAGTTCTTCATGACCAACGCGATGGCGTCGGTCTACCTCGACAAGCAGGACCACCTACTGCCCGTGCCCGGAGCGAGCGCCGTCATCGCCGGCTGGCTGGCGGTGCTCGGGCTCGGTGCGTTCCTGCTCACCCGCGCGAAGGACCTTCGTTGACCGAGGTACTCCAAACCCGACCGACCCTCTCGCCGGCGTCGTCAATCACGCAGACGGCCGAGGGGTGGGTCGGGGTCAACCCCGACGGCAAGGCCTACACGTTGGGCGAGGCAATCGCGCTCTACGCGCTCGCGCTGGAGACCGCGAGAACCAACGACGAGCTGCGGGACCGACTGCGCAGCGACACCGGTCAGGAGTGGACCGACGCAGACCTCGGCGCTGCACGGGGCCAGCTCGCGAAGCTCGGATTCCTCGAGCACGACGCTGGATCCGCGGCATCGCGGAAGCGGCGGGTCCGGTACGTCCCGCCCCTGACGGTGCAGGTCACGCTCGCGAACCCCGAGCGGCTCTTCTCGCTCCTGCAGCGGTCGTTGCAGCGGGTCAGTGGTCGGACGGTGTCCACCGTGGTCGCCACGGTGGTCGCTGCTGGACTGCTCGCAGCGGTCATCAACAGGGACGTCGTACTCAGTAGCGTCACGCATCCGCTCGGACTCTCCGAGTACGCGGTGCTCGTGGTGATGCTCACCGCTGCGACGGCGCTGCATGAGGCCGGGCACGCCGGAGCACTCGCTCGGCTGGGCGGCCGCCCACGACGCGTCGGCGTCATGCTTTTCTACCTGATGCCCGCGTTCTTCTGCGACGTGTCGGATGCCTGGCGAGTCGGTGATCGACGACAGCGGGCGCTCGTGGCCGCGAGCGGTGTCCTCGTGCAGGTCACCCTCGCAGGCCTGGCAGAGACGGCCGCGCTGCTCCCGTTCGGCGAGGCGTGGACCGAGGTGCTAGCTGCTTTTGGAGTCGTGTCCTTCCTCGCAGCGCTGGTGAACGCTATCCCGTTCGTGAAATTCGACGGGTACATCGCGCTCATGGCCCTCACCAATCACAACTTCCTACGACGGGATGCCATCGCCGAGGGACGTCGATTGCTCGCGCGGTCCTTCCTCTCCCGCAGGGTGACGTACGCCTTCCCGGAGCAGCGCTGGATGCGCTGGTACGGCGTCGGCTGCATCCTGTTCCCGGGCTACCTGGTCGCATCGGCGATGTGGTTGTGGTTGGGCGACCTCCGCGCGTTCGGCGTCGTCGGTGGGGTGATTGCGCTGGTGGCTGTCCTCGCCTTCGTCGTTGCGGTCGCCCGTGAGGTCGGGCGGGTGCTTCGGACCGCCGTGGACGCCGGCATGCCCGTCGTCGGCGCTGGGACGGCTGCCGTCGTGCTCCTCGGGCTGGCAGTCGCGGCGGGAACCCTCGTCTCGGTTCCGTCGGTCACCGTGGGCGGGTACGTTCGAGACGGCCACGACGTCCGACTCGTACTCCCCGTCGGCGCTGACGCTGACTCCATTGCCCGTCCGGCCCGCGTGGTCCTGCGGAGCAACGGTCTGTTCCTGCACGACGGCGACGTTGAGGCGGCCCTCATGAGTTCAACACGGTTCGGCTCGGAGGTCGTGCCGTTCGCCGCCGTGGCACCGGTGCGAACCTCGATGGTCGAGTTCCGTGCGTTCTCCGCGCCGCTTGAGCTCAGCGGTCAGGACGCGGCCATCCGCGATCTTGACCCCGCTGGCCAAGCAGTGGTCTCCGGACCCTCCGCGCCGTTATGGCGAGTGCTCTGGGACGGGATGTTCTGAGCTCGGCGGCGGCGCGCTCGACGAACCGGCCGCGTTCCGGGCGGGAGGCGCAGAGACCGCCCATGCCGCGTCTCACGCCAGAGATCGGCCGCGCCGCCCGAAGTCGAGCGTGCGCGGCGCGGGGATGTCCGCCCACCGCGTCCCTCCAAGCAACAATGGCGCGGCGGTGTGACGCCAAGCTGATCAGCCGGCCTTCGTCAGCTGGGCAGGTTGTGGCGGAGGTCGTAGCCGGTATCGGCGCGGAACAGCAGCCGGTCTCGAATCTCTTGCAGTGATGCTGCGTCGTCGGCGTTGCGGTAGTCGGCGCGGAGGAGCGTGTTCGCGGTGATGATGTCGTCGGTGCGGTCCGTGTAGCCGGCGGCGGCTGCGGTGAGGAAGATGGTGGGATCGGCTGGGCGGATGAGTTCGGTGCCGGAGAAGTCGATCGTGTCGGGTTCGAAGCCGAGCGCGGCCATGTCGACCTCTTGTTCGGTGAACGCGAGTCAGGCGCGATCACTGAAATACCAATTCTCTCGTTCGTGCGGGGCGCGGAGCTGCCGTGCAGCCGAGCTGGGAGACAGCTGAGGCTCGGACCGACCTGCGAACGCAGCTCGGTGCGGCGTTCTCCGCATTACACGCGAGATGCTCGGGCTGACAGCTGTCTCGACCATTAAGGGCCCGATCGACGCTCGTGCTGACCGACCGGACGGCCGGCGCGATGGCGGTTATCGGGGCCGGAGCGGTGCGGTCGCGGTTCCAGGCGGGTGTGCGCCATGGATCACCGCGTGGTGCCATGGAACGCAAACCCAATGCCCCTGGAACGCTCACAATCAGTGGGGGCAGCGATCCGCGCGCCTGCTGGCATCCGCGAATAAGCCGAACACCTCGCGCGGCGTCGGTCCGGTCGACGCCGGTCAGCCTCCCTTCGCGACGGGTGTCGCGACGTGCCCAGTCGCCTCTCCGAGAGCCCCGACGACGACCTGTGGTGCGCCGGGTCCACCTCCTCGCGGCTCGCAGCCGCGACGGGGCGGTGCTGACCCGTGCGCGTGGCGACGATCGCGTACTTCGAGCGACAACGGCGCATGCGCCTTCGTACAACGGCACGAGTGTGCGCATGTCGCGCATTGTCATTGCGCACTTCGAGCAGGTCTGTCAGGATGAGCGCGCAGCACCGATCCACCGGTGCCCACCGTCAACGTCGACTGGAGGATCCCCGCATGAGTGACTTCGACGGGCTGTTGCGAGCCCGGTCCGACGGGGGCGCAGAAGCGCTCCTCCCGACTCCCACGGTCCAGTGCCACGCGGCCAACCTCGCGTTCCTGCCCGGGGGAGACCTCGCCTGCGTGTGGTTCGGCGGCACGCAGGAGGGCGTCTCCGACATCTCGATCCACCTGTCGCGCCTCCCCGCCGGGACGGAGCGCTGGCTCGAGCCCGTCCAGCTGAGCTTCGACAGTGCGCGTTCCGAGCAGAACCCGATCCTCTTCACCGCGCCGGACGGCACCGTCTGGTTGCTGTACACCGCTCAGCTCGCCGGGAACCAGGACACCTCCGAGGTACGACGACGGGTCTCCCGCGACGGCGGCGAGACCTGGGGAGAGCCGGCACCGCTGCTCGGACGCGATGCGCCGGTCGGCGTGTTCGTGCGCCAGGCACCCGTCGTGCTCGAGAGCGGTCGGATCCTGCTCCCGGTGTTCAACTGCCGGACGGTCCCCGGTGAGAAGTGGGTGGGCAACGACGACACCGCCTCGGTCTGGTACTCCGACGACGGCGGCGAGACCTGGTCCGAGGTCGCCGTGCCCGAGTCGACCGGGTGCGTGCACATGAACATCGTGCCGCGCGATGACGGCGTGCTCTGGGCGTGCTTCCGATCCCGCTGGGCTGACCACGTCTACGAGTCGACGTCGTCGGACGGCGGGATGACCTGGGAGCCGTGCCGGCCGCTCGACCTGCCGAACAACAACTCGTCGATCCAGGCGCGCTCCCTCGACGACGGCCGCATCGCGATGGTGATGAACCACTCGAGCAAGGACGACGCGACGAGCCGCCGTGTCTCCCTGTACGACGAGATCGACGACGCGGGCCTCGCAGCTGACAGCGGCCCGCGGGTCGCTGAGCCCGCGTTCGACGCCGACGGCCCGAGTGCGTTCTGGGGCGCCCCGCGCGCGCCGATGACGCTCGTGGTCTCGAGCCCCGACGGGCGATCCTGGCCGACCGCCTACGACATCGAGAACGGCGACGGGTACTGCCTCTCGAACAACAGCCGTGAGTCACGCAACCGGGAGCTGTCCTACCCCTCGGTGCTCCCCGATCCGGCCGGGGGGCTGCACGTCGCCTACACGTGGCACCGAAAGTCGATCAAGCACGTGTACCTGCCTGCCGACGTCCTCGCTGCGATCGTGTCGACGCCGTCCGTCTCCGCCGGCCCGGACCTCCCTGCGAAGGAGCAGCGAGCATGACCCTTCCCATGGTCTTCGCACTCGCGATCACCGTCTTCATGATCGTGCTGATCATGATCGACCGCCTGCCGTTCGGCGTCCCGCCGTTGATCGCCTGCCTGCTGATGGTGGTGTTCGGCGTCGTGCCGATCAACGTGGCCTTCAGCGGCTTCGCCAACGCGACCATCATCATGCTCGCCTCGTTCATGGCGGTGATCGCCGCCTTGCAGAAGACCGACCTCGTCTCGGGCTTCAAGCGGATGATCACGAGACTCGGGACGAAGGGCGGGTTCCGTGCCTACGTCCTCATCGTCGTGTTCGTCATGGTGGGGTGCAGCATCTTCGGCACGGGGTCGACCGCTTACTACGTGCTGGTCATCGGCCTGCTGTCGACGCTCGCGTACAACAAGAAGCTGCCGCCGTCGAAGGTCCTCATGCCCGCCGGGTTCGCCGCGAACCACCCGATGCTGCCGTTCAACGTGGCGCTGCAGTACGGCATCGTCGTCGCGGTGCTCGAGGCAGCAGGGGTCCGGGAGAACATCGACCTCGTCCGGTTCTCGATCGTCAACCTCGTGCTCAGTCTCGGGTTCCTCGTCTGGTGTCTCATCGCCTACCGTCTGCTGCCGGACCACCCCATCGTCGACGGCGAGTCCGCCCCGGAGAGCACGAGCGCGGCGAAGGAACCGGCCACGGTCGGTGCCGGCAGCACCCCGACCGGCGACGCGTCCACGCCGGGCACACGTGCCGCTTCGTCCGCAGCGGACCCGGCCACGCCCGGCCCCCACGCCGCCGAGGCGAACGCGACCGCGATCGCCTCGTCGAGCGCGACCGCGACGGTCACCGCGCCGACGCTGGACCGTCGGAAGCAACTGGCGACGTACGCCTGCTTCGTCCTGGCGATCGCCGGCATGATCTCCTACAGCTACATCGGCGACGCGGGGTACGCGATCACGGGTCTCTCCGTGGCGCTCCTCCTGGTGATGAAGGTCCTGGACTTCACGGAGATCCGCGACGCCATCAGCCAGCCGATCATCATCATGTCCGCCGGTGTCATCGGCATCGCTGAGGCGCTCGGCGCGACCGGGCTCACGAAGCTCGTCGGCGAGTCCGTCGCCGGACTGCTCGGCGGCAACGTCAGCCCCTTCCTGCTGGTGTTCGCGTTCTGTGTCCTGACGAGTGTCCTCGCGACCCTCACGGGGTCGACGATCGGCACGGTGTACGTCTTCGCACCGCTGGCGATCGCGACCTGCGTCAGCCTGGGGCTCAACCCCGCGGCTGCGGCCGTCGCCATCGTCATCTCCGGGTGGAACGGACACTTCCTCCCCATCGACGGGCTCCCCGCGATGGTGATGGGGGTCGGGAAGTACTCGCTCCTCCAGTTCTGGAAGTTCACCATCCCGATGTACTTCATCCGCCTGCTGGCGCTGACGGCCGGCGCCCTCCTGCTCTTCCCGATGTGACGGACCTGACGTGACGGAGAACCTGTCGTGACGACCACCTTCGAGCTCGCCCACGTGGGCATCAACAACCCCGACGCCGCAGCCGCGCAGGAACTGTGCGACCTCTTCTGCCTCATGTTCAACCTCGACCCCCGCCAGGGGAAGAAGTCCGAGTTCGCCGGCACGTTATTCGAGTGCGTGCGATCCCAGTACCTGGGTACGCACGGCCACATCGGGATGTCGACCGACGACCTGGAGGCAGCGGTCGAGGAACTCACCGCGAAGGGCTTCGGCTTCGACCAGGACACGGCTGCACACTTCGAGGACGGCCGTCTGCAGAACATCTACCTGGCGGGGGAGTACGGCGGCTTCGCGGTCCACGTGATGCAGCAACCCCGTCCCTGACCCACCACCCGACCGCCTGGCCCCCCACCCAGCCGACAAGGAGTACCTGCAGTGACCACCACGATCAGCGGCAGCATCCACGCGCTCGTCACCCCGTTCCACGACGACGAGTCGCTCGACCTCGACCAGATGCGGCTGCACACCGACCGCGCCGTCCGGGCGGGCGCCGACGGCGTCTTCTGCCTCGGTACCAACGGCGAGTTCTTCCAGCAGACCGAGGACGAACGGCTCGCCGTGCTCGAGGCGGTCGTCGACGCCACCGGTGGCCGCGTCCCCGTCTACGGCGGCGCCGGTGCCGTCGGGACGAAGGAGACGGTGCGCATCGCCCAGCGCATGCAGGCGTCGGGTGCCGACGTGCTGTCGGTGATCACGCCCTACTTCGCTGCGGCGTCGCAGGACGAGCTGTACCGCCACTTCGCGGCGGTCGCCGGAGCCGTCGACATCCCGGTGCTCATCTACAACATCCCCGCGCGGACCGGGAACACCATCACGCCGGCGACGGTCGCCCGACTCGCGGAGATCGACAACATCGCGGGTGTCAAGGACTCGTCGGGGAACTTCGACGCGATCCTGCAGCTGATCGAGCTGACCGACCCCGAGCACTTCGCGGTGCTCGCGGGGACCGACTCGCTGGTCCTGCCGACGCTGCAGGCCGGCGGCGCGGGCGGCATCACCGCCGTCGCGAACGTCTACCCGCGGACCATGGTCGAGATCACCCGGAAGTGGGCGGCGGGCGACCTCGAGAGGGCCCGCGCGGCGCAGGCGTCGATCCGCCCGCTGCGCAACCTGTTCGCGCTCGGCAACCCGAACACGATCGTCAAGGCGGCCACCAACGCCGCCGGCGAGCCCGTGGGGCCGTGCCGCGCGCCGTTCAACCTGCTGAGCGAGGCGGCGCTCGAGAAGATCGCGGACACGGTGCGCGCCGATCAGGCGGCAGGACTGGGCTGAGCCTGCGCGACCCCGGACCGACGGGAGGCGCGGTGCCAGCCGGCACTGCGCCTCCTGTCCGTCACGTGGTCGGGCAGCCATCTATGCGTCAGCGGTTGTAGGCCGGCATCGGTCCGCGGAGCGCAGCGGCCACGTCGTCGACAGCCCGCTGCACGTCCTCCGGCAGCGCACCGGCGGCCAGCGCGGTGAGGTTCGCCTCGATGTTCGTGAGCCGCGACCCACCGATCAGGACGGCGTCCACGACGGCACGGCCGATCGTCCAGCGCAGCGCGAGCTCGGCCATCGGCATCCCCGCACCCTCGGCGATCGCACGGAGCTGTCCGACCGCGGCGAAGACCTCGTCGTTCCAGTACCGGTCGCGGTACATGCCGGCGAGCGGCGAGGACCCGAAGCGTCCCGCCGTCGGGTGCTCGTCCGGTCGGTGCCTGCCGGTCAGGAGCCCGCCGCCGAGCGGGTTGTAGACGATCGTCGCGAGTCCGGTGCTCCTGGCGTACTCGGCGTACTCGTCGTCGATGCGGGTCGCGATCACGCTGTAGACCTGCTGCCCGAGGACGGGCGCGTCGAGACCGAGTCGCGCGGCGGTGTGCCGCAGCTCCGCGATCTGCCAGGCCGCGAAGTTCGAGACACCCCACGTGCGCACCACGCCCGCCTCGACGAGCGCCCGGACGGCGGTCAGCGTCTCCTCCGCCGTGGTCGAGCGGTCGGGCTGGTGCAGGTAGAGGACGTCGACGTGGTCCGTCCGGAGCCGTCGGAGGCTCGCGCGCACGCACCGTTCGACCGCCACGGCGGACAGCGGCGCGGCCCCTCCGGCGTCCGGGTTCGGGATGCCGACCTTCGTCGCGAGCACGACCTCGTCGCGGCGTCCGGCGAGCACGGAGCCGAGGATCTCCTCGCTGCGGCCGCCGGCGTACCCGTTGGCCGTGTCGATGCCGGTCCCGCCGGATGCCAGGAAGCGGTCGACCATCTCGGCCGCCGTGGGCTCGTCGACGCTGTCGCCGAAGGTCATGGTGCCGAGGACGGCGGGGGCGAGCCGCCGGCCTCGGATGTCGGTGTCACGCACTGGGTTCCTCTCGTTCGGGCGCCGTCGGAGCGACTCGTCGTCGAGTCGCCGAGCGGCAGCCGTGCGCGCCCACTATTGCGTGTTTCACGCAGTTCGTCTAGCGTGTTTCGTGCACGCCGTCGATGCTTCGACGGGACCGTCCACCGAGCCCGAGGAGGGGTCCGATGTCGAACCGCCTCGCCGCGATCGCCGACGACCTGTCCGGAGCCGCCGAGGTCGCTGCGGTCCTCGGCACCGGGTCGGTCACCGTCGCCCTGACGCTCCCCGCCGCGCTCGAGCACGTCGCTCGATCGCGGTCCGACGTCGTTCTGGACTGCGACACGCGGTCGCTCGACCCGGCCGCGCGTCGTGCGGCCGTCGCGCAGGCATCACAACGGATGCGCGCAGCCGGAGCGCCGGTGCGGCTGGTGAAGACCGACTCGCTGCTGCGCGGCGGCGTGGGAGACGTCATCGACGGGCTCCTCGACGCCGGCGCACGCGTCGTGGTCGCCACGGCGCTCCCGGCACTCGGGAGGACGGTCGTCCACGGTCAGCTCCTCGTGCACGGCCGCCCGGTGGCGGATGCAGGGCTGCACGGCCTGGAGGCCCGGGTCGTCCCCGGCCCACTGGCCGCGGTCGGACCGCGAGCCCGGTCCGTCCCGCTCGCGGTCGTCCGCGCCGGGAGCGCGGCCGTCCTCGACGCGGTCGAGCGAGCGATCGGCGCCGGCGAGGTCCCCGTCGTCGACGCCGCCTCGGACCACGACCTCGACCGGATCGCAGCGGCGCTCGACGGTGCGGACTGCACGATCGTCGGGTCCGGCGGGATCGCTGCGGCAGTCGGTCGCCTCCGCGGAGCGCAGCCCCCGGGCCCCGTCGTGACGAACGATCGGGAGCGGGTGGCGCTCGCCGGGGGACTCCAGCCCGTCCTCCTCGTCGTGGGCACGGCCAGCACCGAGGCGACCGGGCAGCTCGCGGCCCTCGCAGCGAACGGTGTCCCCGTCGTGCCCGTGCCCCGTGACGTCCTGCTCCGCGCCGTCGACCGCCGTGAGGTCGACGACGTCGACCACCCGGCGATCGAGGAAGCGCGCGCAGCCCTGCGCAGTGGGAGCGCGGCGATCTGCGTCGAGGACCGGAACGACCCGGTCCCGCACCTCGCCCGACGGCTCGCCGACGGTCTCGGCATCGTGGCCGCCACCATCAGCGGTCGGTCCGCCCTGGTGCTGACCGGTGGCGAGACCGCCCGCTCCGTGCTCAGTCGCCTCGGCATCGCGACCATCGTGCCCGAGGGCGCCGTCGAACCCGGATGCGTCGTGTCCCGCGCGGACGACGGCCGGCTCGTCGTCACACGACCCGGCAGCTTCGGGACCGTCACGAACCTGCTCGACGCGGCCACGTTCCTCCAGTCCGCTCGCGACGACCCGTCCGCGACGCAGGCCGCGTCGAAGCGGCCGCAGGCCGCACGAACCGAAAGGCAGTACCGCAGATGAACGCAACTCCGATCGTCGCTGTCACGATGGGTGACGGGGCCGGTGTCGGCCCAGAGATCGTCGTCGAGGCCGTCGTGTCGCCGGACGTCCTGGCCGTCTGCCGCCCCGTCGTCATCGGCGACCTCGGTCGTCTCCGCCAGGCCGCCGCCATCCGGAACGTCGACGTCACCTTCAACGTCGTCGAGGACGTCGCTGACGCCGGGCACCGGGACGGCGTCATCGACGTGGTCGACCTCGGACTCCTGCCCGAGGACCTGCCGTGGGGGCAGCTCTCGCCGGTCGCCGGCGATGCAGCCTTCCAGTACATCCGTGTCGCGTGCGAAGCGGCGATGGCCGGGAAGGTCCAGGCGATCTGCACGGCTCCGCTCAACAAGGAGGCGCTGCACGCCGGTGGCCACGTCTTCCCCGGGCACACCGAGCTCCTCGCCGAGCTCATGGGCGTCGACGAGGTCTCGATGATGCTCTCGACCGCCAAGCTGAAGGTCGTCCACGTGACCACCCACCTCGGTCTCATCGACGCCGTCGCGAAGATCGAACCCGGACTCGTCGAGCGGACCATCCGGCGCGGGAACGAAGCCCTCGTCCGGTCGGGCAACCCGCACCCGAAGATCGGTGTCGCGGCGATCAACCCGCACGCCGGCGAGAACGGCCTCTTCGGGTACGGCGAGGAGGCCGAGAAGATCGCTCCGGGCGTCGAAGCGGCGCGCGCCGACGGCATCGACGCCGTCGGACCGCACCCGGCCGACACCCTCTTCTTCCTCGCCGGCCGCGGGGACTACGACCTGGTGGTCGCGATGTACCACGACCAGGGGCACGGCCCCGTGAAGGTGCTCGGGATCGAGGCCGGGGTGAACATCACGGTGGGTCTGCCGGTCATCCGCACGTCGGTGGACCACGGGACGGCGTTCGACATCGCGGGCTCGGGCAAAGCCGATGTCGCTAGCATGATCGAGGCGCTCCGCCAGGCCGCCGAGCTCGCCCCGACGTCGGGCGCGCTGCGACCGGCCTCGGGCGCCTGACAGGTCCTGAGTCCCCACTGTCCGGAAGGTGCCCGTGTCGATCTCGGCCAGAGCTCGGCGTGACGCGATCGTCACGCTCGCGACGACGGTCGGACTCGCGAGCGTCGACGAACTCTCGGAGCGGTTCGGGGTCACGGCATCCACCATCCGCCGGGACCTCGCGACCCTGCAGGAGCAGCGGAAGCTCACCCGGACGTTCGGTGGCGCGATGGCGGTGGCCGCGCACCCCGAGGCGTCGCTGCGGCAGCGGCTCGGTGAGCACTTCGACGCGAAGCGCGACATCGCGCGGCGCGCAGCCGAGGCCGTGCAGCCCGGGACGTCGCTCTTCCTCGACAACGGCTCGACCGTCGCGGCGTTCGCCCATGCGCTCCCGGTGGACGCCGACCTCACCGTCACCACCACCAGCGTCGGGGTCGTCACCGACATGGCGGACCGCGACGACGTCCGACTCGTCATGCTCGGCGGCGAGTACCGGTCGTTGAGCAACGGCTTCGTCGGACCCCTGACGGAGGCGGCGCTCGAGTACCTGACGTTCGATGCGGCGTACCTCGGCGCCGACGCGGTGTCCCCGGAGCGTGGGATCTGCGAGGCGGACCTCGGTCAGATCCGCCTGAAGGAACTCATCGCTCGTCGTGCGGCAGCGGTGTACGTCCTCGCTGACTCCTCGAAGCTCGCGCAGTCGGAGTTCCACGCATGGACCCGGCTCGGTGGCGGATGGACCCTCGTCACCGACGACGGCATCGCACCGGACCTCGTCGAGCGCTTCGACACCGCGGACGTCACCGTCGTCACGGCCTGACCGCCCGCACGTCCGAGGACGGGACGCGCCACCACCGGCGGGCCGTGCTCGCGGAGGTCCGGCGCTCGGCGCGCTGGTCACGGGGCTTCGGGGGCGGGACCGGTCGCGGCAGGTCAACGTCCGGGCCCTCGTCGATCGCACTGATCGTCTTGGGGCATCGTGCTCGTGGCGACCGGCGTCTTCGATCCGGCACGCCACGGCACCCGGGTCGGCGAGGGCATCATCGAACTCGCGGCCCAGTACCGGCCGGACCGGGTCGTCCTCGGTGGCGGCGCCGTCACCGGCATCCGCGAACAGACCGAACACCTCGCGCTGGGCTCGTTCATCGAGGTGTCGCTGGCGCCGCCCCGACCGCCGCAGACCGCAGTGCCGCCGCCTCCTGCCGCACGAGCGCCCCGAGCACCTCGACGGACGCCCCCGCCGGCTCGGCCGTCCACCGCTCGAACCCGTCCCAGTACGCCCGCACGCCGATCTCCGCGAGCACCACGGCCCGGTGCCCAGACACGCCCCGCTCGCGCAGCGCCGAGGCGAGCGCGTCGGAGACGACCGACCGCTTGTAGACGTACCGCTCGCGCAGTGCCTCGTGCTCGAGCGTCAGTGCCGTGATCGCGGCGCCGACCTCCTGCTGCTCCGGCACGTGCGCGGCAACGAGGGCGCCGAGCACGTCGTCGACCAGTGTCTCGTCCACCTGGTCCGCTGGCGCGTCCCGCACCACGCGCCGGACGGTGTCGATGGTGGCGGCCTGCCCCTGGAAGAGGATCTCGCGCTTGTCGGGGAACTGCCGGAAGAGCGTGGCCTTGGTGAGGCCGGCGCGCTCCGCGATCTGTGCCGCGGTCGTGGCGTCGTAGCCCTGCTCCGCGAAGAGCTCGAGCGCCGCTCGGAGGAGTCGACCCCGGGGGTCCGGTTGCCAGCGTGCCACGGGCAGAGTCTAGTCGATGCGACTCGGTCGCATCAGGTGTACGGTGACGATACCAAGTCTCATAACACGAGCGGTGTCGCATCGGCACCGGACGGGAGTCACCATGCACGTCTTCATCACCGGCGCGTCGGGTTGGATCGGCAGCGTCCTCACCCGCGACCTCGTTGCGCACGGACACGACGTCGTCGGGCTCGCCCGCTCCGCCTCCTCCGCCGAGCGCATCCGGGCCGCCGGCGCCGAGGCGGTGCGCGGCGAGATGGCCGACCACGCGCTCATCGTCGAGCAGGCCACCCGGGCCGATGCGACGGCGCACCTCGCGTTCACGCTCGACTTCGACGCGTTCGACGAGGCGATCGACAACGAGGTCGCGCTGTTCGACACGCTCGGTGACGCGCTGGCCGGCAGCGGGAAGGCCCTGTTCGCCGCTTCGGGCACCCCGACGACCCCGCGCGGCACGGCGACCGAGGGCGACCCGCTCGATCCTGACGGCCCGGCTGGTGCCCGTGCGCGCACGGCTGCTGCGGTCCTCGGGCTAGCCGACCGGGGCATCCGCGCCGGGCTGGTGCGGATGCCCCGGACGGTGCACGGCGTGGGGGACCGGAACGGGCTCGTCGCCGCACTCGTGCAGCTCGACCGACAGCTCGGCGCGGCTGCGTACGTCGGTGACGGATCGAACCGGTGGCCGGCGGTGCACGTCGGCGACGCAGCCCGTCTGTTCCGGCGAGCGCTCGAGAGCGCTCCGGCAGGGTCCGTCCTGCACGCCGTCGCCGAGGAGGGGGTCCCGATGCGCGCGGTCGCCGAGTCGATCAGCAGGCAGACCGGCATGCCGGCACAGCCGGTCGACGCGACGACACTCGGGGTGTTCGGTGCGCTGCTCGGCGGCGACCAGCCCGCGTCGAGCGCTCGGACGCGCGCGCTCCTCGGCTGGGAGCCGACGGGCCCGACCCTGCTCGAGGACCTCGACGCCGGGCACTACACGCAGGCCGCATGACGCGACGGTCCCGACGGACGAGGCACCGCCGATCGGCCCTTGCTCGACGAAGCGTCCGGCGCCCAGCGCGCTAGGGTCGGCGCATGGGGCTTCGGGGGCGGGACCGGTCGCGGCAGGTCAACGTCCGGGCCCTCCTCGCGATCGCACTGATCGTCCTGTGGGGCATCGTGCTCGTGGCGACCGGCGTCTTCGATCCCGCTCGCCAGACCCCGCCCTCCCAGTTCGACCACGACGACGGCATGCTCCCGCCCACAGCAGCCGATCGTCGGACCTCTGCCGTCCAGGCTGCCGCGCTGATCGGGTCCTTGCCCGTCGCCGTCCTCGCCCTCTGCATCGCGGCGAGCTCGCTCCGCGTCTGGCGCGAACAGGTGTCGGCGGTCGTCGCGACCGGTCTCGCCAGCCTCGCCGCGCTGGCCGCCATCGGCCTCGCCTGGATCGGCGTCGGCACCGTCGTCTTCTTCACCTAGCCGGTGCAGGTGACGGCACCGACGTCGGGGGAGACGGCACCGACGTCGCGTCCCGAGCGGTCGACGTGGCACGGCGATCGTGCCGGTCGTCCGCAGGCCGGCTGACGGACCGGCACCGCGACGACGGACTGGAGGCGCGGATCACCGTCGCCGGTCGGCGTCCGGTGGTCCGCGCCTCCCGTCCGCCCCGTCAGGACGACAGGTGCGCTGCCGCACGGACCGGACGGAGTGCGTGACCGGCGGGCGACGCCGCCCGCCGGCCGCCGGCCATCTCCTGCAGGACCCGGTGCACCTGTCGGCTGTAGCCGGACTCGTTGTCGTACCAGACGTACAGCACCGCGTGCTCGGACCCGTCCGCGATCGTCGCGAGCCCGTCCACGATGCCCGCCCGCCGACTGCCGAGCAGGTCCGTCGAGACGACCTCCGGCGACTCGACGTAGTCGATCTGCCGCCGGAGCGGCGAGGTGAGCGAGGCGTCCCGGAGCACCCCGTTCAGCTCGTCGCGTCCGACCGGGTGACCGAGCGTCAGGTGGATGACCGCGAGCGAGACGTTCGGCGTGGGGACGCGGACGGCGCTGCCGGTGAGCCGGCCGCGGAGTTCGGGCAGTGCCTTCTCGGCGGCCTTCGCTGCGCCGGTCGCGGTGATCACCATGTTCAGGCCCGCCGCCCGCCCTCGCCGGTCGGCGGGGTGGTAGTTGTCGACCAGGTTCTGGTCGTTCGTGGCGGAGTGCACGGTCTCGACGTGCCCGTGGACGATGCCCCAGGCGTCGGACACGACCTTGAGCACCGGGACGATCGCGTTCGTCGTGCACGAGGCGGCACTCACGACCGGGTCGTCGCCGATGCCGTCGTGGTTGATGCCGTGCACCACGTTCGGTACGTCGCCCTTCCCCGGCGCGGTGAGCAGCACGCGGGCCGCTCCGGGGGCGAGGAGGTGCTGCCCGAGCCCCTCGGCGTCGCGCCAGCGACCGGTGGTGTCGACGACGATCGCGTCCTCGATGCCGTGCGCGCGGTAGTCGACGGCGTCGGGGGAGTCGGCCGAGACGAACTGCACGAGGGTGCCGTTCGCGGTGATGGTGTCGTGCTCGGTGTCGACGGTCACCGTGCCGGCGAAGGGGCCGTGGATCGAGTCCCGGCGGAGCAGGCTCGCCCGCTTGACCAGGTCGCCGGGCCCGCGACGGCGGACGACGACGGCACGCAGGGCGAGCGGGGCGTGCTCCCCGGCGCGTTCGAGCAGGATCCGGGCGAGCATCCGACCGATCCGCCCGAACCCGTACAGCACGACGTCGCGCGGGGCGTCGCGGTGCGGTCCGTCCGCCGTGCCGCGGTGCAGGAAGAACTCGTCGGTGAGGAACTCGCGCAGGGTGCTGCCGAGGCGGTCACGTCGGTGGCGGGACGCGAGGTCGCCGAGGTCCACCGACACCGACGACAGTGCCATCGTGTCGAGCTCGGTCAGGATCGCCAGGCTCGTTGCGACCGGCAGTTCGGTCTCGTCGACCCGGCGGCTCGACCGGTGCGCCTTGACGATCCCGATCGGGGACTGCCCCACCAGGGGACGGCCGTGGACGGACGGCACGACGTCGTCCCGCCGGTACAGCCGTCCGATGAGCGGCACCATCGCCTCGGCGGCAGCGAGCTTCTCGTCCCACACCCGCTGCAGGCGCGCACGCTCGGCGGCGGTGGACACCCCGGTCGTGGTCGGGGCGCCGGACGGCATCAGGCGACCTGCCGGACGTCGGCCGTGGCGTGCAGGGCCGCGCGACGCTCGTCGAGGATCGCGGTGAGCACCGGGGGCGTGCGGTCGCCGAACCCGGCGAGGAACTCCTCGGTCAGGTCGCACTCCTCGAGCCACGGCCCGGGGTCGACGGCGAAGAGGGCCTCGAGCTGTGCGGCGGTGACGTCGAGCCCGTGCACGTCCAGGTCGTCCAGGTCGGGGAGGAGGCCGACCGGGCTCTCGACCGCCGGCACGGTGCCCTCGACGCGGCGCGCGATCCACTCGAGCACGCGGGCGTTCTCGCGGAAGCCCGGCCACAGGAAGGCGCCGTCCTCGCCCCGCCGGAACCAGTTGACCTGGAACACCGCCGGTGCCCCGGCGCCGAGGCGCTCGCCGATCCGGAGCCAGTGCGCCCAGTGGTCGGCCATGTCGTAGCCGCAGAACGGCAGCATCGCGAAGGGGTCGCGGCGGAGCTCCCCGACGGTGCCCTCGGCTGCGGCGGTCCGCTCGGACGACACCGTCGCACCCATGAACACGCCCTCGGCCCAGGTCGACGCCTGCGCCACGAGCGGGACGTTCGTCGACCGACGACCGCCGAACACGACGGCGTCGACGGCGACGCTGCGCTCCCACCCGTCGGCGAGCGTCGGGACCCGGTCGAGCGCCACCGTGAACCGGGCGTTCGGGTGCGCGGCCGGAGTGCCGCTCGCCGGTGTCCAGTCGGCGCCGGTCCAGTCGACCAGGTGCGCGGGCGGTTCGGGGGTGAGGCCCTCCCACCAGACGTCGCCGTCGTCCGTGAGCGCGACGTTCGTGAAGATCGTGTCCGCGGCGATCGTCTCGACCGCGACGGGGTTCGTGTCGGGGCCGGTCCCCGGTGCGACGCCGAACAGCCCGGCCTCCGGGTTGATCGCGTGCAGTCGTCCGTCGGCACCCGGGCGGAGCCAGGCGATGTCGTCGCCGATCGTCTCGACGGACCACCCGGGCAGGGCCGGCTGCAGCATCGCGAGGTTGGTCTTGCCGCAGGCCGAGGGGAACGCGGCGGCGACGTGGACGGCCCGGCCCTCGGGCGAGGTGAGCCGGACGAGCAGCATGTGCTCGGCGAGCCACCCCTCGTCACGACCCATCACCGAGGCGATCCGGAGCGCGAAGCACTTCTTGGCGAGCAGGGCGTTGCCGCCGTAGCCCGAGCCGTACGACCAGACCTCGCGGGTCTCCGGGAACTGCACGATGTACTTCGTCGCGTTGCAGGGCCAGGACAAGTCCGGCTGCGGGACGCCCTGGTCGTCGCGGAGCGGATGCCCGACGCTGTGCACGGTCGCGACCCACGGCACGCCGGCGTCGATCGCGCGGAGCACGTCCGCCCCGAGCCGGGTCGTCCTGCCCATGCTGAGGACGACGTAGGCCGAGTCGGTCACCTCGACGCCGAGCTGCGAGATCGGGCCGCCCACCGGTCCCATCGAGAACGGCACGACGTACATCGTGCGGCCGCGCATGCTCCCGGCGAACCGCTCGTCGAGCTCGGCGCGCATCGCGACCGGTTCCCGCCAGTGGTTCGTCGGACCGGCGTCTTCGGGCGTGCGGGAGCAGGTGAACGTGCGCCCCTCGACCCGGGCGACGTCGTCCGGGTCCGACCGGGCGAGGTAGCTGTTCGGTCGGCGTTCCGGGTCGAGGGCGATCAGCTTGCCCTCGTCGACGAGCTGCTGCGTCAGGCGGGCGGTCTCGTCGGCTGACCCGTCGCACCAGACGACCTGGTCCGGGCAGGTGAGGGACGCGATCCGGGCGACCCACGCCTCCAGGGCGACGCGGGGCGAGCCGGGCACGGTGTGCGGTGCGGGACTCGTGTGGTTGGGGTTCGTGATCATCGTCGATCTCCTCGTGACGGGGGACTACCGGCGGGTGGCGGTCGAGCCCTCGGGCTCGACGATGGTGCGAACGGCCGCGGTCGAGATCCGCTCGTCGGTGGCGGGAGCGGAGCCGGGACCGTCTGCGCGAGCCGACGCGCCGTGGTCGTCGGCGGACATCGTCCGCTCGTCGAACGGCGCCGCACCGGACAGCACCCGCTCGACCTGCTGCTTGTCGATCTGCTTCGTCCACGTCCCGACCAGCACCGTGGCCACGGCGTTCCCGGTGAAGTTCGTCAGCGCGCGGGCCTCGGACATGAACCGGTCGATGCCGACGATCAGGCCGACGCCGTCGACCAGGTCCGGGCGGTGCGCCTGCAGGCCGCCGGCGAGGGTGGCGAGTCCGGCACCGGTCACCCCGGCAGCGCCCTTCGACGCGATGATCATGAAGACCAGGAGCGAGATCTGCTCGGGGATGTTCAGCGGCGTGCCGAGGGCGTTCGCGATGAACAGCGAGGACATCGTCAGGTAGATCGCGGTGCCGTCGAGGTTGAACGAGTACCCGGTCGGCACCGTGACGCCGACGACGGGCTTCGAGACGCCGAGGTGCTCCATCTTCGCGATGAGCCGCGGGAGGCTGACCTCGCTGGAGGACGTCGACACGATGAGCAGGTACTCGCGGCCGAGGTACTTCATGAGCCGGAAGATGTTGACGCCGGTCACGACGCGGAGCAGGACACCGAGGACGCCGACGACGAACACGATGCAGGTGATGTAGAACGCGACCATGAGGGTCCCGAGCGCGACGAGCGCCGCGACGCCGGTGGCACCGACCACCGCTGCGATGGCCCCGAAGGCGCCGATCGGGGCGGCCCACATCACCATCGCGAGGATGCGGAACACCAGGGCCTGCAGGTGTCGGATGCCGGTGAGGATCGGCGCACCCTTCTCGCCCATCGCCTGCAGCGCGAAGCCGACGAGCAGCGCGACGAACAGGGTCTGCAGGATGCTGCCGCTCGTCAGGGACGACACGAGCGTCGCGGGGATGATCCCGAGCAGGAACCCGGACGTCGAGGACGCGCTCTCCTCGGTGCCGGCGGGCAGCTCATACGTCGCCTTCGACATGTCGAGCTGGTCGCCGGGGTGGATGAGGTTGCCGACGACGAGGCCGATCGCCAGGGCGAACGTCGACATCGCGACGAAGTAGCCGAGCGCCAACCCGCCGACCTTGCCGACCGTCGCCGCCTTCGCGATGGAGCCGACGCCGAGCACGATCGTGCAGAAGATGACCGGCGCGATCATCATCTTGATCAGCGCGATGAAGCCGTCGCCGATCGGCTTGAGTCCGACGGCGAAGTCGGGGGCCGTCAGGCCGACCACGATGCCGGCGAGCACGGCCACGATGACCGCGATGTAGAGCCAGTGCGAGCGATCCAGACCGCGTCGCCGTGGGCGGGCGGTGGTCGAGTGCGTCGATGCCATGCGACTTCCTTGTCGTCAGGATCAGGAGCGGCGTCGCTCCGGTCGGTTCGTCCTCGGGGGAACGGACACACCCTCGCGCGGAGCGACCCGCGGCGGCGACTTGTGTTCACAACGTTCACGGGGAGGCTGCGCGGACGGGCCCCCGTGCGCGAGGATGGGTCGTCCCGCAACGGAGCGAGGAGGCAGCTCAGTGGTACCCCGTCGGTGGAGCATCGCCGCGCGACTCTTCGCGCTGCAGCTGCTGTTCGTCGTGGTCGGGGTGGCGGTCGGTGGCGTCTGGAGCTGGACCTCGGCGCGAGCCGACCTCGAGGCGGACGCGGCCGAGAAGTCCACCGCCGTCGCGGTGTCGATCGCCCGGAACCCGTTCGTGGTCCAGCAGGCGACCACCGCGGACCCGTCCGAGCGCCTCGAGCCGTACGCGCTCGACCTGATGCGCCGCACCCACACGGACTTCATCACGATCATGGCGCCCGACCGGACCCGGTGGACGCACCCCGACCGGTCGGAGCTCGGCCGGCCGTTCCGCGGTACGGTCCAGCCGGCGCTCGACGGCCGGACCTTCACCGAGACCTCCACCGGGACGCTCGGCCCCTCGGTGCGGGCCGTCACGCCGATCACCGACGACGACGGCCGGATCGTCGGGCTGGTCGCCGCCGGGGTCACCGTGGCGAACATCTCGAGTGCCCTCGTGCCGCGACTCACGTCGGTCGTCCTGCTCGGCCTGGCGGTGGTCGCGGTGTCCGCGTTGTTCTCGTGGTTGCTCAGCCGGTACCTCGGTCGGGTCACCGCGGGACGGGGCCCGGAGGAGCTCGCGCGGGTCTTCGCGTCCTACGAGGGCGTGCTCCACTTGGTGCACGAGGGGCTCGTGGTCGTCGACCGGTCGGGGGCGGTCGTCCTGCACAACGACCGTGCGGCGGAGCTGCTGCACCTGCCGGCGCCGGCCGAACGCCAGGATCCGGTGCCGCTGGCGGCGCTCGACGTGCCGGACGCCCTCCGGACCCTGCTCGCATCGGGTGACCGTGCCGTGGACGAGACGTACCCCACGAGCGACCGGGTGCTCGTGGTCAACCAGGAGATGGCGTTCCCGCGGGGGGCGACCCGGCCGGTCGGCACCGTCGCGACCATCCGCGACCAGACCGACCTGCTGCACCTGTCCGGCGAGCTCGCCGCCACCAGGACGCTCACCGATGCGCTGCGCTCGCAGACGCACGAGTTCGCCAACCGCCTGCACACCGTCGTCGCGCTGCTGGAGCTCGGTCGGGTCGACGAGGCGATCCGGTTCGCCGCACACGAGATCGACCGGCACAGCGAGGTCGAGCGGCACGGCGAGACCGACCGGCGCAGCGGGACCGACGCGTCCGGCGAGAGCGACCCGTGCGCCGACCCGGCGCACACCGAGCCCGAGGTGCTCGACGCCCTCCTCGCCGCCAAGCGGGCACAGGCGGGCGAGCGCGGCGTCGACCTGGTCGCCGACACGAGCGGACTGCTCGGCCCCGTCCCGGCCGCACCCGCCGACGTGGTCACCGTGCTCGGCAACCTCGTGGACAACGCCGTCGACGCCGTCGCCGGTTCCCCGCAGGGCCCGGACCGCGGCCGCGTCGAGGTCGTCGTCGCCGCAGCCGGCGGGACCGTCCGGCTCGTCGTCCGCGACGACGGACCGGGCATCGCCGACGTCGACGCCGTCTACGAGCGCGGGTGGTCGACGAAGCAGTCCGGTCCCGAGGGACGCGGCATCGGCCTCGACCTCGTCCGCGCCACCCTGGCCCGCATCGGCGGTGACGTCGCCGTGACCACGGGACCGGACGGCAGCACGTTCACCGTCGAGATCACCACCGGGCGGGTGCCCTCGTGACCGCGCCCATCCGGGTCCTCATCGTCGAGGACGAGCCGCTGACCGCCGAGGCGCACACGGCCTACGTGTCGCGCCTCGAGGGCTTCGCCGTGGTCGGCACCGTGGGGACCGGTCGGGCGATGCTCGCCGCGGTCGCTGCGGAGCGACCGGACCTCGTGCTGCTCGACCTGAACCTGCCGGACGCCCACGGCCTGCAGCTCGTCCGCACGCTGCGAGCCGCCGGTTCCGCCGTCGACGTCGTCGCGGTGACCGCGGCACACGACGTCCAGGCGGTGCGGAACGCGATCGCCCTCGGGGTCGTGCAGTACCTCGTCAAGCCCTTCAGCTTCCGGTCGTTCGCCGACCGGATGACGTCGTACCGCGAGTTCCGGCGCGGGTTCGAGGACCGTCGTGCCCTCACGCAGGCCGACATCGACCAGCGGCTCGGGACGCTCCGTCCGGTCGCGCCCGCCGACCACGAGAAGGGCATCGCCCCGGAGACGCTCGAGGTGGTGCGCGACGCACTGCTGCAGCGGTCCGACGGTGGTTCGGCATCCGAGGTCGCCGAGGCGACCGGGCTGTCGCGGGTCACCGTCCGGCGGTACCTCGAGCACCTGGCCGCTGCCGGGCAGGTCGCCAAGGACGTCCGCCACCGCGGGCAGGGACGGCCGGAGTACGAGTACCGCTGGTTGCGCTGATCGGCGCGCTGCGGGCGTGTGACGTGCGGCGTACCGGACGGGAGGCACGACGCGTGCCGGCGCGGCACGCTGCGGCCGTGCGCGGTGCCGGACGGGAGGCACGGTGCGGGCCGGCACCGCGCCTCCCGTCCGTGGTCCGGTCGCCCCGGCAGCGGGGTCAGCGTGCGCGGGCCGTGCCCGCGTCCGCACCTGCTCCGGTCCGGTCCTGCCGGAACCACTGCAGGAGCTCCCGCACCGCGGCGAGGTCCGGTGCCCCGCCGTGGTCGTCCGGCAGGAAGTCGAGGTCGTCGAAGGTGGTGCGGTGACCGGGCACCGCGGCGCGCTGCAGGGTGGTCTCGGCCGCGTAGCCCATCGACCAGTCCGGGAACTGCCGTGCGGGCACCTGTTCCTCGAGCAGCACGGTGACCTGGTCGTGGCGCGGGTCCTCGGCGATGTACGCCATCTTCTCGCGGACCGCCGTGGCGGGCCCCTCGAGCAGCTGCAGGAACCGGTGGTCGCGGAACAGCAGCAGGCCGGTCACGCCGGCGCGGGCGTTCGCGCTGCGGGCGTGCGCCAGCAGGTCGTCGAGGTCGTCGAGTCCGAAGCCGACGACCGCGCGGCTGGCGTAGACGAGCGACAGCAGCGCGCCGTCACCCGGGGTCTGCGTCGGTTCCGATGAGGGCTGCACGGGTCCACTCAACCCGCGCGAGCCGAGAGCCGACCCGGTGACCGGGCGGTGACGTCCCCCGGTTCCCTGTGACCGACGTCGTGCCGCTCTCTACGGTGGAGCGATGCGAGAAGAGCTCGAGGCGGTCCTGCAGGCACACCGCGTCACGCCACTGCCCGACGGCGTGGACCGTGCCAGTGCCTGCGACCCGGAGCTGCCGAGCGCGGAGATCGTCGGGTGGGCGACCCTCGTCGTGGCCGGGGTGCCGCTGTCGGCGTCCGAGCAGGACCGGCTCGCGGACACCGCAGCGAACGCGTTCGCCCTGATCGCGGTGCTCCCCGTGGGCGCCCGACCGTACTTCGCCCGGCTCGGGCTGATCGCGACCCTGGCGTCGGCGCTCGCCGTGGGAGCGCCCGCTCCGCGCTAGTCCCTCGCCGCGCCCGCGTCCGCCGAGTGCGTGACTAGGCTCAGCACGTGCGGTCCGCGGGTGGTTCCCGGAAGGGCCGTCGGGCCGGACGGGCAGAGAGCAGGAGACCACGTGGCGCGAGCGACGAGCATCCGCGACGTGGCGGCCGAGGCCGGGGTGTCGATCACGACGGTGTCGCACGCGCTGAGCGGCAAGGGCACCGTGAGTGCCCGGACGCGCCTCCGGGTCGAGGAAGCGGTCGAACGGCTCGGGTACGCGCCGAACCCGATCGCCCGTGCCATGCGGACCGACCGACGGGCGGTCCTGGGGTTCGTGTCCGAGGAGATCGCGTCGACCCCGTACGCGGGCAAGATCATCGTCGGGGCGCAGGCCGAGGCGGCCGCGCACGACCACGTCCTGATGATCGTCGACATCGCAGCCGGGGAGTTCGACGACCCGCGCATCGACGCCCTGATCCAGCGGCAGGTCGACGCGGTGGTGTTCGCCTCGGCGTCGAACCGGGTCATCCGGCTGCCGCGGTCGCTCGACCCGGCCCGGACGGTGCTGCTCGACGCGTTCGACCCCGCTGCTCCGGTGCCGTCGGTGGTGCCCGACGAGCAGGACATCGCCGCGACGGCGGTCCGCGCGTTGCTCGAGGCGGGGCACCGGCGCATCGCGCACCTGACGGTCGAGGGCGCCGGTCCCGCCGTGACCGGCCGGGTCGAGGGGTACGAGCGGACCCTGGTGGAGGCCGGCGGCACCCCCGTGGTGGTCCGCGCGGTCGGCGAGGTCGCGGATGCCGCAGCGGGCTTCCGGGCGGCGACGGAGCTGTTCGGACCGGTACCGGAGGCGGCCGGCGACCGCGCCACCGAGCGCCCGACCGCGGTGTTCGCCTTCAACGACCAGATGGCGATGGGGGTCTACCAGGTCGCGGAGGAGCGGGGCATGCGGATCGGCCGTGACCTGTCGGTCGTCGGCATCGACGACCTGCAGCTCGTGGCCGCCGCCCTGCGTCCGGGCCTGACGACCGTCGCGCTCCCGCACGAGCAGATGGGTCGCGCGGCGGTCCGCCGTGCGCTCGAGCAGACGGGAGCGCTGACCGCACCGCCGACGCCGCGTGCCGGGGTCGAGCGGCTCCGCGGAGAGCTCGTCGTCCGCGACTCGATCGGACCGGTAACCGTTACTCGTTCGTGACCCGCGCCCGTGGCGAGCGGTCGGCCCCTGTGTGATGCTCTTCCTCAACACAAAACGATTTGGGTTTGTGCGAGTGAAAGGTCGAAGTAATGAGGCTTCGTAAGGGCATCGCCGTCGCCGCCGCGCTCGCGGTCGGGACCGGCTTGACGCTGACCGGCTGCAGCGCCGGAGGATCCGCATCGTCCGACGGCACGGTCACGATCTCCGGTGGCTTCACCGGTGCGCAGGCCACGGCGTTCCAGAAGGACCTGGACACGTGGGCCGAGGGCCAGGGCATCACGGTCAAGTACTCGGGCAGCGACAGCTTCCAGACGTCGATCGTCACGCAGGTGAAGGGCGGCCAGGCCCCCGACGTCGCGATCTTCCCCCAGCCCGGCGTGCTCAAGTCCCTCATCAGCCAGGGCATCCAGCCGCTCGACGACCTCGTGGACGTCAAGAGCGTCACCGCGGACGAGGCGAACGGCCTCGCCGACATCGCGAAGGTCAACGGCAAGACGTACGGCCTGCCCTACAACATCAACGTGAAGTCGCTCGTCTGGTACGACCCGGCCGCGTTCGAGGCCAAGGGGTACGAGGTCCCGAAGACCGACGCCGAGCTCACCGCGCTGCAGGAGAAGATCATCAAGGACGGCTCCGGCTACCCGTGGTGCGTCGGCATCGCGTCGCAGGGCTCGAACGGCTGGCCGATGACGGACTGGCTCGAGGAGTACGTGCTCCGCTACGGCGGCCTCGAGAAGTACGACGACTGGATCACCCACGAGGTGAAGTTCGACTCGCCCCTGGTCAAGCAGGCCGCGGGCAAGGTCGAGTCGATGATCTTCGCCGACGGCGCGGTCAACGGCGGCGGCAAGGCCATGGCGTCCACCGACTTCGGCGCGGCGGGCAACAACCTGTTCGTCGACGGCGGCAAGTCGGCCGGGCAGTGCTACATGATGCGCCAGGGCACCTTCATCACCGGCAACTTCCCGGCCGCGATCCAGGAGCAGATCGCGAAGGGCGACACGACGAACGTGAACGCCTTCCCGCTCCCGACGCCCGAGGGTGCCGCGACCTCCGGCACGCTCGGCGGTGGTGACCTGGTCGCCGCGTTCAAGACGGACGACGACACGAAGAAGGTCGTCGACTACCTGGTCGGCAAGGAGTTCGGCACGAACGGCTACGCCAAGAACTGGTCGGCCGCGCTCTCGCCGCACAACGACTTCCCGGCGTCCGAGTACACCAGCCCGTTCCAGAAGGTCGCGCAGCAGGCCGTGAAGGACTCGAAGGTGTTCGGCTTCGACGCCTCCGACCAGATGCCCGGAGCCGTCGGTGCCGGTACCGAGTGGACGAACCTGACGGCCTGGACCGCGGGTCAGCAGTCACTCGACCAGACGCTCAAGGCCATCGACGACTCCTGGCCGTCGCAGTAACACCCTCCACCTGCGCCGTGGCGGTGCCGACCGGCGCCGCCACGGCCGTCGGCGCCTGCACGCCGCGACGACACACCCCGACAACGAAGTGAGGTGACCCCTCGTGCAGCAAGTCCTCAGCGTCCTCGTCTCCGTCATCGGCGGACTGGCCGTCTCGTTCCTGATCTACCTCGGGCTGAACTTCCTGGTCTCGAAGACGCACGGCAAGTGGCACGGCCGACTGCTGCCCTACGTCTTCATCGGGCCGGTCCTGCTCCTCCTGCTCGTCTTCCTGGTCGTCCCGACGGTGCAGACGGTCATCCAGAGCCTGCAGAAGACGGACCAGTACGGGCTGACGTCCTTCGGCGGCCTCGACAACTACGTCTCGCTCTTCTCGACGCCGTCGTTCCTGTCGACCCTGTTCAACAACCTGCTCTGGATCATCGTCGTCCCGGCGGTGGTGGTCGTGATCGGCCTGCTCGTGGCGACCCTGGCGGACCGCCTCGGGCCGAAGCGCGAGAAGACGTTCAAGTCCCTGATCTTCCTGCCGATGTCGGTGAGCTTCATCGCGGCCGCGTCGATGTGGTCGTTCGTGTACGCGTACAACGCACCGGGACAGCCCCAGGTCGGACTGCTCAACGGCATCTGGACCGCGATCACGCACCAGAACCCGATCCCGTGGCTGCAGAACGACTTCCTGCGCATGAACAGCTTCCTGCTCATGGCGGTCGTGATCTGGCTGAACGCCGGCTACGCGATGGTCCTGCTCTCCGCGGCGATCAAGGCCGTGCCCGAGGAGACGATCGAGGCGGCACGCATCGACGGTGCCAGCGAGCGGCAGGCGTTCTTCCGTGTGATCGCTCCCCAGATCCGCACGACCATCATCGCCGTCGGCATCACGGTCCTCATCACGGTGATGAAGATCTTCGACATCGTCTTCGCGATGACCAACGGGCAGTTCGACACGAACGTGCTCGGCGTCGAGTTCTACTCGCAGTTCTTCGCGTTCAACAACCCCGGGAAGGCGTCCGCCGTGGTCGTCATCCTCATCCTCGCCGTGGTGCCCGTCATCGTGTACCAGGTGCGGACCTACCGCGAACAGGAGGCCCTCCGATGACCGAGATCGTCCCGGTGGCCGGAGCCCCGGAGATCGTCGCGACGAAGCGCGAACGGGTCACGAAGACCAGCGCCGAGCAGCGTCCCCGCGTCCTGCTGAGCATCGTCATGGGCGTCATCGCCGTGCTCTGGATGGTGCCGGCGATCGGCCTGCTCGTCACGAGCTTCCGCACGACGACCGCCGCCCAGAGCACCGGGTGGTGGACCGTCTTCGGGAACCTGTTCGGTACGGAGTGGACCCTCGACAACTACTCGAACGCGCTGACGGGGGCGACCTCGGGGACCGGGCAGAGCCTGGCGGCCGAGTTCCTCAACAGCGTCGCCGTCGCGGTCCCGGCCACGATCCTGCCGCTCATGATCTCCGCGTTCGCGGCCTACGCGTTCACGTTCCTGCAGTTCCGGTTCAAGGAGTTCTACTTCGCGGTCATCGTCGGGCTGCTCGTGGTGCCCGTGCAGATCTCGCTGATCCCGGTCCTGCAGCTGTACAAGACGATCACGCAGGCGACCGGGCTGCAGATCACCGGCACCTTCCCGGCGGCGTGGATCGTGCACTCGGCGTTCGCGCTCCCGCTCTGCATCTACATCCTGCGGAACTACATGTCGACGCTCCCCGTCGCGCTCATCGAGGCCGCCCGCGTCGACGGCGCGTCGCACTTCCAGATCTTCTGGCGGCTCGCGGTCCCGATGTCGGTGCCGGCGCTGGCGTCGTTCGCGATCTTCCAGTTCCTCTGGGTCTGGAACGACTACCTCGTCGCGTACATCTTCATCGGCAACACGAACCCCGTGCTGCAGCAGGGCCTGCTCGGGCTGCTCGGACAGTACGGGTCGGGCTGGAACCTGGTCGCGGCCGGCTCGTTCATCGTGCTGATCGTGCCCCTCGTGGTGTTCCTGTCGCTCCAGCGCTTCTTCGTCCGTGGCCTCACCGCGGGGTCGGTCAAGTGAGCACGGAGACGGCGACGCAGTCCGACGCGCCGGAGACGGAGCGCAGCCGGACCGAGCCAGCGACGGACGGCGCCACGATCCGGCGCCCGCGGCGGCACTTCACGCCCGCCCGCAACTGGATGAACGACCCGAACGGCCTGGTCGTCCACGACGGCCGGTACCACCTCTACTTCCAGCACAACCCGGACGGGATCGACCACGGCACGGTCGGCTGGGGGCACGCGTCGAGCACCGACCTGCTCACGTGGACCGAGCACGAGGTGGCGCTCGAGGCCGACGCGGACGGGCAGGTCTTCTCGGGCTCCGTGGTGTTCGACGCGGAGAACACGAGCGGGCTCGGATCGGCCGAGCAGCCGCCGCTGGTCGCGATCTGGACGCAGGCCGCCGAGACCGAGCAGTCGCAGGCCCTCGCCTCCAGCACCGACGGCGGGTACCGGTGGCGGAAGTACCCGGGGAACCCGGTGCTGCGCCGCGGCTCCGCCGACTTCCGCGACCCGAAGGTGTTCCGGTACGAGGGAACGGACGGCCCCTGCTGGATCATGGTCGCCGTCGAGGCCCAGGACCGCCAGGTGCTCGTGCACCGGTCGACCGACCTGCGCACCTGGACCCTCGTGTCGACCTACGGTCCCGCCGGTCCGGTCGGTGGCGTCTGGGAGTGCCCGGACCTCTTCCCCCTCACCGTCGACGGCGACCCCGACCGCGTGGTCTGGGTGCTGCTGGTCAGCCTCAACCCCGGCGGGGTCGCGGGCGGATCCGGCACGCACGTCGTGCTCGGGCAGTTCGACGGGGAGCGGTTCGTCCCGGACGAGCCGCTCCCCGCCGAGACCCGGTCGCCGGACGGGTCCTGGCGGCAGCAGTCCACCGAGGAGCTCGCGACGTACCGCTGGCTCGACCACGGTCCCGACTCGTACGCCGGCGTGACCTTCTCCGGTACGGGCCTCCGAGACCGGACGCTCGTCGCGTGGATGGACAACTGGGACTACGCGAAGGACCTGCCGACCACGCCGTGGCGCGGCGCGATGACCGCTGCTCGGGCCCTCGGCCTGACCGAGCGGGACGGACGCCTCGAGCTGGTGCAGCGGATCGTCGGCCCGACCGGTGCCGTGGACACGGTGCTCCGTCACGACGACGACGCGGCGAGCACCCACGAGCTCCCGGGACTCGTCCGCGTCGAGGTCGTGATCACGCTGCGCGGACCCGACGGTGTGGTCCGGTTGGAGCTCGACGACGCCGACGGCCGACGTCGGCTCGGCCTGCGCTACGACGCCGCCGACGCCTCGCTCCGGCTCGACCGTCCCGCCGTGCCGGGGCTCCCGGCGTCGTTCGGACGGCACGTGGCGTCGACGGTGCGACCGGAGGGCGACCGCGTCGCGCTCACCCTGTGGTTCGACGAGTCGTCGGTCGAGGTCTCGTCGGGTGCCGGCACCGGCTCGATGACGGCGCTGCTCGCCGGGTCGGCGACCGACGCACGCCGTCGCCTGCTGGTGGACCCCGGGCCGCACGCGGTCACCGTGACGGCATCCGCCGACGCGGACGAGGTGACCCCGGTCGGCTGACCCGACGCCGTACCGGACGGGAGGCCCGTGGCGACGCCGCCACGGGCCTCCCGTCCGGCACCCGGTCCGGTCAGCGCGCGGTGCCCCGCTCCTGCTCGCCCGTCGCACGGTCCGGTGCGTCCGGCGCGTCGCGCCGTCGACCGCGCAGCAGGTCCGCCGACCGGATGAGGCGCAGCGACGTCACCAGCACGACACCGCCGAGCACGTTGAACACGAGCACGTAGCCGAACCAGGCGGCCCACTGGCCGTACGTGATCGACGCCCCCGCCTGGATGGCGCCGAAGACCAGCAGCGAGTCCAGGATCGAGTGGAAGAGCTGCAGACCGGCCAGCAGGAAGCCACCGGCGATCGCCGCGACGAGCTTCGCCGGGTCCGAGTCGGTGCCCTGCTGCATGCGGGTCACGAGGGTGATCGTGCTCCCACCGAGCACGGCGAGCACCGCGGTCTGCAGTCCGAAGGGGGCGTCGACGTAGTGCCGGGCGGACTCCTCGAGCACCGTGTGCCACTGCGGGAACGCCTGGACGACGAGCCACATCACGACCCAACCGCCGGCGAGGTTGCTGACCAGCGTCCCCGCCCAGAGCCGGACGAGCTGCCACACCGTGCCCTCCCGGGCGACGAGCGCCACGATCGGCACGAGGAAGTTCTCGGTGAAGAGCTCGCTGTGCGCCAGGTACAGCGCGACGAGCCCGATGCTGAAGGCGAGGCCCGCGAGCAGGTGGCTGTCGGTCTCGTGCAGGACGGCCAGGTACCCCATCACGCCGAGCCCGATCTCCAGGCCGCCGGCGAACCCGGTCGCGAGCACCACCCGCAGGGTCCGCTGCAGGCGTTCGGCCCCCTCGTCGACCACCGCGTCGAAGGACTCCTCGATCTCGTCCTCGACCGGGGCGTCGTTGTCGCCGACCTCGCGGCGTCGTTCGTCCGTCACCGGTCCGACGGTAGCCCCGGGCCCGCTGGGAGCCGACGACGGTGCGGATCGGGGCCCGGCGGACGCGCAGCGGGGTCGTGCCGCCACCGCATCTCTAGAACGGATCCTCACTTCTCCTGACGTCCAGCGCGGGCCTGCCGACAGGGGTCCCTGCGACCCGACGCACGCCCCGCCGCCGAACCTCCGCCCCCGGAAGGGACCCCTCCGTGCACCTGGTCCGCACCGTCGTCGTCACGCTCCTGCTCGGCGGGCTCTCGCTCGCGCCCGTCGCCGCCGCGGACCTCGCGTCGGCGAGCACCCTCCCGACGGTCCTGCCGGACCCTGCCGCAGGGACCGGAGCCGCCGACCCGACGCACCAGCCGGTCGACCGGGCCGTGGCATCCGCTCCCGGTGCTGCCGGCCCGCAGGTCGACGGCGTGCGCGTCGGGGCCGGCTCGTACGCGCCGACGCCGCCGGCGGAGATCGCGTCCGTCGCCGACGTGCGGAAGACCGTCGACCAGCACCTGTACGTCGACCCGTCGCAGGCGGGGAAGCCCGTCCCCACGAACCAGTGGTGGACCGACCTGCTCGTCAGCAGGTACTCGGGCGACATGTGGGCGTACCCGTTCGTGTCGTCGAACAGTGCGCAGGGGACGAAGGTGACCCTCCCGACGTCCTGGAACGCGGACGGCACCGCGATGCGGCTCGACGCGCCGGTCACCGTGGGCGGCACGGTCGACCCGACGCCGGACGCCTCCGACCGGGTGCTCGCCGACTTCGAGGACGGTCTGCCCGACGGGTGGACCACGACCGGTGACGCCTTCGCCGGGACCTCGTCCGGGACCGCGTCGGGGCAGAGCGCCGTGTCCGGCTGGCTCGGTGGTGGGTTCGTCGACTCGTTCACCGACCGCGACGGCGACGGCGCGACCGGCACGCTCACCTCGCCGGGGTTCACGGTCGACCGGTCGGCCCTCGCCTTCCTGGTCGGCGGGGGCCGACACCCCGGGGCCGAGGCAGTGCAGCTGCTCGTCGACGGCGCGGTGGTCGAGGAGGCGACCGGCGCGGACAGCGAGGAGCTGCGCTGGACGACGTGGGACGTCAGCGCGTACCGCGGACGGACGGCGCAGGTCCGGGTCGTCGACTCGCTCCGTGCCGGGTGGGCGCACGTCCTGGTCGACCAGGTGCTGCTCACGGACGCCCCGGACGGCATCGCGGAGCGCTTCACCACGGCGTTCTCCGCCGATCGGGCCGACGCCCTGCGCTGGGGCGACTGGAACGTGAGCTGGCGGATGCCGCAGGCCGGACCGGGCGGTCAGTACATGGACGTGACGAGCGTGCAGGGGTCGCCGTACGAGTGGTTCGAGTTCCACGGCATGACCCCGCGCATCACCCTGCAGGACGGCGCCGCGCTCACCGACGCCGACGGCCGCGGACTCACCGGGACGATCACGACCGACCGCTTCGAGATCCGGCAGGACGGGCACGTGTTCGGGGTGCACGCGCCCACCGGCACCACCTTCACCCGCTCCGGGAACGTGCTCGAGGCATCCGCGGGCACCCCCTTCCTCGTGCTCAGCGCGGTGCCCGAGCAGGGGCTGACGCTCGACGACCTGCACCGCACGGCCTTCGCCGTCCCGCGGGACACCCGGATGGACTACTCGTACGACCCCGCGGCGGGTCAGGTCGAGCAGCGGTGGTCGCTGCAGACCGACGTGCTGCAGGGCTCGGACCACGACACCGTCCAGGGCTGGCTGCAGCACCAGTACGCCGAGGCGACGCACGACCTGTCGTTCACCGGAGCCACGTACGCGACGCCGCGCGGCACGATGAGGACGACCGTCGGGCACGACGGCTGGAAGCTGCGGTACGCCTTCAGCGGGCTGACCCCGATCGGCGCCGAGCCGACGAGCACGGGCGACGACCCGTACCGCGAGGAGGTCATGCGGCAGTACCTGTCGGACTACGCCGCGAAGGAGACCTACGGCGGCGACACCTACTGGGGCGGTAAGGACCTGCAGCAGCTCGGCGCGTACATGAGCGTCGCGGACCAGATCGGCGACACCGAGGACGCCGACCGGATGCGGGCGACCCTCGAGCGCGCACTCACGGACTGGTACACGTACAGCGAGGGCGAGCGGGAGCACTTCTTCGCGATGTACCCGACGTGGAAGGCCCTCATCGGGTTCGGCGACTCGTACGGGTCCGCCCAGTTCAACGACAACCACTTCCACTACGGCTACTTCACACTCGCGACCGCGCTGCTCGGACGGGCCGACCCCGAGTGGGCACAGCGGTACGGCGAGATGGCGACCCTCGTCGCGAAGCAGTACGCGAACTGGGACCGGGACGACGAGCGCTTCCCGCACTTCCGCACCTTCGGTGTGTGGACCGGTCACTCGAACGCCGGCGGTGTGTCCTCGCCGGGCGGCAACAACCAGGAGTCGTCGTCCGAGGCGATCCAGTCCGAGGCCGGGCTGTTCCTGCTCGGGTCGGTGCTCGGTGACGAGGACATGCAGGCAGCCGGTGCGGTGCAGTACGTCACCGAGCGTGCCGCCGTCCGCGACTACTACCAGAACGCCCACGGCAACCCGGCGTCGGCGGCGTACGACGGCGACGGCGCGTTCCCCGAGGCGTACGACGCCGGACAGGCCGGCATCCTCTTCGACTCCGGGCAGGCCGAGGCCACGTACTTCTCCGGCGACCCCGCGTGGATCTACGGGATCCAGTGGATGCCGACCGCGCCGTGGTTCACGTACTTCGGGTGGGACCCGGACTTCTCGAAGGCGATCATGCGGCAGATGATGGCAGCCCGGGGCGAGGTCGTCGGGCAGGACGGCGTCGTGGACGGCAACGCCGGGCACGTGCAGATGCTCACCAAGAAGTGGTGGGGCGTCGGTACCTACGGGGACGTCGCGATCACGCGGGACCGGCCGGCGGCGATCGGTGAGCTGCAGGACGCGATCCGGGCCGTGGAACGGAACCACCCGGGCTACGTGACCGCGAAGACCGCGACGAACCCCCTGTACGACCGGTCGACGGACACGCTGTACGTCTCGGTCGACGACGACGGCTCCGTCGTGTTCCCGTCCCGGTGGTGGACACCCGAGGCCCTGCCGGCGGCACTCGTGCCCGCGCAGCTCGACGGCCCGACGGCGGACCGGCAGCCGGGGGACTGGCCGGAGCCGTCGCCGCTCCTGCCGTTCCTCGTCACCGACTACCGGGCGGACCCCGACACCATCGGCCGGCTGTACGGCGTCGACCTGACCCACCACCGCCCGGGCGCCGACACCGCCCGCGCGGCCGCCGTCTTCAGCGAGATGGGCGATGCACTCGGCAACGTCGTCCTCGGGTTCCTCGCCCAGTACGACCCGGACACCTACGCCGACGTCCACGCGGCGCTCTGGGAGGCGCAGGACCCGACCGTGACCGGACAGTCGATGGCCGGGATGGTCTACCACCAGGCGATGTCGAACCGCACCGTCGGGCACGAGGTCACCGACCGCCACACGTCGAACCCGCTGAGCCAGGTGTTCCGCGCCGCCGACGGCACGTACTCCTACGTGATCGACAACGTCGACGACGTCCAGCGCACCTACGACGTGTACGCGGGGCAGCGGGTCGTCGGGCAGATCGCGGTGCCCGCCCGGACGCAGATCACGTCGCACCTCGATGCCCGACTGGCGAAGGTCGTCGTCGGGACGGAGGGCGACCCGCGCACGCTCGCCCCGGGCAGCACGACCGCGTTCACCGCGACCGGCTACGACCAGTACGGCGCGACCGTGCCGCTCGACGACGTGCGGTGGTCGACGAGTGCGGGGACGATCGACCAGGACGGCACCCTGCACGCGGGGGCCGCGGCGGACCAGGTGTCCGTGACCGCGACCGTCGGCACGGTCTCCGACGCGTACGACGTCCGTGTCGCCCCGGCACCGGTGCTCACGGGCATCGCCGTGACGCCCGGCACCGCCCGTGCCGTGGTCGGCGAGCCGGTGACGTTCTCCGCCGAGGGCCACGACCAGTACGGTGACCCGGCTCCGCTGCCCGCCGACGTCGCCTGGAGCACCACCGCTCCCGGCACGGTCACCGGTGACGGGACCCTCACCACCACCGCGCCCGGCGCAGGCTACGTCGTCGCGACGGTGGGCGACGTCGAGGCCGGCGGGGTCGAGGCCGGCGGGGTCGAGGGCAGCGCCGTCGTGTCGTCGATCGCCTCGGTCCCGGTGGTCGAGGGGACCACCGCGACCGCGAGCTCGACCGACGGGGGCAACACCGCGGCGAAGGCCGTCGACGGGGACCCCGCCACCCGCTGGGAGAGCGCGCACGGCGTCGACACGGTGGACCTGACGCTCGACCTCGGGTCCGCGCGGGACGTCGACTCCGTCCGGGTCACGTGGGAGAACGCCGCGGCGGCACGGTACGTCGTGCAGGTGTCCGACACGAACGACGGCCCCTGGCGGAACGTCCGCACCGTCACGAACGCGGACGCGTCGGTGGACACCGTGCCGGTCGGCGCGACCGCCCGCTTCGTCCGGCTGCACATGACCGACCGCCTCACCCAGTACGGCTACTCGGTGTGGGACGTGCAGGTGACCGGGACACCGGCCACCGCCGACGTGGACGTGCGCGACCTGCTGGTCGCCCCGCGCAGCGTCACGGTGCTGCCCGGCTCCTCCGTCCGGCTCGCCGCGTACGGGTTCGACGCCGACGGCTACGGCGGTCTGCTGACCGGTGACGCCCAGCCCGTCTGGACCGCGGACGAGGGTGCGACGGTGAGCGCCTCGGGCACGGCGACCCTGCCGGACCGCGGCGGTGCCACCGCGACGGTCCGCGCGGTCCGTGGTGCGGCGACCGGGCAGGCCGTCCTCACGACCCTCGACCAGGGTGAGTCGCCCGCGGTCTCCCGCGACGTCGCCGTCGGCAAGCGGGTGACGACCTCGTCCGACGAGCGCGGGGACCTGTCGGGCGACGCCGCCGTCGACGACGACGACACCACCCGGTGGTCGAGCACGGCTCGCGACGGCGAGTGGCTCGCCGTCGACCTCGGCTCGGTGCTGCCGCTCGACCGCGTCGAGGTCCTCTGGGAGACGGCTGCAGCGGCGTCGGACCACGTCGAGGTCCGCGACCGGGCATCCGACCCGTGGCGCACGGTCTCGACGACGGCCGAGGGACGGGGCGGGACGGAGACGCACGACCTCGACGGCGTCCGGGCCCGCTTCGTGCGCCTGGTGGCCGACTCGCGCACGACCCGGTACGGCGTCTCGGTGTGGTCGTTCCGGGTGTTCTCCACCGAGGGCACGCCGACGCCGGACCTCGCCCGGCGCGCCGCGGTCTCGTCGTCCGGCGACGAGTCGGCAGGCACACCGGCGCGTCACGCGGTGGACGGGGACCCGGGCACGCGGTGGGCGAGCGAGCACCGGGACGATGCCCGGCTCGACGTCGACCTCGGTGCGCGCCACGAGGTGCACGAGGCGACGATCCGGTGGGAGGACGCGTACGGCCGCGCCTACCGCATCGAGGGACGGGACGGGACGACGGGCGCGTGGACGACCATCGTCACCGTCACCGACGGTGACGGCGGCACCGACCGGGTCCCGCTGTCCGGTACGTGGCGGCAGATCCGGTTGCAGGGTGTCGACCGGGCGACACCGTACGGCTACTCGGTCTACGGGTTCGAGGTCCGGTAGACCGGGCGGCGGGCGGCACACCCCGCCGCCCGCCCGCCGGATCATCCGAGCACCGCGGCGAGCAGCTCGTCGACGAGCTCGACGTAGCCGAGGCCCACCGCCGCGTACATCCGCGGGACCTGCGACTGCTCGGTGAAGCCCGGCGCGGTGTTCACCTCGTTGAGCACCACCCCGTCACCGGTCACGAAGAAGTCGAAGCGGGCGACCCCGGCGCAGCCCAGGACCTCGTAGAGCACGGCGGCGGCCCCGGTGACCGCTGCGTGCTCGGCGACCGACAGGCCGGCCGGGATCCGGAACGGGGCGCTACCGTCGTACTTCTGTTCCCGGTCGAAGACGCCGCGCTCGTCGGTGGCGATCTCCAGTGTCGCGCCGCACCGCAGGACGCCGGACCGGTCGCGGAACAGCGCCACGTCGACCTCACGCCCGGCGACGAACGACTCGACGAGTACGGTGCTGCCGGCGGAGCGTGCGTGCTCGATCGCCGCCGTCAGGTCGTCGTGCCGCCGGACCAGGGTGACGCCGTTGCTCGACCCGGCCGACGTCGGCTTCACCACGAGCGGGGGTGCGGACGGGACGGCCGCCGCTGCCTCGGTCGCCGACACCGCTGCCGCGACGCGCACGGCGGGCGCGCAGGCGATGCCGACCGCGCCGGCGACCGTCTTCGTCACCCACTTGTCCGCCGCGAGGGCGCCGGCTCGGACCGGTGAGCCGACGACGGGCACGCCGACGAGGTCGAGCAGCCCGGCGACGGCGCCGTCCTCGCCGTGCTCGCCGTGGAGCAGCGGGAAGGCCGCGTCGCAGGACGTCAACCGGGCGACGGCATCGGCCGGGGACAGGAGCGCCCCGCCCTCGTCGTGCCACGTGCCGTCACGGCCGACGGTCAGCGGGACCGCGGTGTGGCCGCCGGTGCGGAGTGCGGCGACGACGGCCGCCGCGGAGGCCAGGGACACGTCGTGCTCGTCGTTCGCGCCGCCGCCGATCACGGCGACGCGGTGGTGTGGTCGGTCGGTCACGGGTGCTCCTCGGTGCTCGGATTGGTGCTGGTGCTGGTGCTGGTGCTGGTGCTGGTGCGGTGCACGCGGGCGACCCGGCTGCCGATCCGCGTGACGAGCTCGTGCGGGATCGTCCCCGCCCACGCCGCCCACTCGGCGACGGTCGGTTCGCCGCCGTCCCCGGGACCGAACACGGTGACCGGTTCGCCCGGGGACGTGCGTTCGGTGCCGGTGTCGACGACGACGCTGTCCATCGAGAAGCGCCCGACGACCGGACACCGGCGCCCACGGACCAGGACCTCGGCCCGGCCCGAGGCAGCGCGGGGGAGACCGTCGCCGTACCCGAGCGGCAGCAGCGCCAGGTTCGTCGCGGACGCGGTCGTGCTCGTCCCGCCGTACCCGATGCGGGTGCCCGCCCGCGCCGAGCGCGAGGACACGACCGCGGTCGTCAGTGACAGCGCCGGCCGCAGCCGGTCGGTCGTGCCCGAGGGGTCGATGCCGAAGAGTCCGGCGCCGATCCGGTGCAGGTCGAACCCGGCCCCGACGCCGGTCAGCGTGGCAGCGGTGGCCGCGAGGTGCACCGTGGACGGGGTCAGCCCGCGGCGACGGGCGGTCCGGACGGCGTTGCCGAAGAGCAGGCGTTCGCGGACGTTCTGGTCGTCCTCGGGGCGGTCCGCCGAGGACATGTGCCCCATCACGCCGACGACCCGGACCGCGCCGGTGCCCTCGGCCTCGCGCGCCAGCGAGCACAGCGCTGCCCAGTCGGCCGGCGCACACCCCTCGCGGGCCATGCCGACGTCGACGTGCAGGTGCACCCGTGCCGCGCGACCGACGGCGCGTGCCGCGACCACGACGGCGACCAGGACGGCGGGGTCGGCGACGGCGAGCGCGACGTCGGCGCCGACCGCCGCGGCGAAGTCCGCGTCCGGTGGGTTCAGCCAGCTCAGCACCGGTGCGGTCACGCCCTCGGCGCGGACCGCGAGCGCCTCGTCGACGCTCGTGACACCGACGGAGCCGGCCCCGGCCTCCAGGACGGACCGTGCGACCGCCCCGTGCCCGAACCCGTCGGCCTTGAGCACCGCCATCAACCGTCCGCCCGTCAGGGCGGCGAAGAAGGTCGTGTTGGCGCGGATGGCGTCGTCGTGGACCGTCAGGAGCGACCCGGACGCGGTCACTGCTGCATCCGCGGGTCGCCGGTCGGGTCCCAGTACTTGCGGGGGCACCCGTCGGAGGGGGCGTCCGGCCGGAGCTCGAAGTGCCACGCCTCGTTGTCGTAGACCTGGCAGAGCCCGTACCGAGCGCCGTTGTCCTGCAGCCAGGTGGCCGCATCCCAGTCCCCGATGTCGATCGCCTCGCCGCGGACGTGGAGCGACGTCTCGGGCGTCGAGACCCAGCGCGCCGCCTCCTGCCGCGAGCCGTACTCGGCGACGGCGTCGTCGAGGAGTCGTTCCTGGAGCGCGGGGGAGCGCCAGCCGCTGTTCACGACGAAGCGCACGCCCTCGCCCTCGGCGTCCCGGGCAGCGCGACGGACCGCGTCGAGCAGGTCCGGCTGCAGTCGTGCGACCGCGGGCAGGTCGTCGTCGAAGACCGACGCGCCGGACGGCACCTCGCCGGCGGCGGATCCGGTGGCGGCGCCGGCCGTGCCGTCGTCGTGTGTGCCGGCGGAGGCGCCGGTGAGGCCGTGCCCCGGTGCGCCGCCGGTCGCTCCGGGGCGGCCGGAGACGGCGGACAGCACGACGAGGACGACGGCGACCGCCGCGACGAGGGCGAGGAGGACGACGACCAGGACGGCCCCGGTTCGTCGCGGTCGTGCGGGGACGGGGACGGAGGGAGGAGCGGGACGGTGCTGCATGTCGACCAGTGCAGCGTGGACCGTGTCGTCGGAGCGTACGCGTTTCCGCATACGCTCCCGACACGTACCGCCGCCTAGCATCGGTGCCGTGCGTGTGCTGATCCTCGAGGACGAACCCCTGCTCGCCGAGGCCGTCCGCGACGGCTTCCGCCTCGAGGCCATCGCGGCCGACGTCGCGCAGGACGGGGACGCCGCGCTCGAGCTCCTCGCGCTGAACCGCTACGACGTCGCGGTGCTGGACCGGGACGTCCCCGGGCCGACCGGCGACGAGGTCGCCGCACACCTGGTCGCGACCGACGCCGGCGTCCCGGTGCTCATGCTGACCGCGGCCGACCGACTCGACGACAAGGTCTCCGGCTTCGCCGTCGGTGCTGACGACTACCTGACGAAGCCGTTCGCACTGCGGGAGCTCGTGCTCCGCGTCCGCGCGCTGGCACGGCGGAGCGGCGAGCACCGCCCACCGGTCCTCGAAGCGGCGGGGCTGCGGGTCGACCCGTTCCGCCGCGAGGTCTTCCGCGACGGCCACCACGTCGCCCTCACCCGCAAGCAGTTCGCCGTGCTCGAGGTCCTCGTCCGCGCCGGTGGCGGGGTGGTGAGTGCCGAGCAGCTGCTCGAACGCGCCTGGGACGAGAACGCGGACCCCTTCACGAACGCCGTCCGGATCACGGTGTCGGCGCTCCGCAAGCGTCTGGGGGAGCCGTGGGTGATCGCCACCGTGCCGGGCGTCGGCTACCGCATCGACACCGACGGACCGCGTGCCGGCGGCGTGACGGACGGCGGCTCGTGACCGACCGTCGCCGCGGCGCCAGCGTGCGGGTGCGACTCGCCCTCAGCTACGCGGGGGTGGTGGTGCTCACCGGAGCGCTGATCCTCGCCGTGGTCTGGGTGTTCCTCCTGCGGTACGTGCCCGTCGGGAACCTGGCCACGACCGACGGCTACGTCCCCGACCGTTCCGACCTCGTCCGTGCGTTCGTCCCCGCAGCGGCCGCGGTGTCCGTGGCACTCGTGGTCGTCGGGCTGGTCGGCGGGTGGTTCCTCGCCGGCCGGGTGCTGGCGCCGCTCCAGCGGATCACCGACGCCACGCGACAGGTCGCGGCCGGGTCGCTCGCGCACCGCGTCGCGCTCCCCGGGCGACGCGACGAGTTCCGTGACCTCGCCGACGCGTTCGACGGCATGGTCGGGCGGCTCGAGGCGTACGTGGCGGAGCAGCAGCGCTTCGCGGCGAACGCGTCGCACGAGCTGCGGACGCCGCTGGCCACGACGCGCGCGCTGCTCGAGGTCGCCGCCCGCGAGCCGGACCGCGACCCGGCCGGGGTCCTCGAGCGGTTGCGGAACGTGAACGAGCGGGCGGTCGACCTGACCGAGGCCCTGCTGGTGCTCGCACGAGCCGGCCGGGAGCTCCCGGACCGCGAGCGGGTGGACCTGTCGCTCCTGGCGGACGAGGCCGTCGAGACCGTCCTGCCCCTCGCCGAGGCGCGGGGCATCGACGTCGAGCCCGTCACGGCGACGGCGTGGACGACCGGCTCGACGTCCCTGCTGCTCCAGCTCGTGACGAACCTCCTGCAGAACGCCGTCGTCCACAACGTCGGCCCGGGGCGGGACGGCTGGGTCCGCGTCACGACGGGCACCCGGCAGGGCGCGTCGGTCGTCGTGGTCGAGAACCCCGGTGCCGTCGTGCCCGCCGCGGTCGTCCCGACCCTCACCGAGCCGTTCCAACGGGTGGCCTCGCGGCGGCGCGAGGACGACGCCGGCGCCGGTCTCGGTCTGGCGATCGTCGCGGCGATCGTGACCTCGCACGGTGGCACGCTCGACGTCGCCGCACGTCCGGAGGGCGGTCTCGTCGTCGAGGTGGCACTGCCCGCCGCGGGGTGCCCGGCCGGGCCGTCCTCTGCCGCGTGAGCGCCGTCGTGCACGGGAGCCGGGCCGCTCCGTGCGAGGATCGGTCGGTGCAAGCAACGCCCGTCGCCGTCGTCATCGCCGCGATGACCGAGGAACTCTCCGCCGTCGCCACCCTGCTGGGTGGTGTCGTCATCGACGACGGGCCGGTGGGCGGACACGACGAGCACCACCTGCTCGACGTCGGCGGATCGGTGGTCGCCCTCCGCCGCAGCGGCATCGGGTTCACGAACGCGACGGCCGCCGTCGCGCACTGCTTCCACGACTTCGGCACCGTCCCGGTGCTCAGCGTCGGGACCGCCGGCGGGCTCATGCGCGGCATCGAGATCGGTGACGTCGTCGTCGGCGAGCACTACGTGAACATCAACGCGGACGCGACGGCGTTCGGCTACGCGCTCGGGCAGGTCCCCGGGATGCCGCCGCAGTACGCGCCCGACTCCCGCATGCTCGCCCGCGCCGCCGCTGCTCGGACGCCGTACCGCATCCGATCCGCGACCATCGGCTCGAGCGAGGTCTTCGTCACCGAGGGGCGCGCCCGTGCGTTGCGCGAGGTCTTCCCCGCGGTCGCAGCGGTGGACATGGAGTCCGCGGCCATCGCGCAGTTCGCGCACGTGCACGACATGCCGTTCCTGTCGATCCGTGGGATCAGCGACCTGTGCGCACCGGACGGCGACGAGTTCCGGGAGCACCTCGACGACGCGTCGGCACGCGCAGCGCGCGTGGCGCACGACGTGCTGCTCGACCTGGCGGCCTGAGGCGGCGACCACCAGCGACCGCCACCGACCGCCGGACGGGAGGCAGGGCACCCGTCGGCCCCGCGCCTCCCGTCCGTCGGGCGCCCGCGTCGGACGCGCGTGGCGGCAGACCGGGTGAGCGCCGGGTCAGCGACGCCGGCGGCTGGCGATCAGGCCGCCGAACACCAGGACGACCGCGATCACGAAGACGATCAGCTGGGCCGGTTGGAACCCGTCGAGGTCCATGGTGCACTCCTTCCGTGCGCGGGACGTCCGCGCTCGCATCGACCCGAACGGTAGGACGCGGTTCCTGTACGCGTCGAGGGGACGGGGTACGACTCCTGCACGACAGCCGGTCTCCGCACACTCGTGCACGGTTGGGCGCCAGCCGAGTGCCTCGACGCTCCGCCGGTGCGATGATGATCCGCGGCCGTCGCCCGGACGGCCCGGACGGAAGTGACGAGCGTGACCGAGACCCGCTCCCCGGCGCCGACGAGCGACACCGTCGACGACCCCTCGCACGGGCCGGCGAAGGGCATCGCAGCCCTCGCCCTCACCGCCCTCGGCGTCGTGTTCGGCGACATCGGCACCAGCCCGCTGTACGCCCTCCGCACGGTGTTCACCATCGACGGCGGCATCGTGAAGGCGAACCAGGAGGACGTCTACGGCGTCATCTCGATCATGTTCTGGAGCGTCACGATCGTCGTGTCGATCAAGTACGTGCTCGTGCTCATGCGCGCCGACAACGACGGCGAGGGCGGGGTCATGGCGCTCGCCGCACTGGCGCGCCGGCTCTACGCGAAGCGGCGCGGGGGCGCGACGGTCTTCCTGGTGATCGGCATCATCGGTGTCTCGCTCTTCTACGGCGACTCGGTCATCACCCCGGCCGTGTCCGTGCTCTCCGCGGTCGAGGGGCTCTCGACCGCGGCGCCGTCGCTCGAGCACCTCATCGTGCCGATCGCGGCCGTCATCCTCGTGCTGCTGTTCCTCGTGCAGCGGTTCGGCACCGGCAAGGTCGGCAACCTGTTCGGTCCGGTGATGCTGCTCTGGTTCGTGGTCATCGCCGCGGCCGGCGTCCCGCACATCGTCGCGCACCCCGGCGTGCTGCAGGGGCTCTCGCCGACCTGGGCGATCTCCTTCCTCGTCGCCCACCCGTACATCACGTTCGTGGCGATGGGCGCCGTCGTGCTCGTCATCACCGGGGCCGAGGCGCTGTACGCGGACATGGGCCACTTCGGCCGTCCGGCGATCCTCCGCGCCTGGTTCTTCGTGGTGTTCCCGGCGCTCGTGCTCAACTACCTCGGCCAGGCGTCGCTGGTGCTGCAGGACCCCTCGGCGGCGAAGGACCCGTTCTTCCTGCTCTTCCCGGACGCCCTGCAGATCCCGGTCGTCGTGCTCGCGACGATGGCCACGGTGATCGCGAGCCAGGCGGTCATCTCCGGCGCCTTCTCGCTCACACGCCAGGCCGTCCAGCTCGGGCTGCTGCCGCCCCTGACGATCCGGCAGACCTCGCGGGAGGAAGGCGGCCAGATCTACCTGCCGGCGGTCAACCTGCTGCTCTTCATCGGTGTCCTCGCGATCATGCTCGCCTTCCGGTCGTCGGCGAGCCTCGCCACCGCCTACGGGGTGTCGGTGACCGGCGCGCTGGTCGTGGACACGCTGCTGCTGCTCCTGGTCGTCAAGCCGCTCTGGCACTGGGCGACGTGGAAGCTCGTGCTGGCCGCGGTGGTCTTCGGCGGGCTCGAGCTGACCTTCCTGGCCGGCAACCTGTCGAAGATCGTGCACGGCGGTTGGGTCCCGCTGCTCATCGCCCTCGCGGTGATCACGCTGATGACGACCTGGCGTCGGGGACGGCAGCTCGTACAGGAGGAACGCAAGGAACGCGAGGGGTCGCTCGCCGAGTTCATCGAGCGCATCAACACGAAGCACGTCCCACGGGTCGAGGGCATCGCGATCTTCCCGCACCCCAACAAGGAGACGACCCCGCTGGCGCTCCGCGCGAACGTCGAGCACAACCACGTGGTGCACCGGACCGTGATCATCGTCTCGGTGCTCACCGCGAACGTGCCGCACGTGCCGCACGCCAAGGCGTTCTTCCGCGACGACCTCGGGTACGAGGACGACGGCATCGACCACATCACGGTGAAGTTCGGGTTCTCCGACGACCAGGACCTGCCGCGGGCACTGCACGCCGCGTGCCTGGCCGAGGTGCTCGACGTCGATCCGGAGGCGATCGCCGGGGCGTCGTACTTCATCTCGCGCGGTGCGCTCCGACCGCAGGCCGGCAACCGCGGCATGGCGCGCTGGCGGAAGAAGCTCTTCGTCGGGTTGGCGCACAACGCGGCCGATCCGGCAGCGCGCTTCGGGCTGCCGGCACAGCGCACGGTGACGATGGGCAGCGACGTCGAGCTCTGAGCGCCGTCCTGGGCGGCTGAGCACCGTCCAGGCGGACGGCGTAGCGTCCGACGGGTCGTTCCGCCACCCGGGCTCCTGCGGCACCGAACGGAAGCCGCACCATGGCACACCGGAACGACCTCACCTGGCGTCAGGACAGCGACGCCTCCTGGTCGGCGTGGGCCGACGGCCGCGTGCTGGCCCGCATCACGCTCCAGCGGCAGTACGAGCTCGAGTCCGAGGACGGATCGGTGCGCGGGTCGCACAGCGCCCTCGGCAGTGCACAGGCGCAGCTCGAGGCCTGGTACCAGTGGGAGACCGCGGTCGGCGACGCCTGAGGCCACCGTCCCTCGGCCGGACCGGGCCGCCGCAGCACTCCGCCCGGTCGCGGTGACGACCCACCGTGCCGCGGCCACGTCGCGCCGGTCGGCCCGTGCCACGGCCACGTCGCGCCGGTCGGCCCGTGCCACCGTGCCGTCGGGGGAGCCCGGCCGGGTCAGTGTGCGCGGCCCCGCAGGCGACCGACACCGAGCACGATGCCGACCACGACCATGCCGAGCACGAGCCCGAACACGGCCGACACCGCGGTGTCGACGATCCACGTGACGACCGGGCCGGCGGCCTCGACCGCGTGCTCGACCACGTGCAGCAGTTCTTCCGGGCCCGCCCAGAACGTCTCCGCCAGGTTCGCGATCACCAGGTGCCCACCGACCCAGAGCATGGCGACCGTGCCGACGATGCTGATGACCCGGAACACCGTCGGCATCGCGCGCACGATCCGCGCACCGGCACGGCGGGTCCGCCGGGAGTCGTTCTTCATCATCTGCAGGCCGATGTCGTCGACCTTCACCAGGAGCGCCACGGCGCCGTAGACCAGGGCCGTCATCCCGAGCCCGATCAGCGCGAGGGCACCGACCTTCGGCCAGAAGTCGAGCCCGGTGTCCAGGCTCGACAGGGCGATGAGCATGATCTCGGTGCTGAGGATGAGGTCGGTGCGCACGGCGCCGAAGACGAGCTTGGGCTCCGTGGTCGGCTGCGCGTCGCCGGCGGCCTCGTGGTGCACACCGAACCACTCGGTGACCTTCTCGGCGCCCTCGAAGCACAGGTACGTGCCGCCGATGACGAGCAGCCAGGGCAGCACCCGCGGGGCGAACGCCGACAGCAGCAGCGCCAACGGGATGATGATGACGAACTTGTTGAAGAGGCTGCCGAGCGCGATGCGCCCGACGACGGGGAGTTCGCGAGCCGGTTGCAGTCCCTGGACGTACTGCGGTGTGACCGCCGCGTCGTCGATCACGACCCCCGCGGTCTTCGCGCTGGCCTTGAGGGCCGCGGAGAGGATGTCGTCCACCACGGCGAGCAACCCGACTGACATGTCGCTCACCCTACTGGAGCGGTCACCGGCGTCCGTCCCGCGCCCTCCCGCCGGCCGGCGCTTCCCCCAGATCGGGGTACGTGTGACGGCGGGTCCGTGCCGACATCCGTGGAGCGGCGCGCAGTCAGACCGTTCTGCTCGCGCGAACGGGGTACGCCGCTGGGGGTTGCCTGGCAGCCGCCCGTCGTTCCACTGACGGCAGCCCTTCCCGAGCCGACACAGCAGGGCACACCGAGCACCACCACCACGGTCCGCCGACGCCACCCACGTCGGCGCCCACAGGCAGGAGCGCCCCTTGCAGTCCTCGATCGTCGCAGCCCTCACCGTCGCCGTGCTCGCAGTCGGCGCGGTCGCCGATGTCTCGGCTCCCCCCTCCGCGTCCGCCGCGCCGACGTCGACCACGACGACCTCCGCCCCGAAGGGCACCGTCGTGTCGAACGGTCGGACCTGGAAGCAGACCTACCGGCAGGACTTCGCCACGGCCGCGCCGGCGGGCGGGGTCGCCGCGAAGTACCCGGGCATGGGCCTGTACGACGGGTTCTCCGACACGAGCGGTCAGGGGCGTTACACGCCGTCGAAGGTGCTGAGCGTGCAGAACGGTGCGCTCGACTTCTGGCTGCGGTCCGACCGCGGTCAGCCGCTCGCCGCGGCCGTCATGCCCGACGGCTACGCGCCGCACCGCACCGGCCGCGTCTCGATCCGCTACAAGACCACGAAGACCCCCGGGTACAAGTTCGTCGTGATCCTGTGGCCGTCGAGCGACCGGTGGAACGAGGGCGAGATCGACTGGCCCGAAGCGGCCCTCGGCGCGAAGCCCCGACCCGCGTCGGCCGTCCCGGGCAGCCTGCGGAACGGTGCCATGACCTTCCAGCCGGAGCGTGAGACCTTCGCGGCCACCGACACGAGCAGCTACCACGTCGCCACCACCGAGTGGGACAGCAAGGTGGTCCGCTTCTTCTGGGACGGCAAGCTGGTCGCGTCGACGACGAAGGCCGTGCCGACGAAGCCGATGCGGGTCACGCTGCAGGCCGAGACCGACACCGGTGGGCGCGTGCCGGCGGGCGCCTCGGGGCACGTGAGCGTCGACTGGATCGCGATCTACGACTGACGGGAGGCGCGGTGTCGGTGAGCGGGACCGCCCACCGGCACCGCGCCCCCCGGCTCAGCCCGTGGTGCGACGGGCGGTCAGCCGACCGCGGCCCAGTGGCAGTGCGCCGCTGCGGTAGGCGAAGCCGTCGGCATCGCCGACCGTGCCGCTGGCGGTGCCGAAGTGCCACAGGCGGTTGAAGCAGGAGACGCCGATCCGGGTCGACCCGTCGTCGGCGACCGCCCACGTGCCGGTGCCCCACTGGGCCGGGTGACCGACGCCGTCGATCGTCACCGTCGGTCGGGCTCCCCAGGTCAGCAGGGGGCGACCGAGGTCGAGGGTGATCCGGCGCTTCGTCGTGCCGGACGGCTGCGGGGTGTCCATGCGGTCAGGGTACGGGCGTCGGCACCCTGAACGCGCCCGGGCGGCCGTCCGTAGGATCCGCTGCATGGCTGACTTCACCGCTGCACAGGCCGCCGTCGTCCGGATCGAGCGCGCGGAGGAGGGCCGGTGGGACCTCACCCTCGTCAGCGACTCCGGCGTCCGGATGGGGCACGGCGTGCACCTCCCCGACGCTGCGTCCGACGATGCCGAGGACGAGCGGGTCGCAGCCCTCGACTTCGTGCGCGGGTACGGGTTCCGCTTCGAGGCCGACGCCGTCGTCACGGACGGCCCGGACGCGTTCTGGGCGCCGTTGCTCCCGCTCGGGTCCGACGAGCACCCGACGGACTGAGGCTGGTCAGTCCTGGTCGTCGAGCGCTGACCGTTCGAACCCGATCAACCAGGTCACCCCGAACGCGTCGCGCACCGTTCCGTCCCAGTCGCCCCACGGCCGCTCCTGGAGGTCGTCGACCACCGTGCCGTCGGAGGCCAGGTCCACGAACCACCGCCGGAGCACCTCGGGCCGGGCGCTCCCGAGCAGGGCGAACAACAAGCCGGAGACCGCGAGCGCGGTGTCGTCGGGGCCGGTGTCGGCGGCGAAGAGCCGGACCGGGCCGACGAGCTCGCCGTGCGCCACGGCGCCGGGCGGCCCGTCCTCGCGAGCGGCCTCCTCGTACGAGGTGACGCGGACGTCGCCGCCGAAGACCTGCTGCCAGCGGGCGAGCGCCGTGCGGGCGGTGCCGGGGAGCAGGAGGTACGGGGTCGGGGCTGTGCCGTCCATGGGCTGACCGTACTCCGGTGCTCGCAGGCGGGCCCCCTTCGGCCTCCCTGTCCGTGGTCGACGTGAGATGCCGGCGTCGTGCCGAGACGCCGGCGTCGTGCCGAGACGCCGCCGTCGTGCCGAGACGCCGGTGTCGTGCCGAGACGCCGCCGAAGAGGACGGCGTCTCGCGCGATCGGGGGCGTCTCGCGGTGACGCCGGCGTCTCGGACCCGTCCGGCACGGCGAAACGCCGGCGTCTCGGGCCGGCCGCCCGGCTCAGGCGCGGTGCCGCGTCCGACGCGCCCGGCGCAGTCCGACCACGGCCGTGCCGAGCGTGAGGAGCGCCACGGCCCAGCCGATCGGCACGGCGGCATCGGCCCCGGTCCAGGCGAGCTCGCCGGCGGTGTCCGCGACGGAGCGGGCGCTCGACGGACCACCGTCCGGGTCCTGCCCGACCCGGGCTGCGGTGGTGGCGTCTCCCTCGGGAGCGGTCGCCGCCCGTCCGCCGGTCACCCGCACCGGGAACGTGGTCGCGGTGCCGTCGACCGACACCCGGACGGTCTGCGACGCCGCACCGGTGAAGGTCACCGTGACGGTCCCGTCGGCGCGGTCGACCCGGTCGGCGTCGTCGCTCGCACGGACCTCGGCGTCCTCGGCGACCGCCACCGTGTTGCCGAACCGGTCGGTCGTCCACGGTTCGAGCGTGAGGGAGCCGCCGAGCGCCACGCCCAGCGGATCCGGGTAGACCCGGCCGTCGGCACCGACCCAGGTGTACGTCCCGTCCGACGCGGCGGGGACGGTGCGGACGACCACGCCGACGCCGGTGGCGGCAGCGGGCAGGACGGTCCAGCGCACCCAGTGCTCCGCGGAGCCGACCGCGGTCGTCGCGGTGACCCGCACGGTGGCGGTGCCCGCGTGGGTCGGGGTGCCGGAGAGCACACCGTGGGCGAAGGTCAGCCCGTCGTCCGGGTGGGCCGTGGCGCCGTCCGCGGTGGTGAGCGAGTACGCGGCTCCGTCGGCGTCCCGTGCGCGCAGGTCGGCGGAGGACGGTTCGCCGGCCCGGACGGTCGGGAGCACCTGGGGGGAGGACTCGCTGGTGGCCGCTGCCCAGGACGGCACGTCCGCCGTCGTCGGCGGGGTGACCGGTGTCGGCGACGACGACGCTGTCGACGCCGACACGGGCTGGGTGGCGCCCCGGGCCGTGGCGGCCGGCAGGACGCCGAGTGCGGCGGCGACCAGCACGGCGGCAGCCGCTGCGGTGGTGCGCGCTGCGGACCGAGCGCTCGGGACGTGGTGCATGGTGCTCCTCGCGGATCCCCGGAGCGTCGGGAGACCGCGCCGGGACCGGTCGTCGGGTACGTCCGGTGCCGCGAGCGTAGGCGGCGAGGAACCTTCGCGGACGATCGGTTGCGGCTTCCCGAAGGGACCCTGTGGAACCCCGCAGCGCCGTGCGGCACCGTGCGTCGCACCGCGGGCGCGGATCAGGACGCGGCGATCGCGCCCATCTCGGCGACGACGGTGCGGAGCTTCACCGCGAGCTCGTCGCTGTCACCGACGGTGTCGCGGTGCGCGACCTCGGACAGCGCGGACAGCACGAGTCCGACGGCCGTGCGAGCGGTCTGCTCGTCGGTGCGCGACGACACCGTGGCGAGGAGCGACTGCCGCGACTCGGCCATCCACTGCATGACCATCGGTGCCATCTCGGGTCGGAGCACGAGGAGCTCCTTCATCCGGCGGCGGTCCTGGGAGAGCGGGACGGTCGCGGCGATCAGGACGCACAGGTCGTCGACGAGTCGGCCGTCCGCCTCGGCGAAGCGCGTGGCCGCCCACTCCGGCACCTCGACGGTGTCGAGACCGAGCGCCGCGTGCGCCTTCGACGTGAAGTAGTTGAAGAAGGTCCGCGGGGAGACGTCGGCGTCGCTGCAGATCTGCTCGACGGTGACGCCGTCGAGACCGTGCTCGGAGACGAGCGTCAGGGCGGCGTCGTGGAGCGCCTGCCGGGTCTGCTGCTTCTTCCGCTCGCGCAACGTGCACGGCGCGGTGACCGGCTCCGGTGCTGCTGTGGTGCTCACGTGCACTCCTGTGGTGCTGGGCGGCCACCGTGTCCTGCGGTGGCCCGGGTCGTCTGCGCCGGACGGGTCCGGCACGGGGAGGCCGCCCGCACCCCGGGCGGGGTGCGGGCGGCCGGGGGTCACCGACGCTGGGTCGGCGTGGAGCCGGTCATCGGCCCGGTGAACGATCCGGCCTCGGCTGCCGCGAGCCCGGCGCGGGCCTCGAGCTCGGCCTCGGCCGACGGCGCCGAGCGGTCGACATCGGACGAGGAACCGTCGGACGAGGAGCCGTCTGACGAGGATCCGTTCGCGGCGTCGTGCTGTTCCTGCAGCGCCGAGCGCTGGCGCAGCGGCGGCACCCGGAAGAACCACGTGAGCACGAAGGCGAGCAGGATCACGCCGAGTCCGACCCAGTAGATCGTCACGGACGAGGCGTTGAAGCCCGCCATGAACGGCCGCGTGAGGCGGCTGTCGGCGCCGGTGAGGAACGAGGTGTCGTTCGTGCTCGTCGCCGCGGAGTCCGAACTGGCGCCGTCGTCGATCTGCTTCGCCAGGGCCGGCGTGAGCTCGTCCACCCAGTACGACCGCTGCGAGGCGTTCGACCAGTCGACCGACACCGTGCCGTCCTGGACGCTGGCGTGCGCCTCGTCCGCCACGGCCTCGAGGGCTGCGGACTCTGCGGCCGGGGTGGCCGCTGCGACCTGCTGGTCGATCACGCCCTGCGCCGCGGCTGCGGGCACGGCACCGGCGGCGACCTGCTGCTGCACGGCCGCGGTGACCTGCTGCGTGACGGCCTGGTCGGCCGCCTGCTTCGCCTGCGCCGAGGCGTCGTCGAGCTTCCCCTGGACGGTCTGCTGCAGCGGGGTGGTGATCGGGGCCCAGATCGTGTCGATCGCGCCCTGGTTCGCCGGCTTGCTCGCCACCGCGGGGTCGAGTGCGGCCGACAGCGCCGGCTTCAGGTCGGCCTGGTTCGCGGTCGCCGTCAGGATGTTGCTCGGCATGACCGAGAACAGGATCGAGAGCAGCACCGCGGTGCCGAGCGTTCCGCCGATCTGCCGGAAGAACGTCGCCGAGCTGGTCGCGACGCCCATGTCCCGGGCCTCGACCGAGCCCTGCGACGCCAGGGTCAGCGACTGCATGACCGAGCCGAGCCCGAGGCCGATCAGGAACATGCCGATCATCAGGAACCAGAGCGGCTTGTCGATCGTCATGAAGGTCAGGACGACGTAGCCGGCCGACACCAGGAACGTGCCGATGACCGGGAAGATCCGGTAGCGGCCGACACGGGCGACGATCTGGCCCGAGGTGATCGACGCGATCATCAGACCACCGACGAGCGGCAGTGTGGCGAAGCCCGACTCGGTCGGGGTCAGGCCCACGACGATCTGCAGGTAGAGCGGGATGGTCAGCATGGCGCCGAACATCGCGAAGCCGACCAGGAACCCGATGACGGTCGCCATCGAGAACGTGCCGGAGCGGAAGAGCTTCAGCGGGATGATCGCCGCGTCGCCCATCTTCGACTCGACGAGCAGCAGTGCGACGAGTCCGAGCGCACCGATCACGTAGCTGGCGATCGCGGCGGGCGAGCCCCAGCCCCAGGTGCGGCCCTGCTCGGCGACGAGCAGCAGCGGCACGAGCGTGACGATGACGGCCGTCGCGCCCCACCAGTCGACCTTCGGCTTGTCGCCCTTGCCGTGCACCTTCGGCAGGTGCAGGAAGACGATCACCATGATGAGCGCGGCGACGCCGATCGGCACGTTGATGAGGAGCACCCAGCGCCACCCGGTGATCCAGAGGATCTCGGAGGAGCCGGCGAGCAGGCCGCCGATGAGCGGTCCGATGACGGACGAGATGCCGAACACGGCGAGGAAGTACCCCTGGTACTTCGCACGCTCACGCGGCGCGAGGATGTCACCCATGATCGCGAGCGGCAGCGACATGAGCGCGCCGGCGCCGATGCCCTGCACGGCACGGAAGGCCGCGAGCATGAGCATCGAGGTGGACATCGAGGACAGCACGGCGCCGAGGATGAAGACGACGATGCCGAAGATGTAGAGCGGCCGTCGGCCGAAGATGTCGGAGAGCTTGCCGTAGATCGGCGTCGCGATCGTCGACGTGATCAGGTAGGCCGTGGTCACCCATGCCTGCTGGTCGAGACCGTGCAGGTCGTCGCCGATGGTGCGGATCGCCGTGCCGAACACCGTCTGGCCGAGGGACGACAGGAACATGCCCGCCATCAGGCCGTAGATCACCAGGAGGATCTGGCGGTGCGTCATGAGCGGCTGCTGGCCGGAGGTGCCGGGCGCGTGCGCGCCGGTCGCCGCGTCGGGGCCGGCGGTGTCGCGGCCCTGCTGCACCGAGACGGGTGCGGTGGCGGTCATCGAACTCCTTTTTCGTACTGTGTAACTTTGCAGACCGCGCAACGATACATCCGGTGGTTCCGGAATGCAACTAAATGGCGACGGACGGGAGGCGCGTCGCGGCGCCGCCACGCGCCTCCCGTCCGGCCACCGCTCGCCCGGTCGCGTCAGCGGGCGTCCGCCGTCCGAGGTACCGTTTCCCCATGAGCACGGACACCGCCACCGCCACCGAGACCGCCGACGAGGGGCCCGTGGTGACCTTCGCCGACCTCGGCCTGAGCGATCCGGTGCTCAAGGCCGTCAAGGACATCGGCTACGAGACCCCCTCCGCCATCCAGGAAGCGACGATCCCGACGCTGCTCGAGGGGCGCGACGTCGTCGGCCTCGCGCAGACCGGCACCGGCAAGACCGCGGCGTTCGCGCTGCCGATCCTGTCCCGCATGGAGTCGGGCAGCAAGGTGCCCCAGGCCCTCGTGCTGTCGCCGACCCGTGAGCTCGCGCTGCAGGTGTGCGAGGCGTTCGAGCAGTTCGCGTCGCACATGAAGCACGTGCACGTCCTGCCCGTCTACGGCGGCCAGGCGTACGGCGTGCAGCTGTCCGCGCTGCGCCGTGGCGTCGACGTCGTCGTCGGCACGCCCGGTCGCATCATGGACCACATCGCGAAGGGCACGCTCGACCTGTCCCAGCTGAAGTACCTCGTGCTCGACGAGGCCGACGAGATGCTCAAGATGGGCTTCGCCGAGGACGTCGAGACGATCCTGGCCGAGACGCCGGACGACAAGCAGGTCGCGCTGTTCTCGGCGACGATGCCCGCGCAGATCCGTCGCATCTCGCAGCAGTACCTGAACGACCCGTCCGAGATCACCGTCAAGACCAAGACGAAGACCGCCGCGAACATCACGCAGCGCTACCTGATGGTGTCGTACCCGCAGAAGGTCGACGCGCTCACCCGCATCCTCGAGGTCGAGGACTTCGAGGGCATGATCATCTTCGTCCGCACGAAGAGCGAGACCGAGACCCTGGCCGAGAAGCTCCGCGCCCGCGGGTACGCCGCGGCGGCGATCAGCGGTGACGTCGCCCAGGCGCAGCGCGAGCGCACGGTCAACCAGCTGAAGTCCGGCAAGCTCGACATCCTGGTCGCCACGGACGTCGCCGCCCGTGGCCTCGACGTCGACCGCATCACCCACGTCGTGAACTTCGACATCCCCGTCGACATCGAGTCCTACGTGCACCGCATCGGCCGCACCGGTCGCGCGGGCCGCAAGGGCGACTCGATCAGCTTCGTCACCCCGCGCGAGCGCCGGCTGCTGTCGGCCATCGAGCGCCACACGAAGCAGCCGCTCACGCAGATGCAGCTGCCCACGGTCGAGGACGTCAACGAGACGCGCCTGAGCCGGTTCGACGACGCGATCACCGCGGCGCTCGAGCAGCAGGACCGCATCGAGAAGTTCCGTGACGTCATCGCGCACTACGTCCGCAACCACGACGTGCCCGCCGAGGACGTCTCGGCCGCGCTCGCGGTCGTGGCGCAGGGTGACTCGCCGCTGCTGCTCGACCCGGCCGACGACCAGCTCCGCAACCAGGTGGACCGCGACGGCCGCCGTGGTGAGCGCCGCGACCGTGACGACGACCGTGGTGGCCGCGAGGACCGTGGGCCGCGCCGCTCGCAGCCGATGACCGCCTACCGGATCGAGGTCGGGCGTCGCCACCGCGTCGAGCCGCGCCAGATCGTCGGCGCCCTGGCGAACGAGGGCGGCCTGCGGCGCGACGACTTCGGCGCGATCCAGATCCGACCCGACTTCTCGATCGTCGAGCTGCCCGAGAGCATGGACCCGGGCGTGCTCGACCGGCTCGCCGACACCCGGATCAGCGGGAAGCTCATCGAGATCGCGCCGGACCGCCGCGGCGGTGCCCGTCGGTACGACCGCGACGACCGCGGACCGCGTGCGCCCCGTCGGGACGACCGTCCCCGCCGTGACGACCGCCGCGACGACGACCGTCCGGCACGCAAGCCCCGGCACTGACCAGCCATCGGTCGGTCACTGACCGGCCACTGACCGGCCACTGATCCGCTGCGCGACCCCGTTCTCCGGGGTCGCGCAGTCGCGTCGCGGGACCCCATCGGCCCTGCCCACTGCCGGGCCGACTCCGGGACGGACGCGAGCCGCCCGCCCGTCGCGGGTCGTGCCTCCCGTCCGGTCGGCTCAGACGGTCAGCCCGTCCACCGTGCGGCGGCAGACCTCGTCCCAGGGCGTCGGGCCGAACCCGAAGTGCGACCGGGTCGCGGTGTCGTCGACCACGTAGGGGGCCGACCACTGGTAGCCGAGCTGCGCGACCTCCCGCATGAACGGGGACACCGCGCCGATCCCGCGGAGCAGGCCGATCGGCAGTGACCGCACGCGGACGGCGGGCCGACCGGCCGTCCGGAGCATCTCGGTGAGGACCTGCTCCTGGGTCCGCGGTGCGTTGGTCGGGACGATCCAGGTCCGACCGTGCGACCGCTCGTCGTCCGCCGCGGCGACGAGGAGCCGCGCGACGTCGCCGACGTCGGTGTACGAGTGCGGCTGGTCCGAGCGCCCGATCACGGTGACGGGCTTCCCCCGCATCGCGGTCGGGAGCACCCGCGTGACGTGCCCGTTGACGCCGGTGCCCGGGCCGACGTAGTCCGAGCCGCGGACCTCGACCGTGCGGATGCGTCCGGCCTCGTGCGCCGCCAGCGCGTCCGCCCACATCCGGGCCCGCAGGACGCCCTTGTGGTCGGTCGCGGCGTCGGGCAGGTCCGCGCGCATCGGTCCGTCGACCGGGCCGTACGGGTACAGGTTCCCGGTGATCGCGTACACGGCACCCGTCCGCTCGGCGGCGGTGAGGAGGGAGGACGCCAGCGGCGGCCACACCCGCTCCCACTGCGTGTAGTCGCCGGGGTTCGCGCAGTTGTGGAGTGCTGCCGCGCCGTCCGCGACGGCGGTCAGGGCGTCCGCGTCGGCGGCGTCGAGCCCGACGTGGCGGACCCCGGGCAGACCGGTGTCGCGTCCGGAGCGGGTGACGACGACGACCTCGTCGCCACGCTCGGACAGCAGTGCCGCAGTGTGGCGACCGACGGGGCCGGCGCCGACGACGACGTGGTGACGGGGCATGGTTCCTCCTGAGATTCGGGAGAGCAGTGCTCTCGGAAGCCATCATGCAGCCGGACGGGCTCCGATGCAAGAGCAGTGCTCTCGTTTGTGTGCAGTGCTCTCCCGTGGCACGCTTGACGGCATGGTGGAGAAGGCGAGGACCGCCCGGTCCCTGGCACGGGAGGCCGTGCACGCGAGCATCCTCGCGGCCGCGCGCGCCCGGCTCACCGAGGAGGGACCGGCGCAGCTGAGCCTGCGCGCCGTCGCTCGTGACGTCGGCCTGGTGTCCTCCGCCGTGTACCGGTACTTCCCGAGCCGCGACGACCTGCTCACCGCGCTGCTCGTGCTCGACTACGACGAACTCGGCGCCGCGGTCGAGGCGGCAGAGGCGCCGGTCGACCGGTCCGACCACGTCGGCCGCTGGGTCGCCGCGTGTCGTGCCGTCCGGCAGTGGGCGATCGGGCACCCCGGGGACTTCGCGCTCCTGTACGGCTCACCCGTGCCCGGGTACGTCGCACCGCAGGACACGGTCGAGCCCGCCTCGCGGACGACGCACGTGCTCGTCCGCGTCGTCACCGACGCGTGGTCGGGAGTCGCCGGGTCCGAGCTGGCTCCGGACTGGAGGCTCGGTGCCGGTCCCGCGATCGGCTCGCGGCCCGCAGCGCCGGGCGCCGTCGCCGACGCGGTCGCCTCCACACGGGCGCGCGGCTTCCACGACGACCCCTCGCCCGAGGTCGTCCTGCGGACCCTGATCGCCTGGACGACGGTGTTCGGCGTCCTGTCGTTCGAGCTGTTCGGGCACGCGGTCGGCTCGGTGACCGACCCGGCGGCGTACTTCGACGAGGTGATCGTCCGCCTCGCGCACGATCTGGGGCTCGCAGCGCCCGGATGAGCCGATCTCACCCCGCGGACGGGGCGGCGGGCTGACAGCGGTGCCCTGCCTGCGGTAGACAGGGCGGTACGGCGCACTCACCCAGCGCTCGCCGGCTGCAGCAGGAAGGACGCCGATGACCGCGCTCGACGTCAGCCGTCAGGACCGTCGCCGACTCACCACCGGTACCCCGACCAAGCGGCTCGCGACCGTGCGCACCGTCGCGCTCCTCGCGTCGATCGCCGGCGTCAACTACATCGTCTGGCGCTGGATCGGCTCGGTGAACTGGCACTCGTGGTGGATCGCGGTGCCGCTGATCCTCGCGGAGACCTACAGCGTGATCGACTCGCTGCTGTTCGCGTTCGGCGCCTGGCGACTCCGCGAACGCGGGGAACCGCCGACGAAGCCCGCCGGGGACGTCACCGTCGACGTCTTCATCACGACGTACAACGAGCCGGTCGAGCTGGTCGTCCGCACCGCCCGTGCGGCGAAGGCGATCACGCACCCGCACGCCACGTGGATCCTCGACGACGGCAACCGCCCGGAGATGCGCGCCGCCGCCGAGTCCCTCGGCATCGGCGTGATCACGCGCGGCGCCGACTGGGTCGACCGGCCACGGCACGCGAAGGCCGGCAACCTCAACAACGCGCTGCTCGCGACGCAGGGCGAGTTCCTGCTCATCCTCGACGCCGACCAGGTCCCGGAGCCGTCGATCCTCGACCGGACGCTCGGCTACTTCAAGGACGAGCGCATGGCGCTGGTCCAGACGCCGCAGTGGTTCGAGAACGTGCCCGAGGCCGACCTGCTCGGCAGCCAGGCTCCGCTGTTCTACGGGCCCATCCAGCAGTCGAAGGACGGCTGGAACGCGGCGTTCTTCTGCGGATCGAACGCGATCCTGCGGCGCGAGGCACTCATGCAGCTCGGCGTGACCCGCTACGTGCGCGAGGTCGAGGAGTCCGTCGAGCGGACCATCAAGACGTCGCGGAAGCTGCTCGCACGAGCCCGCGAGACCGAGACCGACCCGCGGGTGCTCGACGCGCTCGACGGTGCGGAGCAGGTCGTCGACCGTGCCCGTGACCAGATCGACCGCGGCGAACCGCTCGGCGACGTCACCTACGACTTCCAGCGCGGCATTGACGCGATCGCGTACCGGTTCGCCGCCGCCGACCTCGAGTCGGTCCGCCGTGACCTGCAGGAGCTCGCCGCGATGTCGACCGAGGCGGACACCTTCGCCGGCCTCGACGACGCTGCCCTCGACGTGCTCGGACGACGGGACGCCTCGCCGGTGGCCGCGATCGAGTCCATCGCGGTGCTCGCCCGGGCGCTCGACGTGAACCGCGACGACGAGGCCCAGCCGATCATGCCGCTCGCCACGATCTCCGTGACCGAGGACATGGCGACCGCGATGCGCCTGCACGGCCTGGGATGGAGGTCCGCGTACCACGACGAGATCCTGGCGAAGGGCCTCGCGCCGGAGGACCTGCCCACCATGCTCGTGCAGCGACTCCGCTGGGCGCAGGGCACCATGCAGGTCTTCTTCCGCGAGAACCCCCTCGTGCAGAAGGGCCTGTCGTGGGGGCAGCGCCTCATGTACTTCTCGACCATGTGGAGCTACCTTTCGGGCTTCGCGGCGATCGTGTACATCGCGGCCCCGGTGCTCTGCCTGTCGTTCGGTGTCGTGCCCGTGCAGGCCTACAGCGTCGACTTCTTCGTGCGGCTCATCCCGTTCCTCGTGCTCAACCAGCTGCTGTTCTGGGTGGTGGCCGCCGGCAGACCCACGTGGCGCGGGCAGCAGTACTCGCTCGCGCTGTTCCCCGTCTGGATCGAGTCGGTGACGAGCGCGCTCGAGAACGTGTTCCGTGGCAAGCCACTGGGGTTCCGGGTCACGCCGAAGGTCAAGGACGAGTCCGACCAGCGACCGCGGTGGGACCTCGTGAAGCCCCAGCTGTACGCGATGGGTGCGCTCGTCGCCGCCCTCGTGATGATCGCGATCCGGTACGCCACGGGCCAGGCGGACGGCATCGCGCCGCTCGTGAACACCGCGTGGGTGATCTTCGACCTGTTCATCTTCAGCATCGTCGTCCGCGCCGTGCTCTACCGCGGACCGGAGGCGGGGACGCCGCAGTCCGAACACGTGTCCTCGACGGCAGGAGGCCCACTGTGACCGACCACGACCTGACCTTCGACGTCCCGGCCGTCGCCGAGTCGCTCGACGTCGTGCAGGACCGCTTCGGCGCCTGGTGGGACACCATGGCGATCGACGACGCCCGTCTCCGCTTCTCGCTCGAGACCGCCCTCGCCGAGATCGCCGCCAACATCGTCGAGCACACGCGACGCACCGATGCCGAGGCCGGCCGCGGGTACACGGTGGAGCTCTGCGCCACGGACCGTGAGCTCGTCGCGGTGCTCACCGACAACGGGCGCCCCGCCGACGTCGACCTGTCCGCCGTGACCATGGCCGACCCCGACGAGGAGAGCGGTCGCGGCCTCGCGCTGGCGATCGCCGCGCTCGACCGCCTCGAGCACGAGCACACCGGCGGCCACAACATCTGGACCCTGGCGTGCAACCGGTGAGGGGCGCGCTGGCGAAGGCCGTCGCGTTCCTCGTCGTCGTCGGGACACTGCTGCTCGGCGGGGCGCTCCCCGCGTCGGCCGTGTCGGCTCCGGGTCGTGCCGGCGAGACGCCCTCCGACGGGCGCGTGTGGTTCGGCCCGGACCTCGACTGGGGGAGCGACGCCCCCGACGGGTACGAGGGTCGGCTCGGCGCGACGCCGTCGGTCTACGGGGTCGAGATCGAGTACCCCTTCGACCGCAGCGCACGGGACGAGTTCCTGCGGGCGACCCGCGCGGCGGCGACCCAGGGCGCGGTGCTCGCGGTGAGCCTGGAGCCGTCGCGGTCGCTGCGGTCCCTCACGAAGGCCGACGCTGCCGCGGCGAACCGGCTGTTCGAGGAGGTCCACCGGCAGTACGACACCCAGTTGCTCGTGCGCTTCGCTCCCCAGATGAACGGCACGTGGGTTCGCTGGGGACAGCAGCCGACCGCGTTCGTCCCGGCGTTCCGGACGCTGGCCGCGGCCGTGCACGCGGGTGACTCCGACGCTGCCATGGTGTGGTCGCCGTCGTACGGCGCGGGCTACCCGTTCGGCGAGTCCGCCGGGCGGCTGCAGACCCTGTCGGGCAGCGACGTCGCCGAGCTGGACACCGACGGCGACGGCCGACTCACCGCCGCCGACGACCCCTACGGCCCGTACTGGCCCGGCGCCGAGAGCGTCGACTGGGTCGGGCTGTCGATGTTCTTCTTCGGCAAGGGCAAGGCGACCGAGGCCGCCGGTCGCGACGTCCCGCTGACCCGCAACGAGGTCCCGCAGGACGGCGAGGTCGCGGCACGCTTCGACGAGACCTGGGGCTACGAGCAGACGCAGTCCGAGGGCACGTTCACCGAGCGCTTCGCTCAGGGCGAGGACCGGCCGATGCTGCTCGACACCGGCGCGCTGTACGACCACTCGTTGCGCGGTGCGGCCGAGCTCCCGGTCAAGCAGGCGTGGTGGCGGCAGGTGATCGCCGCCGTGCAGGACCACCCCGAGGTCCGGGGCGTGACGTTCCTCGAGACGAACCGGCGCGAGCCCGAGGCCGGCAACCGCGTCGCCGACTGGCGGGACACGGCCGACCCGGGGATCGCCGGGTCCTTCCGGACGGACCTCGAACAGGACGGGGACTTCGTCCTCGGACCGGTGACGGAGCGCGTGACGACGCAGGAGGGTGCCGCGGCGATCAGCCAGCAGTACGAGACCGGCGGCGACCAGATGGCGTGGATCGTCTGGTGCGCCTTCGGCCTCGCAGCGGCGTTCCTGCTGAGCGGGCTCGTCGGACGGCTGCTGCCGAGCTGGCGGTACCCCGACGACGGCAAGCCCGGGCGCGACCTGCGCCTCGACCTCTTCCGCGGGTTCATCATCCTCGCGGTGGTGATCACGCACATCGAGATCGGCGGGCCCTACTCGTACATCACGCTGCACGCCACCGGTGCGATCACCGGCGCCGAGATGTTCGTGTTCCTGTCCGGCATGGTGCTCGGCATGACGTACCCGTTCGCGATCAAGAAGTTCGGCGAGTGGGTGGCGGCCGTCGGGGCGTGGAAGCGGGCGCGGAAGCAGTACGTCGTCACCCTGGCGGTGATCGTGGTCGTCTTCGCGCTGAGCTTCGTGCCGTTCCTGAACACCGATGCGATCACCACCTTCACCGACCGGGGGACCGGCACCGGGGGCGTCGGCGCCGAGGGCCGGGTGTACGACCTGTACCCGAACGCGATGCAGCTGCTGGCCTACCCGCCGCCCTGGTTCGCGATCCGGCAGTTCCTGCTGCTCGAGATGGGGCCGTGGCCGTTCAACATCATGGGCCTGTTCGTGGTGCTGAGCCTGTTCATCCCCGTCTTCCTGTGGGTGATCCGGCGCGGCTTCTGGTGGGCGCTGCTCCTCGTCAGCTGGGGGCTGTACGCGTTCCAGGCGCTGAACCCCGAGTTCCGCCCGCTGAACTCGCAGTTCGAGTCGGTGTTCCCGCTGCTCACCTGGCAGGTGGTCTTCACGCACGGCCTGGTGCTCGGCTACTACCGGCGCCAGGTGATCGGTGCGCTGACCGGCCGACTCGGCAAGGTCCTGATCGGCATCGGGATCACCGGGTACGCCGCGTTCCTCGTCTACGTGTGGGCGGGCGACCAGTTCGGGTTCACCCCGGCACCGTTCCCCGCGTCGATGTACAACGACCTGTACAACACGGCGTACCAGCGGGTGGACCTGCAGTGGGGGCGTCTGGTCGACATCGCCTTCTTCGCGATCGTCTCGTACGCGATCCTCACCGTGTTCTGGAAGCCCATCAGCGCCGTCATCGGGTGGCTGTGGATCCCGATCGGGCAGGCGAGTCTCTACGTGTTCGTCTGGCAGGTCTTCTTCGCGCTGGCCATCGCGTCGATCCCGGGCGTGGACTGGTTCAACGGGTGGATCGGCTTCGCGGCCCACACGGCCCTGATCCTGCTGGTCTGGTACATGATCCGGAAGCGCTTCATGTTCTCGGTCATCCCGCGCTGACCCGCGTGGGCGGCATGGTCCGTCGCAGCGGGCTCCGAGTCTCGTCCTGACCGACGGTCTTCGCGGTCGGCGGCACGAGGACCGTCGCTGAGCCCGAGTCTCGGGCCGGGGCGGGCGGGCGGGACGGAACGACGGACGGGAGGCGCGGTGCCAGCTGGCACCGGGCCTCCAGTCCGTCCGTCGCGTGGTCGCGTCAGCGCGTGGCGACGCGCAACGGCTGCGGGTCCACCGGATCCGGCGGGACCGGCAGGGAGCCGCGGACCTGGTTCTGCGCCTGGCAGTCGCTCGTGCAGTTCGTCGCGCCCTGCGACAGCTCGACCGCGTCCTCGCCGAGCACACCACCCATGCGTCCGCCGGGCTGGACCGTCCAGGTCGTGGTGGTCGCGGTCTGCGAGGTCTTCGTCGCGACCTGCGGGCTGTCCTTGCCGAGCAGCATCTGGTGCGCGTCGCTGCCCGAGGACACCGCCGCGACGCCGTCGCCGAAGTTGATCTTCCCCGTGTAGGGGTTGGTGAAGTAGAACAGCCCGGCCCCGAGCGTGTGCGTGAACGTCACGGGCTGGGCGAACTCGGTCTCCATCTGGAAGATCCCGCCCTGGGCGCCGTCCTTCGCCTGGATCTTGAACTTGCCCGCGCCGGTGCCGAAGATCGCCACGAGCGTGTCGTCGCGGACCTCGAGCGAGGAGAGCTTCGTGCCGGCGAGCTGCGCGGCGGTGAGCGACGGGACCTTCGACGCGAACACCACGGTCGGCTTCGTCACCATCCGCTGGGTGTCCGGTGCCCCGGTCAGCGTGTAGTCGTACACGCCGAGGTCGGCGACGCGGATGTCGAAGCCGTTGTGCTTCCCGCGGACCGCGATGGTGCCGGCGACGGCGACGTCCTTGAGCTTGAAGTCCTTGCCGACCGCGGGGTTCGTCGTGGTGCCGTTCACGGTGACGGCGTAGTCCCCGCCGGTCGACGTCTTGCCGGACGCGTTCGCGGGGGACACCCCGACGAGGGCCGCCGCGGCGACGGCGCCGAGCGCGATCGCGGTGGCGATGCCGGTGGTGCGGCGTCGCGTGCGCTGGGTGGTCATGGGGTGCCTCCTGGGCTGGTCCGACGCGCCGGCGGTGGTCGCGTCCCTCGTGACGATCGTCGCCGGGACGCGGAGGCGGCACCATCGGACCTTGGTACTAGTACCCGCTCCGCCGGCGTGTGCACGGCCGGGTCGTCACCAGCCGTGGTCGCGGGCCCAGAGCGCCGCACTCGTCCGGTCGGCGACGCCGATGCGGCGGAACAGCGATCCGACGTGCACCTTCACGGTCCGTTCGGCGATCCCGAGCTCGGTCGCGATCTGGCGGTTCGACAGGCCACGTGCGATGCGGTCGAGCACGTCGCGCTCGCGGGGCGGCAGGGCCGGTCCGCGGTCCCGCCCCGGAGCCGGCGCACCCGGCAGCAGGGCACGGGCGACGCGTGGGTCGACGGGTGCCTCGTCGCGCGCCGTCGAGCGGACCGCGGCGACGACCTCCTCCGGAGCCGCGTCCTTGAGCAGGTACCCGGTCGCCCCGGCGGCCAGGGCAGCGCGCACGCGGTCGTCGTCGGAGAAGGTGGTGAGGATGAGCACCCGGACCGCCGGCATCGAGGTGCGGATCACCCGCGTCGCCTCGACCCCGCCCGCGCCCGGCATGGAGAGGTCCATCACGACGACGTCCGGGTGCAGGGACGCGGCACGCTCGGTGGCCTCCTCACCCGTGCCTGCCTCGCCGACCACGTCGCAGTCGGTCGTGGTCGCGAGCACGGCGCGGAGGCCCTGTCGGACCAGGGCGTGGTCGTCGACGAGCAGGACCCTCACCGCAGCGACTCCGTCCTGGCGGGCAGCGTCAGCTCCCAGGCGGTCCCCGCCCCAGGTGCGGTCCGCAGCAGCAGCGCGCCGCCGGTGTCCTCGGCGACCTCGCGCAGGAGCGTCGTGCCGAGGTGCCCGGCGGGAGCCGGCCCGTCGAGGAGCCGCGGGTCGAACCCCACCCCGTCGTCGGACACGCGCACCACCAGGTCCCCGCGGTCGGCCCGCACCGACACCCGGATGCGGGTCGCGTCGGCGTGCTTCACGGCGTTCCAGACCGCCTCACGCACGAAGCGCACGACCGCGGTCCGCGCGGCCGTGGAGGCCTCGAGCGGCTCCGGCACGTCGACGTCCGTCACCACCCCCGCGGCCCGGGCACGGGCGCACGCGTCGTCGAGCGCGGCACCCAGGCCGTCGCGACCGGGAGCGGCCGGGCGGATCGTCGCCATCGAGGTCCGGAGGGCGGACACCGCCTGCCGGAGCGTCTCGGCGGCGGCACGGGTCTCGGGCACCGCACCGAGGGAGAGTGCGAGCCCGGCGACGTCCTGCACGGGACCGTCGTGCAGTTCGCCCGCGAGGCGTCGGCGCTCGGCCGCCTCGGCGTCGAGCGCGCGCCCGAGCAACCGCTCGCGGAGCCGCTGGCCCGTGCGGATCCGCACGAGCAGCCAGAGCAGCAGCGGCACGAGCAGCACGAGCACGACCCCGACGGTGCCGAACGCCAGCGCGGCGAACGCGGCCCGCAGGTCGGCGGCGCGGGCGATGACCTGGTCGTACGGCCGGTACGCCTCGAACAGCAGGGCGTCGCCCGAGGGCGTGTGCACCGCCTGGTACGCCTCGAGCAGCGGTCCGTGCCCGCGTTCGTACCGGTTCTCGGGCTCGTCCAGGTCGGACACCTCGGCGTCGGACCGGTCGGTCCGGAGCGCCGCGAGGTCCTCGTCGGAGAGCGGGAAGCGCTCACCGACCAGCCGGGGTTCGTCGGACCAGAGCACGGTGCCGTCCGCGCCCCAGAGCTTCAGGCGCACGGTCGAGCCGGCGCGGGACTCGCCGGCCAGGGCGTCGTCGAGTCGTGCGCGGGCGACGGCTCGGGCGTCCGGGTCGCCGCTGGTGACGTCGTCCACGAGGGCGGGCTCCACCACCACCCGGGCGAGCGCAGCCGTGTCGGCGGTGGCGTCCCGCACGGCGAAGGACTCGGCGACGCGCTGCGACACGAGGGTGCCCGCGGTCGCGACGACGGCGCCCCCGAGCAGCGCGGCGACGACGACCCCGACGAGGACCCGCCGCCAGGGGGTCCGTGCCGCACGACGACGCGGGTCGGCGGTGACGAGCACGACCGGGGTCGGCTGCCCGCTGGTCGACGCCCGGTGTCCACGCACGGAGCAACCGTAATCGCCCTGAGCCACACTCGCGTCCTGATCACGGATGCCGGACGAGCCGAAAGTGTGTCGCGTGCCCGTTCCTCCCCATCACGCCTGGAGTGGGAAGCGGAACCGCGCGTACCTGGTCAGGAGGAACGACCTGGTACGCGCGGATCCGCCCGCGACGCGCGGATCCGTCCGGCAGGGCGGCGCGAACCGGGACGGACAGGAGGCGCGGTGCCGGCCGGCACCGCGCCTCCCGTCCGTGCGTGCATGCGTCAGCCCGCGGGCGTCCGGTCCGGCGCGGAGGCGAGCGCCTGCCGCACCGACCCCCACGCGGCGAGCCGCTCCCGGACCGCGTCGTCCCGCTCGACCTCGAGCGCCGTCGCGTGGGCCTGCTCGAGCACGTCGTCGACCACCACGCGCTGTCCCGAACGGGCGGAGGCGATCGCCGCGTCCACCATCACCAGGCTCATGACGTTGCCGTGCACCTCGCCGTCGGGGGTGACCCCGGTCCGGACGGCCCGCACGAAGGACGCGAGCGCCCCGGCGATCTCCCTACCGACCCCCGGCGCACCTGCCGGCGTGCCGGGTGCGTCGTCGATCACGCTCGACGGGTCGTGGTCGCCGTCCCACGATGCCGACCCCGACGCTCCCGACGCGCGCCAGTCACCGTTCCACGACGTCTCGTCGCCGGGCGCGCACCACGAGCCGTCGTAGACGTACCGGACGTCGTCCTCGAAGGTGAACACCGCGGCGGCGTCCGCGTCACCGCGGTACCAGGACCACGACGGGTTCCACGACTCGCAGTACACCGACACCGGGTCGCGCTCGAGCACGTAGCGGGCGGAGTCGAACGCGTGGATCGCCATGTCGAGGAGCAGGACGTCGTCCATCTCCTCGCGGAAGCCGCCGAAGTGCGGGGCCTTCGCGAACCGCGTGTTCAGGCTGCCGACCCCGCCGAGCGCGCGGACGTGCTGCCGGAAGGCCACGAGCTGGTCGTTGTAGCGGCGCGACTGCGACACCATGAACAGCTGCCCGGTGGCCTCGGCTGCGGCCGCGAGGGAGAGCGCCTCGGCGACGGTCTGCGCCGCGGGCTTCTCGCCGAGCACGGGGAGTCCCGCGTGCAGGGCGTCCATCGTCACCGGGTGGTGGGCGACGGGCACCGTGATGTCGAGGACGGCCTCGGCACCGGTCTCCGCCAGGAGCGCGGGCAGGTCACGACCGACCGGGATCGTCGGGGACCCGGCGAGCTCGGCCCCGGCGCGGGCGGCGTCGAGGTCGAGGTCGACGACTCCGACGAGCTCGACGTCCGGGTCGGCGGCGACCGTCCCGAGCCACGCGCGGCCCATGCCGCCGGCGCCGACCTGCACGACCCGCAGCGGGGCGTGCTCGGTCATGCGCGGGCCTCGGCGGGCTCGGCGGACTGGGCGGGCTCAGCGGGCTCGGCGAGCTCGTCCTCGGGTGCGTCGTCGAACGGGCCGCGGTAGTGCTGCCCGTCGAAGTACTCGCCGAGGTCGTAGCGGCGCAGGGTCGGCAGCTCGCGCTCGCGCTCCGGTCGCGCCCACTCGGCCGCGTTCGCGATCACCCGTCGGACGTCCGGGTGGTGGTACACGGGGAAGTCCTGGTCACCGGGGGAGAAGTAGAAGATCCTCCCCAGGCCGCGGCGGTAGGTCATGCCGCTCCGGAAGACCTCGCCGCCGGTGAACCCGGAGATGAAGACCAGCTCGTCGGGCGTGGGCACGTCGAAGTACTCGCCGTACATCTCCTGCTCGGGGATGACGATCGGGTTCGGGACACCGCGGGTGATCGGGTGCTGCGGGTTCACGGTCCAGACGAGCTCCTGGTCGTGCTCGCTCCGCCAGCGCAGGGTGCAGGTGGTGCCCATGAGCTTGCCGAAGATCTTCGACCAGTGGCCGGAGTGCAGGACCACGAGCCCCATGCCGGACAGCACGTGCTTGTGGACGCGGTCGACCACGGCGTCGTCGACGTCGGCGTGGGCGGCGTGCCCCCACCAGGTCAGGACGTCGGTCTCGGCGAGCACGGCATCGGTCAGCCCGTGCTCGGGCTCCTGCATGGTGGCGGTGCGGACGACGGCGTCCGGCAGGTTCTCGCGGATGCCGTCGGCGATCGCGCCGTGCATGCCGTCGGGGTAGCGCTCGGCGACGTGCTGCTCGACCTGCTCGTGGACGTTCTCGCCCCAGACGGTGATGCGCAGCGGGGTGGTGGTCATGGTGTGGGCCTTCCTGGAGGGGTGGCGTGGAGCACGTCGGGGGCGGTCGTCACTTGACCGCCCCGCCGAGTGCACCGGCGGAGATGTAGCGCTGGGCGACGATGAGGAGCACGGCCGCCGGCAGGGACGCGAGGACCGACGTCGCCATGACGGGTCCCCAGTCGGTGACGTTCGAGCCGATGTAGTTGTAGATGCCGAGCGTGATCGGTCGGACCGCGTCGGTCGAGGTGAGCGTGAGCGCGATGAGGAAGTCGCCCCACGCGCCGAGGAACGTGAAGAGTGCCGCGGTGACGATGGCGTTGCGGCTGATCGGCAGCACGATCGACACGAAGGCACGCAGGTCGTTCGCGCCGTCGACGAGCGCGGCCTCGACCAGGCTCGGCGGGATCGACTCCATGAACGCCCGCATGAGCAGGATCGCGAAGGGCACCTGCACGGCGCTGTCGGCCAGGATCAGCCCGACGTAGCTGTTGAGCAGCCCGACGTTGTTGAAGAGCGTGTACAGCGCGTTGGCGATCACGATGCCGGGGATCATCTGGGTGATGAGCAGCACGAGCAGGAACACCTTCGTGCCGCGCATCCGGAACCGGGCGAGGCCGTACGCCGCCGGGGTCGCGATCGCCAGCGTGAGCACGACGGTGCCGAGGCCGATGATCATGCTCGACACGAAGTTCTGCCCCTGCTGGGCGAAGGCCGCCCGGTAGCCGGCGAACGTCGGGTTCCACGGGAACCAGGTCGCGGTGGCGGCTCCCGAGGTCGCCTGGAGGCTCGTGTTCACCATCCAGTACACGGGGAAGACCATGATCGCGAGGAACACGATCCCGAGGATGGTGAACGGCAACCCCTTCGCGGTGCGGCGCGGGCGGGGCGCTCGTGCGCTCCGCTTCGTCGTGATCGCGCGGGTGACGGTGACGGTCTGGTTCGCGAGTCCGACGCTCATTCGTCGACCGCCTTCCGGGAGATCGCGATGTAGACCATCGCGAAGACGAACGAGACGACGATGAGCACGTTGCTCACCGCGGCTCCGATGCCGAACTGGAAGTTGATGAACGACTGGTGGTAGGCGTTCGTGGCGAGCGTCTGCGTCGAGTTCGCGGGACCGCCGCCGGTCAGGCCGAGGATGATGTCGACGACCTTCAGCGTGTAGACGACCCCGAGCACGATGACCACGCTCACGACGCTCCGGATGCTCGGCCAGGTGATGTACCAGAACGCCTTGACGCCGGTGGCACCGTCGAGGGCGCCCGCTTCGTAGAGCTCCGGCGGGACGGACTGCAGCCCGCTGTACAGGATCGTCGTGTTGAAGGGGATGCCGAGCCAGACGTTCACGCCGATGACGGCGATGAGGGCCAGGCTCGGGCTGACCAGCCACGGCACGGGGCCGATGCCGACGACGCCGAGCAGCTGGTTCAGCGCACCGCTGTCCTGGTCGAGCAGCCACTTCCACACCGCGCTCGAGGCGATGAGGGGGAGCAGCCACGGCAGGAGCAGCAGGCCGCGCAGGAAGCCCGACAGCGGGAAGTGCCGCCGGAAGAACAGCGCGAGGCCGAGGCCGAGGACGAACTGCAGGACGATCGAGCCCGCGGTGAACAGGGCGGTGTTGACGACGCTGGTCGTGAAGACGCTGCTCGAGAAGACCGCGATGTAGTTGCCGAGGCCGACCCAGGGGGCCTCGCCGGTGAAGAAGGTCTTCGTCGTGTAGTCCTGGAACGACATCAGGATGTTCTTGACCACGGGGTAGCCGAAGAACAGGGCCACGAACACCGCGGCCGGCACGACGAACAGCCAGCGGGTGATGGACGACCGGATGCGCGCGCGGCGCTGTCCGGGGCGGGCGGGGGCCGCGGGCGTCGTCGCCCGGGGCCGGATCTGCGTGGAGGCGCTCATGTCAGGTCCTTCCGTCAGGGAACGGGGAGCCGGTCTCGCGACCGGCTCCCCGGCTCCGCTACTGGTTCTGCGACTGCGCCTGCTCGAGCGCCTGCTCGGGGTCGGCCTTGCCGGTCAGTGCGAGCTGCACGGCGGTGTAGATCCTCGTGGCGGCCTTGGGCCAGTCCGGTCCGAGCTCGGCCGTCCGGGCCCGGGCGGTCTGCACGGTGGTGACGAACGAGGCCACGTCGGCGTGGTCCTCCGCCCACTTCTTGCCGACCTCGATGTTGGTGGGCACGTTGCCGCTGACCCCGGCCAGGACGGCCTGCATCTTGTCGCTGTTCAGGCACCCGACGAACTTGCCGGCGAGCTGCATCGTGTCCTTGTTCCCGGTCTGCGGGACGGTGAAGGCCTCGCCGCCGAGCGGGGCGACGGTTTCGGACCCGGTGCGCGTCGGGATCGGGACGCTGTCGAACTCGAGGTCCTTCGCCTTCTTGAGCGCCGGCAGCTGCCACGGACCGTTGATCATCATCGCGGCCTTGCCGGCGATGAACTGGTTGTTGACGTCGGCCTGCGCCCAGTTGATCGAGCTCTTCGACATCGAGCCGTCGTCCTGCAGGTCCTGCACGAGCTGCAGCGCCTGGGCGGCCTCGGGCGTCGCGATGTCCTTCTCGTCGCCGCCGTTCGACCAGAAGAACGGCAGGAACTGCCAGGTGCCCTCGTAGGTGTTGATGTTGCTCATCGCGAAGCCGTACGTCGACCCGTTCGTGAGCTTCTTCGCGGCTTCCTTGAGCTCGTCCCACGTCTTGGGCGGCTGGACGCCTGCCTCGTCGAGCAGCTTCTTGTTGTAGTACAGCGCGATGGAGTTCGTGTTCGGCTGCAGCCCGTAGAGCTTGCCCTCGAACGTGTTCGCGCCCTTCACGCCGGGGACGTCGTCGTCCGCGTCGAGGCCGTAGTCGGCGAGGTCGGACAGCGCCCCGGACGAGGCGATCTGCTGCACGTCGGGGTTGTCGAGCATGAGCACGTCGGGCAGGGTGCGCGACGACGCCTGCTGCAGGACCTTCGAGATGAGGCCGGCGCCGGCGACGTGGTTGATCTTCACCTCGACGCCGACGTCCTTCGCGCACTGCTGGTACACGGGGTCGTAGTTGGCGTCGTAGTAGTCCTCGATCGTGAGGGTCTTGCCGCCGCCGCCGGACGACGATGCGTTGCCGGAGCCGGAGCACCCGGCCAGGACGAGGGGGACCGTCGCGACGATCGCGGCGGCGCCGACGAGGGCGCGGCCCCGGCGGGACGTGGAGCGGAAACCAGGCTTCATTGCACTGCTCTTCTCTTCGCGGATGCGGGGAAGGACACGGTGCGTCGACTCCACTGACGTCGTCGTCGCGGTGGTCCTGGGGCGAGAAGCTAACAGAAAAGCGCTTCACCTGTAAAGCGCTTTTCTGGTTCCGGTGCGGGTCTATGCTCGTGACCACCGCAGTGCACGCGGAGCAGGACGGCACCGTCGCCGGCCTGCCGCCGGACGTGCACGGAACCCGACGGTGCCGATCGATCAGGAGGGGCCGATGGCCACGATGCAGCAGGTCGCCGACCGCGCCGGCGTCTCCATCGCGACGGTGTCGTTCGTGGTGAACGGCACGAAGTACGTCACGCCGGCGACGACGGCGAAGGTCACCGCGGCGATGCGCGAGCTGAAGTTCCGCGGCAACGTCGTGGCGCGCGCGCTCGCCAGCCGGCGGACGCGGATCATCGCCCTGCTCTTCCCGACCACGGGCAACCGCTTCAGCCCGACCACGTCCGAGTTCTTCATGAACGCCGCGGAGCGGGCCTCCGAGCGCGGGTACCACCTGGTGCTCTGGCCCGTCGACCCGGCCGGCGACGACCTCGACGACCTCGTCTCCGGCGGTCTCGTCGACGGCGTCGTCCTCATGGAGGTGCGGATGGACGACCCGCGCGTGGTCAAGCTGTCCGAGCTCGGGGTGCCCTTCACCCTGATCGGCCGGACGCGCGACGCGGACGAGCTGCCGTACGTGGACATCGACTTCGAGACCACCATCGAGGACGGACTCGACCACCTGCAGGGTCTCGGCCACCGGCGCTTCGGGCTCGTGCTCGAGAGCCTCGAGGGCACACCGATGGCCGGGTACGCACCGCACCTGCGGGTCGAGGACACCTTCCGCCGCTCGGTCGCCGAGCGCGGCGGTGCGGGAACGATCGTGTACGCCGGCCCCGGGAGCGAGGGCGGTCGCGACGCCGCCCGACGCCTGCTCGAGGTGGACCCGGACGTCACCGCGGTGCTCGTGATGAAGGACGACTCGTCCGCCGGTCTGCTGGTCGGTCTCTACGCCGCGGGTCGACGGGTGCCTGATGACGTCTCGGTGCTCAGCATCGCGTCGTCGGCCGCAGCGGGGGACCAGCACCACCCCCGCCTGTCGACGATGATCGCGCCCGGTCGCGAGCTCGGCGTGCGCGCGGCCGACGCGCTGATCGACCGCCTCGACGGCACGTCCGTCGAGCTCCCGCACTTCCTGCTGCCCTGCGTGCTCCGCCCCGCCGAGTCGACGGCCCCCGCACCCACCCGCTGACCAGCGCGGCCATGCCTCGGACGGGAGGCACGTGGCGGGGCCCGCACCGCGCCTCCCGTCCGTCGCCTACTCAGGCTCCCTGTGCGGTCGCTCAGGCGCGCTTGGTTCTGTGGTGCCACGTGATCGCCGGGTGCTCGCGCACCCTTCGTCGAGGAGGACGGATGGCAATCGACCGCAGGCTCTTCCTGCTCGGGGGCACGGGGGTGCTGCTGCTCGCCGGCTGCTCCACCCGGCCGGAGCGCACCACCGTCGAGCAGTGGCCCACCGACCCGCCCGAGGGCGACGTCACGATCAGCTGGTGGGCGGGGCAGGTGGCCTCGAAGGACGGCGGTGACCTCCGTCGCCGGTTGATCGCGGAGTTCCAGAAGGAGCACCCGAACATCCGCGTGCGGATCGTCAGCGCCCCGAGCGACACCGACACGAACCGCACCAGCCTGACGACGCAGATCGCCGCGGGGAGCCCGACACCGGACGTGTACCTGGGCGACGTCGCGTGGCCCGGGCAGTTCGCGAAGAACAAGCTCGCGACCCCGGTGAACCAGCTCGTCGGCGAGGACTTCTTCGAGCAGTTCCCCGAGGGACTCCGGCTGGCCGCCAGCGTCGACGGGACCTACTACATGTTCCCGCTCTACATCGACGAGTCGTTCTTCCTGTACCGGCAGGACCTGCTCGACAAGCACGGGTTCCAGGTCCCGCGCTCGTGGGAGGAGGTCAAGGAGACCGCCGCGAAGCTCGTCGACACGGGCGACGTCGACTACGGGCTGGCGTTCCAGGGCGACGTGTACGAGGGCCTCACCTGCAACGTCACCGAGTTCGTCGCCGATGCGGGCGGCTCGCTGCTCAACGACGACCTGACGAAGCCCGCGACCACGAGCTCGGAGACGAAGCGCGCCTTCGAGTTCATGCGGTCGCTCATCACCGACGGCGCCGCACCGCGCGCGACCCTGACGTACCAGGAGCAGGACACGAACGACGCCTTCGCAGGCGGTCGCGCCGCGTTCCTGCGCAACTGGTCGTACGCGTGGGGCATCGCCAACGGGCCGGACTCCGCGGTCGCGGGCAAGGTCGGTCTCGCCGCGCGCCCGACGTTCGACGGCACGGACGAGCACCACTCGACGATCGGTGGGTGGGGGAACTACATCAACCCGCACACCCAGCAGCCCGCGGCGGCGCTCACCTTCGCGGCCTGGATGTCGAGCGAGACGGCGCAGCAGTTCCTCACCCGCGAGGGCGGCGTCCTGCCGGCCCGCAGCGCGAGCCTCGTCAGCGACGACGCGAAGCGGCAGAACCGCCCGACGTACGACACCGCGGCGGGCATCACGCTCGTTCCCCGTCCGACCTCGACGGCGTACTACCCGAAGGTCTCGCAGGGCGTGTACCAGAACGGCAACAGCATCCTCGGCGGGCAGGCCTCCGTCGACGGCGGCACCCGCGCGATGGCCTCCGCGATCTCGCTCGCCCTGACCGGGGACGCGCTGTGAGCGCCGGCACCGCGACGCGGACGCCGGCCGGTGCGGCCGGGGGACGGACTCCGGGGAGGAGGCCCGACGGGTACCGCCAGGCGAGCGCTCGGTCGCGGATGGAGCGCGTCCGTGCCCGGGGCGCGTGGGGCTTCGCTGCCCCGGCGCTCCTGGTCGTCGCCGCGGTCACGATCTTCCCGGTGGTGTACTCGATCGTCCTGAGCTTCGCGGACGTCGAGATCGGCTACGACGGCTTCACGATCCAGGGCTTCGGCCTCGGCAACTACGCGGCCCTGCTGCAGAGCGCCGACTGGTACCGGGCGCTCGGCTTCACGGTGCTGTACACGGTCGTCACGGTGTCCGTGGAGCTCGTCCTCGGCATGCTCGTCGCCCTGGTGCTCGAACGGCTCGGGGTCACCCGTGGCTGGATGCTCGCGCTGCTCCTCGTGCCGTGGTCGCTCGTGACGATCGTGAACGCACAGCTGTGGAAGTACATCTACGACTCGACGTACGGCGTCGCGACGTGGTTCTTCGGGCTGTTCGGCGACGCCCCGGTGATCCTCGGTGAACCGGTCCCCGCGATCACGGGTCTGATGGTCGCGGACATCTGGAAGACCACGCCGTTCGTGGCGATCATCCTGCTCGCGGGCCTCGTCCAGATCTCGGAGGACCTCTACGAGGCCGCCGAGCTCGACGGGGCGAACGGGTGGCAGACGTTCTGGCGAGTCGTCGTCCCGCAGTTGGCTCCGACCCTGACGATCGCGGTCCTGTTCCGCGTGCTGCAGGCGTTCGGCGTCTTCGACCTGCCGTTCGTGCTGACGAACGGCGGACCGGGCACCACGACCCAGTCGCTCGCGATCATGGGCTACAAGGTGCTCTTCCAGGACATCAACATCGGACCGGGCGCAGCGATCGCGACCAGCACCGCGGTCATCGTGGCCGTCGGGTGCCTGCTCTTCCTGCGGGCGTTCCGGAACCAGGCGAAGGGAGGGGATGCCTGATGCCCCGTCAACGTGTCCGCAAGGGCTGGCGGAAGTGGGTCAACACCGTCAACGTCAGCGGTGTCGTCATCGCCGTGCTCACCGCGCTGCCGCTCTACTGGCTGGTCTCGACCTCGCTCAAGCCGTCGTCGGAGATCGCCCAGTCGCCGCCGACCGTCGTGCCGCAGTCGCTGACGTTCGACAACTTCGTCGTGGCCTTCCGTGACAACGCCCTCGGGCAGTACATGGTGAACAGCATCGTGGTGTCGGTGGCGACGACGGTCATCGTGCTCGCGCTGTCGTTCCTCGCCGGCTACGCCCTCGCCGGACGGTGGATCAAGGGCCGCACGGCGATCATGACCTCGCTGCTCATGCTGTCGGTCTTCCCGGCGATCGCGGTCCTGACGCCGCTGTACCTGCTCGAGCGGAACCTCGGGCTGCTCAACTCGTACCCGGGCCTGGTCGTGCCGTACGTCGCGTTCAACCTGCCCTTCGCCATCTGGATCATGCGCAACTACCTGCAGGGGATCCCCTCGACCATCGAGGAGGCCTCCGAGATCGACGGCGCCGGCGCCTGGCGCACCGTGCTGTCGGTGATCCTGCCCATGGCGAAGCCCGGGCTCTTCACCGTCGGGGTGTTCACCTTCACGGCGTCGTGGAGCGAGTTCCTCATGGCGCTCACGTTCAACAGCGAGAACTCGTTCCGGACCATCCCGGTCGGCATCGCCCTGTTCGGGACCCAGTTCACCGTGCCGTTCGCGCAGATCTTCGCGGCGAGCGTCGCCGCGACGATCCCGATCGTCATCCTCGTGCTGGTGTTCCGCCGCTCGATCGTCTCCGGGCTCACCAGCGGAGCGGTCAAGGGGTGACGTCCGCAGCCTCGGTGACCGCGGACCGGTCGCCGGCCCCGTGACGGACGGGAGGCCCGTGGCGATACCGCCACGGGCCTCCCGTCCGTCATCCGGCCGGTGCGCGCTCGTCGCGGCCCGGACGGTGCCGTGCCGTCAGCGACGTGCGTCGCGCGCGGTGTCGGTGAAGAAGTCGGCGTACAGGCCGTTCACGTCCTGCAGCTCGCCGTACTTCCACCGCTTGCGCATCCGGCGGAACGTCTCGATGCGCACCGGGTCGATGCCCGGCTCGGACTGGTACGAACCCATGGTTCCTCCCCGTTTCCCTGATCCACCCCCGTGTGGGGGTACCCAGTGGTGACGGTACGGGCAGAGCGGCTCCGCGTCCGGCAAGATAGGTCGGGAAGTTACCTAACTGCGCTTGTTGGACAAACGTTCGAGCAGGGTCCTCGGCCGCCCGTAGCCTGCCGTCAGGGGGTCGGAGCGCCGTACTCGAGCGCCTCGATCACACGATCGATCACGCGGACGTACCGCGTGGTCTCGCGCTCGGAGAAGGAGGACAGGAGCTCGTGCAGGTGCTCGTTCGTGCTGTCCATCGCCGCGGCGTAGGCGCGCTGCGTCTCCGGCGTGAGCTCGATGAACCGGCTGCGGCCGTCCTCCGGGTTCGGCACGCGGCACAGGTGCCCGGCGCGTTCGAGCCGGTCGACCGTCCCCGTGACCGCCGGGCCCGTCAGGCCGAGGTGCGACACGAGGTCCTTCACCCGGACCGTCCGGTCGGCCGCAGCGGCGCGGGCGACGAACTGCAGGACCGTGAGGTCCGAGCCGGAGACGGAGAGGCGTTCCCGCAGTCGGCCGCGGAGGGCACCCATCGCGGCTTCGAGCCGGGTGATCGCCGCCGTCAGGTCGATCTCACTCACGTGGTCGCCCCCTCCGTGCGCATCGGTCGTGCGCGACACTACGCGGCACCCACCCCAGAACCGTATCCGGATAACGAGGAAGCATGCGCCATCTGGACAGAGCCACCCCGACGGACCTGCCGTGGCTGACCCGTTGATCGAGGCGTTCGGCGCCGAGGAGACCATCGCACCGGTGCGGTTCGAGGTGTCCGGGACGCGCCCGGACACCGCCGTCCGCGACCTCGGCGGCATCTACGCGGGGGAGCGGTGGAGCGCCGTGCCGTCCCACGGACGGTTCGACTACCGCTACACCGCGATCGGGGACAGCGAGGTCACCATCCGGCGCTCCCAGATGCACGGCGAGATCCGGGGCTGGATGCCCGTCGGCTCGGTCGACTACGTCGTCACGTGGATCAGCACCGGCACGGGTGAGCTCGAGATGCGCGGTGAGCGTTGGCCCATGCTGCACGACACCCCGGTGATGTTCCCCGCCGACGAGGAGTTCGGCTTCGTCACCGCCGACTACGACCAGCGACTGGTGCACTTCGACCGCGAGTTCGTCCGACGTGTCGCCGCGGCGCGGGCGGACGTCGCGGACCGGCCGATGCGGTTCGACGCGCGACGCGGTGCCGACGAGTCGATCGAGCACCGCTGGCAGGGCGCCCTGACGGCGTTGTCCCGGGCGCTGCGCGTCGGCGGACCGGACTCAGACGCGTGGCAGGACGCCAAGGTCACCGCTGCCGAGGTCTTCCTCGACATGTTCCCGCCGCAGAGCGACGACCTGCCCGACGTGCTGGAGCAGCCGCGGAACGCCCGGCTCCGGGCCGCCGTGGAGTACATCCACGCGCACGCCGCCGAACCGGTGTCGATCGTCGACCTGTCCGAGGCCGCGGGGTTGAGCGTGCGGTCCGTCCAGGAGTCCTTCCGGCGGGTCTTCGACGTCTCCCCGCTGACCTACCTGCGCCACGTGCGGCTCGACCGCGTGCACGAGGAGCTCCTCGAGGCAGGGCCGCAGGCCGGTGCCGTCGGGGACATCGCGCGCCGGTGGGGCTTCGCGCACCTCGGGCGGTTCTCGGCGTCCTACGCCGAGCGCTTCGGCGAGTACCCGAAGCAGACGCTGCGGCGCTGAGCGCTGAGCGCTGAGCCGCTGCGCCGCGCCGGTCGGCGCAGCGCGCAGCGGCGGGCGCGACGTGCTCGCGCACGACCACAAGCACGTCGCGCCACGGAACGCCGTGGCGCGACGTGTCTTCGGTTGTGCCGCTGGCGCCGCGGGCGCGAGGGGCGCGGCCCGCGCCGCGGCCTGCGCCGCTGTCGGCGGGTGCGACGTGCTCACGCATGACCAGGAGCACGTCGCGCCACGGAAAGCCGTGGCGCGACGTGCCGTCGGTTGTGCCGCTGGCGCCGCGGGCGCCGCGGGCGAGAGCGGCGCGGCCCGCGCCGCGGCAACGACATGATTCCGTCTCCCGAGCGCGGCGCACTGTCGCTCTCGCGGACGACTCGCGCCACCGCGCAGCAGGCGAGCACCGCCGGACGGGAGGCGCGGTGCCAGGTCGTCGCGCGCCTCCCGTCCGTCGATCCGTCGGGACGTCGTGACGGCTGAGCGGGTACGACACGCCGCGGGCGTGCGTCGGGCGGGTGCGATCGGTTGTCAGCAACGCCGAGCGTGACGGATGTTGCCCGCTCGCCGCACCGCCGGGAGGCGCGGTGCCGGGTCGTCGCGCGCCTCCCGGCCGTCGACCCGGCCGTCGACCCGTCGCGACGGCTGAGTGGGTACGACACGCCGCGAGCGTGCATCGGGCGGGTGCGATCGGTTGCCAGCAGCGCCGAGCGTGACGGATGTGGCCCGCTCGCCGTACTGACGGGAGGCGCCGCGCAGCGGCCGCGCGCCTCAGGCGTGCGCCGGCGCCGTGCTGCTCCGGACGCGCAGCGTCGAACGCAGGCGCACGTGGTCGCTCGTGGGCTCGCCGCGGAGCATGGCGAGGAGCATCGCGACCGCGCTCGCGCCGAGTTCGGCGAGCGGCTGGGCCACGGTGGTGAGCGGCGGCGTCGTGGTCGACGCCTGCGGGACGTCGTCGAACCCGACGACCGACAGGTCCTCGGGCACGCGCAGCCCGAGCGACGCCGCGGCGTGCAGCACGCCGATGGCCGACGAGTCGTTCGCGGCGAACACCGCCGTCGGCCGGTCGGGCAGCGTGAGGAGCTCGTGCGCGACGGCTGCCGAGCGCTCCTCCTGGTAGTCACCGGCGCGCACGAGTCGCTCGTCGACCGCGATGCCGGCGGCGGCGAGGGCGTCCCGGTAGCCGGTCTCGCGGAGCTGCGACGACGCCAGGTCGCTGCGCCCCTGCACGTGGGCGATGCGGGTGTGCCCGAGCTCGAGCAGGTGGTCCACGGCGTCCCGGGCCCCGGCGACGTTGTCGGTGTCGACGGTCGCGTGGCCCTCCGGCCCGGTGTGCGGGTCGATCGCGACGACGGGGATGGACGCTCCCGACAGGGCGGCGGAGGGGGTCACGACGATGGCGCCGTCGATGAGCGTTCCGGACAGGCGTGAGAGCGAGCGGCGTTCCCACCCGGGCTGCCCCGTGCCGGCCTCGAGTCCGGCGTAGGCGAGCAGCTCGTAGCCGGTCCCCGTGGTCGCCGCCGAGACGCCGCGCAGGAGCTCGGTCGAGAACGGCTCGAACTCGGGGACCAGGATGCCGATGACGTTGGTGCGGGAGCTCCGCAGGCTGCGCGCGACGAGGGACGTCTCGTAGCCCAGGCGCTCGACCACCTCCTGGACGCGGAGCATGGTCGCGGGCGCCACGCCGTCGCGGTTGTTGACCACCTTCGACACGGTCGGGATCGAGACGCCGGCGGCACGCGCGACGTCCGCGATCGTGACCCGCCCCGGTCCGGGCGTGTGGTCGACGGCGGTCTGCATGTGCTCACCGTACCGCCGCAACAGCGTTCCGCCAGCGAACAGATCACGGTTAGAAAACGTTATCGATAACGATTGACAAGCCCGTGGAGCAGCTGGCACGCTCTCCGCAGCGGCATCGACTGCCGCGAACGTCAACGACGACACCGAGGAGTTCCACGATGACGAGGAAGATCCGTGCCGCGGCAGCCATCGCGCTGGTCGGGGCCACCGCTCTCACGCTGGCGGGTTGTTCCGCCGGCGGCAGCGACCCGTCGGAGGACGGCGGCAAGGTCACGATGACCTTCTGGCACAACTCGACCACCGGTCCGGGCAAGGCCTACTGGGACAGCACCGTCAAGGCGTTCGAGGAGAAGTACCCGAACGTCACCATCAAGACCCAGGCGATCCAGAACGAGGACCTGGACGGCAAGCTCCAGACCGCGCTCAACTCCGGTGACGGCCCGGACGTCTTCCTGCAGCGCGGCGGCGGCAAGATGGACGCGATGATCGCGGCCGGTCAGCTCATGGACATCTCCGACTCGATCAGCGACGACGCGAAGCAGTCGATCAGCAAGGGCACCTTCGCCGGGTACGAGAAGGACGGGAAGACCTACGCCATGCCGGGCGCCGTGCTCCCCGAGGGCATCTGGTACTCGAAGGACCTGTTCGAGCAGGCCGGCATCGACGGCACCCCGACCACGATGGACGAGCTGAACGAGGACATCGCCAAGCTCAAGGCCAAGGACATCGACCCGGTGGCCGTCGGCGCGAAGGACGCCTGGCCCGCCGCGCACTGGTACTACAACTTCGCGCTCCGCGAGTGCAGCGAGAAGACGCTGAACGACGCGGCGAAGACGCTCGAGTTCGACGACGCGTGCTGGACCAAGGCCGGCCAGCAGCTCGAGGACTTCAACGCGACGAAGCCCTTCAACCAGGGCTTCCTCACCACCGCCGCGCAGCAGGGCGCCGGCAGCTCGGCCGGACTCCTGGCGAACCACAAGGCCGCGATGGAGCTCATGGGCGCCTGGGACCCGGGCGTGATCGCCTCGCTGACCCCCGACGCGAAGCCGCTCGGCGACCTCGGGTGGTTCCCGTTCCCCGCGGTGGACGGCGGCAAGGGTGACCCGAAGTCGATGATGGGTGGTGTCGACGGCAACTCCTGCTCGGCACAGGCCCCGAAGAAGGCCTGCACGGACTTCCTCAACTTCATCGTGCAGAAGGACAACCAGGAGGCGTACTACAAGGCCTTCAACGCGATCCCCGTCAACAAGGACGCGCAGTCCGTCGTGTCCGAGCCCTACCTGAAGACGGCCCTCGCCGCCTACCAGGAGGCCCCGTTCGTCTCGCAGTACCTCGACACCCTGTACGGCCAGAACGTCGGCAACGCGCTGAACACCAGCGTCGTCGACCTGCTCGCCGGCAAGGGCAGCGCGAAGGACATCGTCGAGACCACCAACCAGGCCGCGGCCAAGGGCTGATCATGGCGCTCGACACCTCCCTCGGCACGACCCCGGCGAAGGCGTCGGGCACGGCTCCCGGGACGTCCCCGGCGGGGAGCGGTTCGCCGCTCCCCGCCCGGCGGACCGCCCAGCGCGTCGCCGACTGGCGCAAGCGCGTCGAGATCGCGGTCCTCGCCGGACCCGCGGTCATCGTCTTCGTGACGTTCGTCATCCTGCCGGTGGCGCTCGCCGCGTACTACGGCTTCTACAAGTGGCAGGGCTACGGCCCGCCGACGAACTTCGTCGGGCTGCAGAACTACCTGATCATCTTCCAGGACAAGGCGTTCCAGTCGGTCCTGCTGCACAACGGCTTCATCGTCGTGATGTCGCTCGTGCTCCAGGGCCCGATCGCCATCGTCCTCGCCCTGCTGCTCAACCAGAAGATGCGCGGCCGCGGGCTCGTCCGCGTGCTCGTCTTCGTGCCCTACGTGATCTCCGAGGTCATCGTCGGCACCGGCTGGAGCCTCATGCTGCAGTCCAACGGCGCCGTGAACGACCTGATGCAGGGCATCGGACTCGGCGGACTCCGTCAGGACTGGCTGTCCAACCCGGACATCGCCATCTGGAGCCTCCTCGCGATCATCTCGTGGAAGTACATCGGCTTCGCGGTGATCCTGTTCCTGGCCGGTCTGCAGAGCATCCCCGAGGAGCTCTTCGAGGCCGCGGCGATCGACGGTGCGAGCTACTGGCAGATCCAGCGCCGCATCACCCTGCCGCTGCTCGGCCCCACCATCCGCATCTGGGCGTTCCTGTCGATCATCGGCTCGCTCCAGCTGTTCGACCTCGTCTACATCATCTGGGGCCAGTACATCTCGTCGACCGCAGGGACCTCGACCATGGCGACGTACATGGTCGCGAACGGCCGGACCTCGGGCAACTACGGCTTCGGCAGTGCCGTCGCGGTGGTCATGTTCCTGATCTCGCTCGCCGTCGCCCTGGTCTACCAGCACTTCGTGCTCCGTCGGGACACCGCCGGCGCCATCACCGAGAGGAAGCACTGATGGCCGTCACCAGCGCCACCACCAACCTCGTCGCCCCCGGCCGCCGCGGTGCCCGGGCACGGAAGTCCGGCGCAGCACTCGGCCAGGCGAGCCCACTGACCTACGTCGTCGCGATCCTGTTCGTCGCCGCGAACCTCGCCCCGGTGCTCTACATCGTGCTGGGCGGGTTCCGGACGAACTCGCAGATCACGACGAGCCCGGCCGGTCTGCCGGCACCGTTCCAGTTCGGCAACTACGGATCGGTCCTGTCGAGCGGGATCTTCTGGCAGCAGCTCGGCAACTCGACGATCAGCGCGGTCACCACGACGCTCGGCGTCGTCGTGCTCGGGCTCATGGTCAGCTTCGTGCTCGCCCGCTACTCCTTCCGGGGTCGCGGTGCGGTGTACGCGCTGTTCGCCGCGGGCCTGATGTTCCCGATCACGGTCGCGATCACACCGCTCTACCTGCTCGTCAAGGACCTCGGTCTCACGAACAGCCTGGCGGGCGTGATCCTGCCGCAGATCGCCTTCGCCCTGCCGACGACCGTCATCATCCTGGTGCCGTTCCTGCGGGCGATCCCGGACGAGCTCGAGGAGGCCGCCTCGATCGACGGGGCCAGCCGCCTCGGCTTCTTCTTCCGGATGATCGTCCCGCTGTCCCTGCCCGGTGTGGTGACCGTCGGCATCCTGGCGTTCATCGGCAGCTGGAACAGCTACATCCTGCCGCTGTTCATCCTCAACAACGAGGCCGCCTACACGCTGCCGCTCGGCGTCCAGGCGTTCTCGTCGCAGTACTCCGTCGACACGGCGAAGGTGCTCGCCTTCACGTCGATGTCGATGATCCCCGCGCTGGTGTTCTTCACGATCTTCCAGAAGCGCATCGTCGGCGGTCTGACCGGGGCGGTGAAGGGGTGACCACGCTCGACCACACGGTCACCACCGACGGCACCACCGACGGCCAGGCGGCACGCGGCACGTCCGCACCGCGGCCCGCCGCCACCCGTGACGGACGGGAGGGACGTGGCGACGCCGCCACGGGCCTCCCGTCCGACCCGGGGCACGTCACGGACGCGACCGCGTCCGACCGCGTCACCGCGCTGCTGGCCGCGATGACCCTCGAGGAGAAGACCGCGCAGCTGGTCGGCTACTGGCTCGACCAGAACGGCGTCGTCGCCCCGATGCAGGGCGAGATGGCCGCGGCCCAGCAGGGCACGACGCTCACCGACGTCACCCGGCACGGCCTCGGCCAGTACACCCGCGTGTACGGCACCCGTCCCGTCGAGCCCGACGAGCGCGCCGCCTGGCTGTGGGCGGAGCAGCGTCGGCTGAAGCGCGAGACCCGCCTCGGCATCCCGGCGCTCGTGCACGAGGAGTGCCTGACCGGGCTCGCGGCGTGGAAGGCCGCGACGTTCCCGACACCGCTGGCGTGGGGTGCGTCGTTCGACCCGGAGCTCGTCGAGCACGTCGGCGCCGTGATCGGCCGCTCGATGCGCGAGCTCGGCGTCCACCAGGGCCTCGCGCCCGTGCTCGACGTCGTCCGCGACCCCCGCTGGGGACGGGTCGACGAGTGCATCGGCGAGGACCCGTACCTCGTCGGCACCGTCGGTACCGCGTACGTCCGCGGTGTGCAGAGCGCCGGCGTCGACGCCACGCTCAAGCACTTCCTCGGCTACTCGGCCTCGCGCGCCGGCCGCAACCACGCCCCGGTCCACGCCGGACCGCGCGAGGTCGCCGACGTGTTCCTGCCGCCGTTCGAGATGGCCCTCGTCGACGGCGGCGCCCGGAGCGTCATGAACTCGTACGCCGAGGTCGACGGCGTCCCCGTCGCCGCCGACCCCGCGCTGCTCACCGACCTGCTGCGCGACCGGCTCGGGTTCGACGGCACGGTCGTGGCCGACTACTTCTCCGTCGCGTTCCTCGAGGTCATGCACGGCGTCGCCCGTGACCGCGGCGAGGCCGCTGCGACGGCGCTCGCCGCCGGCATCGACGTCGAGCTGCCGACCGGTGACGCCTACCTGGCGCCGCTGGTCGAGCGGGTGCGCAGCGGACTCGTCGACGAGGCCCTCGTCGACCGCGCCGTGCTGCGCGTGCTCCGGCAGAAGGAGCGGCTCGGCCTGCTCGACCCGGACGTCTTCGAGGACGAACCGCCCACCGGTGTCGACCTCGACTCGCCGGAGCACCGGGCGCTCGCGCGGCGGCTCGCGGCGGAGTCGCTCGTGCTGCTCTCGAACGACGGCGTGCTGCCGCTCGACGGTGGCGCCGCAGCCCCCGTCTCCCCGACCCCGGGCGCCGACCTGCAGGGCCCGGTCGCGGTGATCGGCCCGAACGCCCACCGCGCCGAGGCCCTGCAGGGCTGCTACTCGTTCGCCAACCACGTGCTGGCCACGCACCCCGGGCTGGAGGCCGGTTTCGCGATCCCGACCGTGCTCGAGGCGATGCAGGACGCGCTCGGGTCCGACACGGTCCGGTACGCCCGCGGTGCCGAGGTCGAGGGCGAGGACCGCGCCGCGTTCGCCGAGGCGGTGGCGGTCGCGCGGGAGTCCTCGGTGGCGGTCGTCGTCGTCGGCGACCAGGCCGGCCTGTTCGGTCGTGGCACGGTCGGCGAGGGCAACGACTCCGAGTCGCTCGACCTGCCGGGCGTGCAGCGCGAGCTCGTCGAGGCCGTCGTCGCCACCGGCACGCCGACCGTCGTCGTGCTGCTGACCGGTCGTCCGTACGCGATCGGCTGGGCACTCGACGGCGACCAGCCGAAGCCCGCGGCGGTCGTCCAGGCGTTCTTCCCCGGCGAGGAGGGCGGCACCGCGATCGCCGACCTGCTCACCGGTGCCGCGGCACCGTCCGGCCGCCTGCCCGTCTCGCTGCCGCGGTCCGCCGGCGCGCAGCCGTACTCGTACCTGCACCCTCGTCTCGGCGGACCGTCCGACGTCACCGCGACGGACTCCACGCCGGTCCGACCGTTCGGCTACGGCCTGACCTGGACGTCCTTCGCGTACGAGGACCTGACGGTGGACGGGACCGCGTCCACGGACGGAGCGCTCACCGCGTCGGTCACCGTGCGGAACACCGGCGACCGGGACGGCGTCGAGGTCGTCCAGCTCTACGGGCACGACCCGCACGCGTCGATCACGCGCCCGGTCGCGCAGCTGCTCGGCTACGCCCGGGTCGCGGTCGCGGCGGGGGAGTGCGTCACGGTGCGGTTCGACGTGCCGGTGCAGCGGTTCGCCTTCACCGACCGCGCGATGCGGAAGGTGGTCGAGCCGGGGGACGTCGAGGTGTGGGTCGCGTCCGACGCGGCGGCGTCGCGGCCGGGAGGCCCGGTGGAGACGGGCGGGATCGTCGCGTCCGGGGACGGTCCGGTCCGGCACGAGTTCCCCCGGTCGGCGACGGACCGTGCGGTCGTGCGCCTGACCGGCGCCGTGCACGAGGTCACGCTGGCCGACCGGCGCACCGTGACCTGGACGACCGTCTGAGCTGCCGACGCCGCCGTGGAGTGTCCGGATCAGGGCCTCTGCGGCGGCGTCCGCGTGCGTTCCGACGTCCGGCCGGTAGCGTGGAACGAGTCTTCCACGGGGACCGCGTCACGGTGCGCCACCACGCACCGCGGCCCCGGTGGACCAGGAGGAGGACGACACCCGTGAGCACCGACGACCAGGCACGCGTGCGCAGCGCGCTCGTGGCGGCACTCGACGTCGTCGACGCGCCACCGTCGGAGCGCTTCGAGCGCATCGTCCGGGTCGCGCGCGAGGTCTTCGACGTGCCGCTGTCGTACGTCAACGTGCTCGACGACGACCTGCTGCACACCCTCACCCCGAACGTGCCCGACGAGATCGTCTCCGGACCGGTCGGGTGGTCCTTCTGCCAGCTGACGGTGCAGCACACGGAGCCGACCGTCGTGCCGGACACCACGGCCGACCCCCGGACCGCCGACCTGCCGGGCGTGACACGGCGCGGCATCCGGTTCTACGCGGGCGTCCCGCTCACGATCGCGGGTGGGGAGCCCGTCGGGACGCTCTGCCTGATGGACACGCGACCGCGCGCCTTCTCGCCGCAGGACACCGCCGCGCTCATCGACCTCGGACACTGGGCCGAGCGCGCGCTCGCCCAGGGGCTGCACCACGACCGCCTGCTCGAGGTCGCAGGCGCACTCGCGCCGAGCGCCGTCGCGCCCGACGGCTACCGGATCGCCGGCACAACGGTGCCCTACGGCGACCTCAGCGGCGACCTGCACGACTGGTCGGTCGTCGACGGCGACCTCGTGCTGACGCTCGCCGACGTCATGGGCAAGGAGCAGCCGGCCGCGCTCCTCGCGGCCGGGATCCGGGCTGCCCTCCGGCAGCACCGCACCGTCGCGCCCGTGGCCGCCGTCGCCGCCGTCGAACCCGCCCTCGCCGAGGACCTCGGACGTGCGAGCGCCTTCGCCACACTGTTCCACGCCCGGCTCGACCCGGCCAGCGGCGTGGTCGACGTGGTGGACGCGGGCCACGGGCTGGCGGTGCACGTGCCGGCGGCGGGGACGCCTCGGGTGCTCCGGTCCCACGGGCTGCCGCTGGGGTTGCACGCCGAGGGTGCACGGCGCAGGGCGTCGACCACGGTCCTGGAGCCCGGGGACGTCCTCGTCGTGGTGAGCGACGGGGCGCTCGACCTGGGTGACGGGACGATCGACACCCTGCTGGACCTCGCGCGGACCCTGCGCGCCGCGTCGAGCGTCGACGCCTTCCTCGAGACGGTGCGGCTGCGTGCGGCCGAGCGGGCCGAGGACGACGTGACGGTCGTCGTCCTCGGCCGGGCCTGACCGCGCACAGCGGCCTCCGGCTCAGGCAGCCATCGGGCCGTACCGGCGGTGCCCCTTGACGTCGTAGCGATCGAGCATCATCACCTTGTCCCAGGCGGCGACGAAGTCCCGCACGAACCGCTCCCGCCCGTCGCTGCCGGCGTAGACGTCGACGATCGAACGGAGCTGCGCGTTCGACCCGAACACCAGGTCGTTCCGCGAGGCCGTCCACCGCTCCTCGCCGGTGGCCTGCACGGTCCCGGTGAAGGTCGACTCGTGCTCGTCCGTCCTCGTCCACACCAGGTCGGTGTCGGTGAGGTTGACGAAGAAGTCCGTCGTCAGCGCGCCGACGCGGTCGGTCAGGACGCCCGTCGACGAGCCGTCCCAGTTCGCGCCGAGCACCCGCAGCCCGCCGGTCAGCACCGTCCACTCCGGTGCCGTGAGCGTCATGAGGTTCGCACGGTCCAGGAACACCGCCTCCGGAGCGACGCCGGGGGCGAAGTCTGCGAAGCGCTCGGACACGTGGTTCCGGAACCCGTCGGCGATCGGCCGGAGCCACTCGAACATCTCGACGTCGGTCTGCTCCTGGGACGCGTCCACACGGCCGGGCGTGAACGGCACGGTGACCTCGACACCCGCGGCGCGTGCGGCGTCCTCCACCCCGACGCAGCCCGCGAGCACGACCAGGTCGGCGAGCGAGACGTGCTTCCCGTCCTGCTCGAAGGCGGCCTTGACGCTGCGGAGGGTCTCGACGACCGGGACCGTCCGCCGGTTGATCGGCCAGTCCTTCTGCGGGGCGAGCGCGATCCGCCCGCCGTTGGCACCGCCGCGCTTGTCACTGTCCCGGTAGGTCGACGCGGCGGAGTACGCGGTGACGACCAGGTCGGAGACCGAGGTGCCGGTCGACCGGATCGCCGCTCGGAGCGTCTCGACGTCCGCGTCGCTCAGGGGCTCGCCGACCGGGTCGGGCAGCGGGTCCTGCCACAGCAGGTCGTCCGAGATCGTCGTCTCCGGACCGAGGTAGCGGTGCTTCGGCCCCATGTCGCGGTGCGTCAGCTTGTACCAGGCCTTCGAGAAGGCCGTGGTGAACAGGTCGAAGTCGGCGAGGAAGCGCTCGCACACCTCGCGGTAGGCCGGGTCGACCTTGAGCGCGATGTCCGAGGTCATCATCATGAGCGCGTGTGTCTCGCCGGGCACATGGGCGTCCGGGGTGCGCGGGGCCTCGGGGTCCGCCGGGGTCCACTGCAGGGCGCCCGCCGGGCTCTTGGTCTGCTCCCACTCGTGGCCGAACAGGTTCTCCAGGTAGCTGTTGTCCCAGCGGGTCGGGTCCTGGGTCCAGCTGCCCTCGATGCCGTTCGTCATCGTGTCCTTGCCGTTGCCGGCACCCTTCGGGTTGTGCCACCCGAGCCCCATCGCCTCGATCGGCGCGATCTCCGGCGGCGGACCGATCTCGGCCGCGGGGACCTGGCCGTGGCTCTTGCCGAACGCGTGGCCACCGGCGATCAGGGCGACCGTCTCCTCGTCGTTCATGGCCATCCGGCTGAAGGTGATGCGGATGTCCCGCGCCGAGCCCATCGGGTCGCCGTTCGCGTACGGTCCCTCGGGGTTCACGTAGATGAGCGCCTGGTGCGAGGCAGCGAGCGGGCTCTGCAGGTCGTAGTCCGCGTCGCCGTTCTCGCCGTGCCACCGCTCGTCGCGCTGGACCATGTCGTCCTGGCTCTCGACGTGGTGCGGGTCCCGGACCTCCGGGCCCCACCAGGTGCCCTCGTCCGGCTCCCACGCGTCGAGTCGACCGCCGCCGAAGCCGTACGTCGGCAGACCCATGAGCTCGAGCGAGCAGTTCCCCGTGAGGACCATCAGGTCGGCCCACGAGAGCGCGTTGCCGTACTTGTGCTTGATCGGCTGGAGCAGACGACGCGACTTGTCGGTGTTCCCGTTGTCCCACCAGCTGCTGATCGGGGCGAAGCGCTGCATCGCGGTGCCCGCTCCGCCGCGACCGTCCGCGATCCGGTAGGTCCCCGCGGCGTGCCAGGCCATCCGGATCATCTGCGGGCCGTAGTTGCCGTAGTCCGCGGGCCACCAGTCGACCGAGGTCGTGAGCAGCTGCGTGATGTCGCGCTTGAGCTCGTCGAGGTCGATCGTCGCGAAGGCCGCCGCGTAGTCGAAGTCCGCACCGAGCGGGTCGGCGTCGACGCCGTTGCGGTGCAGCAGCTCGACACGGAGCCGCTGCGGGTACCAGCCCTCGAGCGACGACGGTGCCTGACCGAACGTCCCGCCCAGGTGGTCACCGCCGGCGGGCAGGGACCCGGCCATGTGGAAGCTGCAGGTGTCGGTGCCGTCGGTGTCCCGGCCGTGGGAGCCGTGGAAGGACGCGCCCTGCGGGGTCGCAGTGTCGTGCTGCCCGCTGTCGTCGGTGCCGTGCGTGCCGGTCGTGCTGTCGTTGCTCAACGCTGCTCCTGTTCGATGACTGTCCGCGGAACGCGGGGGACGCCCGTCACGCTCCGCCCCGAGGCTGTGAGGACGGCGGGAGCAGTGCGCATCCCGCCGGCGGGTCCGGTCAGCCCTTCCAGACGGACACGGCGCCGGCGTGACCGATCACGACGACCTCGACGAGCGAGCCGATGCCGGCGGCGACGAGCAGCACGGGGCCGACGATCCCCACCGCTCGTGCGAGCCCGGCGTCCGCGACCCGCGGGGCGGCGAAGCGGTGCCAGCCCCACCACAGCGTCAGCAGCACGAACACCGCGATCGACCACGGCAGCAGTCCGTCGGCGAGCTCGGTGTGCCGCTCGAGCAGCGCGGTCTCACGCTCGCGGTGCTCGAGCCACTCGCCGGACGATGTCGCGAGCGGCACCGAGACCAGCGCCACCAGGGCGATGGCCGGCGCGCCGACCGCGAGCCACCGTCGGGCTGCCGGCCAGGCCGCCGTCACGATCGCGGTGAGGGCCGCGACGGGCACCGAGACCGTGGTCAGGTGCACGAGGAGCGGGTGCAGGGGGATGCCGTCGAACTGCCAGTCCATCGTGGCCTTCCGGATCGCGCGTCGGTGGTTCCGACGACCTGCGATCAGCCAAGCGGACCGACCGGTACCGCGCTCGCCCGGCAGGCCGGTCGACGCACTCCGCGATCACTCGAGACCTCACACGGAGCGGCCGGAGCGCCACACCGGGACGACCCCGTCAGGGGCGGTGGTCGTACCGACCCGGCGGTGGGGCGAGCGGCAGCTGTCGCGGCGACTGGCCGCCGTTCCTCGCAGCGCCCACGGCCGTGAGGGAGCGGGTCACGATGCTCACCGCGGTCGCGAACCACCCGCGCCTCCGCGGATGCTCGAACGCGTCGTCACCCCACGGTCGGTCGTCGTCCGAGTGCCCCATGCCGCCCCTCCCGGTGTCGGTGCTCGTGAGGCTGCACGGCCGCGGCCCGCACCGGGAGGTCCGGGACCCGACCTCGCTCCGGGAACCCCGGGGGAGCGTGGGTACCGTGGCACTCCTCACACCGTGAAGGAGCACGCCATGTCGGACGCACACGACCCCCGCGACACCACCAACGACCCCGAGGGCACCGAGAAGGCCGACGGCCTCGGCGAGGACGGCACGATCCCCGCGCACCCCGAGGGCGTCGCCGCCGGCTTCGCCGGTGACGACTCGCACTTCAACCCCGAAGAGGACGACGAGACGGCGGAGTAGCCGACCCGAGCACGAGACGTACGGGAGGCCCGTGGCGACGCCGCCACGGGCCTCCCGTTGCGTCTCCGGTCGCCGCGTCGCCTGCGGGACCGGGCCGCGGATCGGTACCGTGTCGGGCATGGCCCGCTTCACACCCCCCGCTGCCGACGCGATGCGTGCGGCCCTGCTCGCCGCCGCCCGCGACGAGTTCGCTGCGCACGGGCTGGGCGGGGCGCGGATCGAGCGCCTCGCCGCCGACGCCGGGAGCAACAAGGCGCAGGTGTTCCACTACTTCGGGGGCAAGGACGGCCTGTTCGACGCGCTGCTGACGAGCGAGCTGACGGCCGTGCACGAGGCCGCGCCGCTCGACACGGCCGACCTGGCGGCGTGGGCCGGACGCCTGCACGACGTCCTGGTCGAGCGTCCCTGGGTGCAGCGTCTCGCCACCTGGCACCGGCTCGAGCGGCCGGAGACACCGATCGAGGCGCTCGCCGAGCAGTACGCCGACGACGTCGCCGAGGTCGAGCGGGCACAGCGCGCCGGTGTGCTCCCGCGGCGCTTCCGCCCCGCGGTGCTCTACGGGCTGGTCGTCCAGCTCGCGGAGGTCTGGTCGACGCTCCGGCCCGAGGCGTCCGCTCCGGTCGCCGCGGTCGTGCCGCAGCGCCGCCGTCAGGTCGTCGTGGACGCCGTCGGAGCGCTGCTCGGCGACTGACCGGTGTCCCGTCGGGCCCTGCGGTGCAACGTGTCCGAGGGGCGCTCGACGAAGGCGCCGGCGTAGGTCCCCGCGAACCGGCCGAGGTGTGCGAACCCCCACGCCTGCGCCACCTCGGAGACCGTGGTGGTGGTCGGGTCCCCGGCCTCGAGCGCGGCACGGACCCGGTGCAGTCGCACGTCGCGCAGGAACTGCATCGGGCTCGCGGCTCCGACGCGGTGGAACGCCGCCTGCAGCCCGCGGGCGCTGAGCCCGGTGGCGCGACAGACGTCGGCAGTGGTGAGCGGGCGGTGCGCGTTCGCGGCGATCCACTCCTGCGCGACCCGCACCGATCCCCGTCCTGCGGCCGTGACGCCGGACGCAGCGGTCACGTCGAACGCCCCGATGACGGCCTCGGCGACGCGACGGTGCTGCACCGAGCGGACGACGGGGTCGGCGCCCGGGTCCCACAGGGTCGTGGCGGCGCCCGCGATGGTCCGCCGCAGTGCGGGGAGCGCGTCCGGGTCGGCCTCCGCGCGCAGGTCCAGCGGGCCGGGGAGGTCACCGCGGACCGCAGCCGAGACGGACTCGAGGAAGGCGCCGTCGAAGCGGATCACGTGCTGGACCGCGGGGGCGGCGTCGAAGGTGAACGGGCGTCCTGCCGGGTACATCACGGGGACGTTCGGCCGCATGGTGATCCGGTCACGGCGGTCGGTGTCGAGGACCATGCCCGGCCCGGTCGCCCACGCCAGGGTGTACTGGCGCCCCGGGTTGATCGTGCCCCAGCGGTGCGCCGCGACCGCTGACGTCGCGGTGGTCACCTGGTCGTCGCCGACCGCGCGGTACCGGTACGAGAACCCCTCGGAGACCGCCTGTCCGATGTTGATGTCGTGACTGCTGTAGACGCCCTCGAACAGCTCCACGGCGTCGTCGACCGCTGCGCCGTGCTGTTCGGTGGCGGTGGGGGTGCGGAGATCGGTTCGCATGCGCGCACCAGTCTGCGCCTCCTCGCCGAGGACCAGTGGTGCAGTGCGCGTCGCGGCGTTGCGGCGTTGCGGCGTTAAATTTATCGTCGCCGGTCCGACGTTGTTAAATTTAACTGCGGGTCAGCCGAGGTGCCGAGCGAGGAACGCGGCCTGCCGCTCCCAGTGCCGGTGGCCGCCGCCCTCGTGGCCGTTGTAGGGGTAGACCTCGATGTGCTTGTCGGTCGACGCGAGCGCGTTGTACGCAGCGAAGGTCGTGCGCGGCGGGACCACGTCGTCCATGAGGGCGACCGAGAACAGCGCCGGGGCCGTGATGCCTGCGGCCAGGTTCACGCCGTCGAAGTACGCCGCGGTGTCCCACACGGTGTCGACCGCGTCCCGGTGCACGGCGAGGTACTGGGCGAGCTCGAGGTAGGGGCCGCCGGTCGCGACGTCGGTGCCGTGCTCCCAGTCGGACAGGAACGCGACGTCGGGCAGCACGGCGACGAGCGGCGCGGTGTGTGCCTCGACCAGGGCGGCCGCCGCGATCGCGATGCCCCCGCCCTGGCTGCCGCCGGTCAGTGCGATGCGGTCCCGGTCGACGCCCGGCAGTGTCCGCACGACGTCGACGAGTCGGACGGCGTCCGTGTAGACCCGCCGGTAGTAGTGCTCGGCGGGCGAGGCGATGCCGTTCGCCATCCACCCGCCACCGTTCGGGCCGGACCCGTGCGGGTCGGGGGTGTCGCCGCCGGTTCCCCAGCCGCTGCCCTGCCCGCGGGTGTCCATCACGACGTGCACGTACCCGGCGAGCGCCCACGCGACCCGCTCGCCGGGCAGCCCGCGACCACCGCCGTAGCCGATGAACTCGACCACGGCGGGCAGGTCGCCCGTCGTGCCCGCCGGCCGCGAGACCCAGGCGCGGACGGGGTCGCCGCCGAAGCCCGGGAACGTCAGGTCCTGCACGTCGAGCGCCGTGACCGGCGTGGTGGCGGGGACGAGCACGGGCTCGGTCCCGGCGCCGGCCGCCCGCGCCTCGGCGACGGTGGCGGTCCAGAAGGCGTCGAGGTCGTCGGGCCGCCGCACGGTCGGGCGGTAGGCGCGCAGCTGGTCGAGGGGCAGGTCGGTGAGCGGCATGGGGTCCTCGCTGGTGGTGGGTCGTTCCGGGTGTCCCTGGTCGGAACGGGCGTACCTGGTCGGGAGTTCCGACCGGGTACGCCCGATTCCACCAGGTGGACGCGCCTCAGCGCATCAGCGCGCGGCGGCGCGGTACTGCTCGAGCACCTCGGGGTGCGGGTCCGCGGGCACCACCGTCGCGGCGACCTCCCACGACGGCAGGCTCCCGGTCAGCACCCACGCGGCCTGTCGAGCGGCACCCGAGGCGACGTACTCGCCCGGTTCCGGGATCGACACGTCGCGGCCGAACACCTGCGCGGCGACGGCCCGGACGGCCTCGTTCCGTGCGGCGCCGCCGATCAGCAGCAGCCGCGACACCTGCACGCCGGTGGCCTCGACCGCGGCGAGGCCGTCGGCCAGGGCGCAGAGCATGCCCTCGACGGCGGCGCGGGCGAGGTGCGCCCGGTCGGTCGTCGCGGGCGTCATGCCCACGAGCGAGGCGGTGGCGTCCGGTCGGTTCGGGGTGCGCTCGCCGACGAAGTACGGCACGAGCACGAGCCCGCCCGCCCCTGCCGGCGCCTGCAGCGCCAGCTCGCCGAGCTCGCCGTGGTCGACGGAGAGGAGTCCGCCGATCACCTCGAGCACGCGGGCCGCGTTGAGCGTGGTGACGATCGGGAGGCGCGACCCGGTCCCGTCGGCGAAGCCCGCCACGGTCCCGCTCGGGTCCGTCACCTCGGTGTCGGTGACGCCGAAGACGGTCCCGCTGGTCCCGAGGGACGCCGCGACGTCACCCGGGCCGAGCCCGAGGCCGAGCGCTGCCCCGGCGTTGTCGCCGAGCCCCGGGCCGACGACGAGACCGGCGCGGGCGACGGCGCCGCCCGGCAGCTCGACGTCGGACGCCAGGGTGCCCATCGCCTCGTCGGGCGCCACGACCCGCGGGACCACGACCGGGTCGTCGCCGCCGACGTGCGCGTCGCCGTCGTGCGGTCCGGCAGCGACCCGCGAGGGACGCCCGAGCGCCTGCTCGAACAGCTCCGCGTCGTACTCCCGGCGCACCGGGTCCCAGTAACCGGTGCCGCTGGCGTCCGAACCGTCCGTCGCCAGGGCGTCGAGGTCCGGGCCGAGCGGGCTCTCGTCGGCGGGGCCGTACCCGCGCAGTCGCCACGACAGCCAGTCGTGGGGGAGTGCGACGGCGGCGACGCGCGCCGCGTTGTCGGGCTCCGCGTCGCGGAGCCACCGCAGCTTGGTACCGGTGAACGACGCCACCGGGACCAGACCCGTGCGGGCGACCCATGCCTCCCGGCCGAGCTCCTCGACCATCTGCGCGGCCGCGTCGGCGCTGCGGACGTCGTTCCACAGGAGTGCGTCGCGGACCACGCGGCCGTCGGCGTCGAGCGCGACCATGCCGTGCTGCTGCCCGGCGATCGCGACGGCGGCGACGTCGTCGAACCCGCCGGCGTCCGCGATCGCGGTGCCGAGCGCGTCCCACCAGTGGCGGGGGTCGACGGAGGTGCCGTCCGGGTGGGACGCGCGCCCCTCCCGGACGACCGCACCGGTCGCCGCGTCACGGATCGTGACCTTGCAGGACTGGGTCGACGAGTCGACCCCTGCGACCAGGTCAGCCACGAGCGCCCATGAGGTGCTCGATCGCGAGCTGCTGCAGGCGCACGAAGCCGAAGCCCTTGCCGCCGAAGTACGCGTCGGCGTCGAAGTCCTCGTAGGCCGAGCGGTCGGCGAGGAAGTCGTCGTACGACTCACCGCTGTTCAGCGTCGGCGTCGAGAGCTCGTCGACCTTCGCGGCGGACAGGGCCTCCTGCACCTCGGGGTCGGCGCGGAACGCCTGGGCGCGCTCCTTGAGGAGCAGGTACATGCGCATGTTCGCCTGCGCCGAGTCCCAGACGCCGGTGATGTCCTCGGTGCGGCTCGGCTTGTAGTCGAAGTGGCGGGGGCCGTCGTACGCCTGGCCGCCCTGCGGGGCGCCGTGCTCGAGCAGGTCGACGAGCGAGAAGGCGTTCTGCAGGTCGCCGTGGCCGAACACCAGGTCCTGGTCGTACTTGATGCCGCGCTGCCCGTTGAGGTCGATGTGGAAGAGCTTGCCCTGGTAGAGCGCCTGGGCGATGCCGGCCGTGAAGTTCAGGCCCGCCATCTGCTCGTGGCCGACCTCGGGGTTGATGCCGAAGAGCTCCGGACGCTCGAGCGTCTCGGTGAAGGCGATCGCGTGACCGAGGGTCGGCAGGAGGATGTCGCCCCGGGGCTCGTTCGGCTTCGGCTCGATGGCGAAGCGGATGTCGTAGCCCTTGTCGGTGACGTACTGGGCGAGCAGGTTCACGGCCTCGCGGTAGCGCTCGAGGGCGGCCTGCACGTCCTTGGCGGAGTCGTACTCCGAGCCCTCGCGGCCACCCCACATGACGAACGTCTTCGCGCCGAGCTCGGCGGCGAGGTCGATGTTGCGGAGCACCTTGCGGAGCGCGAAGCGGCGCACGGCGCGGTCGTTCGAGGTGAACCCGCCGTCCTTGAAGACCGGCGCCGAGAACAGGTTCGTCGTGACCATCGGCACGATGATGCCCGTGGAGTCGAGCGCACCCTTGAGCCGGTCGATCTGCGCCTGGCGCTCGGCGTCGGTCGAGCCGAACGCGAACAGGTCGTCGTCGTGGAAGGTCAGGCCGTAGGCGCCGATCTCGTCGAGCTTCTCGACCGCCTCGACCACGTCCAGCGCGGGACGGGTGGGGCCGCCGAACGGGTCGGACCCGTTGTAGCCGATGGTCCAGAGACCGAAGGAGAACTTGTCGTCGCGGGTGGGCGTCGTTGCCATGGTGGATCACCGTTCGTCGTCGAAACAAAATGTTGCCGCGCCCAACATAAGCGGTAGGGTGGATCCTGGCAACACCGGATCGCAAAGGAGCGAGTGGATGGCACAGGACGGACACGGACCGGGACGACTGCGCGTCGCCATGGTCGGGCACGGCTTCATGGGAGCGGCGCACTCCCAGGCGTGGCGGACCGCACCGCGGTTCTTCGACCTCGGCGTCGAGCCCGAGATGGCCGTGGTGGTCGGCCGTGACGCCGAGCGCACCGAGGCAGCGCGCGTGCAGTACGGGTGGCAGGCCGCGTCGACGGACTGGCGGCAGGTGGTGGCGGACCCCGACATCGACCTCGTCGACATCGTCTCGCCCGGTTCCTCGCACGTCGAGGTCGCGATCGCCGCCCTCGAGGCCGGCAAGCACGTCCTCTGCGAGAAGCCCCTCGCCAACACGGTCGAGGAGGCCGAGGCGATGACCGCCGCTGCGGAGGCCGCCGCCGAGCGCGGCGTCCGCGCGATGGTCGGCTTCAGCTACCGCCGCGTCCCTGCGATCGCGTTCGCCCGGCAGCTGGTGGCGGACGGGAGGATCGGCACGGTCCGCCAGGTCCGCGCGCTCTACCTGCAGGACTGGTTGTCCGACGAGGACGGCCCGATGACGTGGCGCCTCGACAAGGCGCTCGCCGGCTCGGGCTCGCTCGGCGACATCGGTGCGCACGCGATCGACCTCGTCGAGCACGTCACGGGCGCACACCTGTCGACCGTGTCCGGCACGCTCGAGACCTTCGTGCACGAACGTCCGCTGATGGCCGAGGGGGTCGGGCTCTCCGGCACCGCGTCGAGCGACCGCGGACAGGTCACCGTCGACGACGCCGCGTTCTTCCTCGGTCGGCTCACCGGCGGCGCTGCCGACGGTGCGATCGGCACCTTCGAGGCCACGCGCTACGCGACCGGGCGGAAGAACGGCCTGACGCTCGAGGTCAGCGGGTCGGAGGGCGCGATCCAGTTCGACCTCGAGTCCATGAACGAGCTGCGCCTGTACGAGTCGTCGGCGCCCGCGGGGGAGCAGGGCTTCCGTCGCATCCTCGTCACCGAGCCGGAGCACGAGTACATGGCCGCCTGGTGGCCGACCGGGCACCTCATCGGCTACGAGCACACCTTCAGCCACCAGGTCGCCGACCTCGTGCGGGCGATCGTCGCGGGCACCGACCCCTCGCCGTCGTTCGCCGACGGCCTGCACGTGCAGCGCGTCCTCGACGCGGTCGAGCGCAGCGCGTCCGACGGCAGCGCCTGGACGGCGATCTGATGGCCGACACGACGAAGCGAGCGCTGGTCGTCCGTGGCGGGTGGGACGGGCACATGCCCGTCGAGACCACCGACCTGTTCGTCCCCTTCCTGCGCGACAACGGCTTCGACGTCCGCGTGTCGGACTCGACGGCCGTGTACGCCGACGAGTCCGTGATGGCGGACGTCGACCTGATCGTCCAGGTCGTCACGATGTCGACGATCGCCGACGACGAGTTCGCGGGACTGCAGCAGGCGGTGCTCGGCGGCGCCGGGCTCGCCGGGTGGCACGGCGGGATCGCGGACGCCTTCCGGAACACCGCCGACTACCTGCACATGGTCGGCGGGCAGTTCGCGCACCACGCGGGCAAGCACCCGTCCGAGCGCACCGGCGAGCAGTCCGACAACTACATCCCGTACACGGTGCACATCACCGAGGCCGGGCACGAGCACCCGATCACGCAGGGCATCGAGGACTTCGACCTCGTGACCGAGCAGTACTGGGTGCTCTCCGACGAGTACAACGACGTGCTGGCGACGACGACGCAGGAGGCCCGGGACTTCGACGCCTGGAACCGTCCGGTCACCGCGCCGGCGATCTGGACCCGGCAGTGGGGGCAGGGACGCGTGTTCGTCTCGGCACCCGGGCACCGGCTCGAGGTCGTCGAGTCGCAGCCGCTCCGCACGATCATCGAGAGGGGACTCCTGTGGGCAGCCCGATGAAGGTCGGTGTCGTCGGGGTCGGCGTCATCAGCCAGCAGTACTTCGAGCACTTCCCGGCACTGCCCGGGCTCGAGCTCACCGCCGTCGCGGACATCGACGTGGCCCGGGCACGGTCGGTGGGCGAGACGCAGGGCGTCCGCGGTTCCTCGGTCGACGAGCTGATCGCCGCGGACGACGTCGACGTCGTGCTCAACCTGACGATCCCGGCGGCCCACGCCGAGATCGCCACGCGGGCGCTCGAGGCCGGCAAGCACGTGTACGGCGAGAAGCCGCTGGCGATGTCGACGGCCGAGGCGCGCCCCGTGCTCGACCTCGCCCGTCGCTCGGGCCTGCGGGTGGGCAGCGCGCCGGACACCGTGCTCGGCACCGGGATCCAGACGGCGCGGCAGGCGCTCGACAGCGGCGCGATCGGCACCCCGGTCGGCGCCGCCGTGTCGTGGTCGGCGCCCGGGCACGAGCTCTGGCACCCGGCGCCGGCGTTCTACTACCAGCCCGGCGGCGGCCCGCTGCTCGACATGGGGCCGTACTACCTGACGAGCCTCGTGTCGTTCTTCGGCCCGGTCGTCCGGGTCAGCGGAGCCTCGACCCGGTCGGACCGCGAGCGCACCATCGCGACCGGCCCCGCGGCCGGCACCCCGCTCCGGGTCGACATCGACACGCACGTCGTCGCCGTCCTCGAGCACGCGGACGGCGTCGTCTCGACCGTCACGGTGTCGTTCGAGGTCTGGGCCACCAGGGCGCCGCTGTTCGAGGTGTTCGGCACCGCGGGCACCCTCGGCGTCCCCGACCCGAACCGGTTCTCCGACACCGTGTCGATCGCCGACGCAGCCACCCGCGAGTGGCGGGACCTGCCGACGAGCGCCGGGTACGCCGACGCCGGACGCGGCTACGGCCTGGCCGACATGGCGCACGCGATCGCGACGGATCGCCCGCACCGCGCGTCCGGCGACCTCGCGTTCCACGTGCTCGAGGTGATGGAGGCGGTCTCCACCGCGGCCCGCGAGCACACCGTGGTCGAGGTCCGGTCGCGCGTCGACCGCCCCGACACCGTGCCGGCCGGTGCCACCCCCGGGTCCTGGTGAGCCAGACTCGGCAGCAGCAGCAGCAGCAGCAGCAGCAGCAGCAGCAGCAGCAGCAGCAGCAGCACGACGCGACACGACACGACACGACAGGCGAGGAAGGACGACGACGATGACGACGACGGACGGAACCGGCGAGACCGGGGCGAGCGGCGCCTCCAGGCCGGACGGCGGCGGCCGCTCGACCAGGCCGGTGACCCTGTTCACCGGGCAGTGGGCGGACCTGCCCTTCGAGGAGGTCGCACGGCTGGCGGGCGAGTGGGGTTACGACGGGCTGGAGATCGCCTGCTGGGGCGACCACCTGGACGTCCGACGCGCCGCGACGGACCCGGCGTACGTGGCCGACCGGAAGGCGGTCCTGGAGCGCAACGGACTGCAGGTCTGGACGATCGCGAACCACCTGACCGGCCAGGCCGTCTGCGACGACCCGATCGACCAGCGGCACGAGGACATCCTCGCGCCGCACGTGTGGGGCGACGGCGACCCCGAGGGCGTCCGGCAGCGGGCGGCGGAGGAGCTGCAGTGGACCGCCCGTGCGGCCGCTGCGCTCGGGGTGTCGACCGTGACCGGATTCTCGGGATCCTCGATCTGGAAGACCGTCGCCGGGTTCCCGCCCGTGCCCCCGGCGATGATCGAGGCCGGGTACCAGGACTTCCACGACCGCTGGTCGCCGATCCTCGACGTGTTCGAGGAGGTCGGCGTCCGCTTCGCGCTCGAGGTGCACCCGTCCGAGATCGCCTACGACTACTGGACCGCGAAGCGGGCGCTCGAGGTGTTCCGGGACCGCCCGTCGTTCGGGTTCAACTTCGACCCGTCGCACTTCGTGTGGCAGGACCTCGACCCCGCCGCGTTCCTGCTCGACTTCGCCGACCGGGTGTACCACGTGCACTGCAAGGAGTCGGTGAAGCAGCTCGACGGCCGCAACGGTCGACTCGGATCGCACCTGCCGTGGGGCGACCCCCGTCGTGGGTGGGACTTCGTCTCCGCCGGGCACGGGGACGTGCCGTGGGAGCGGGTGTTCCGCGTGCTGAACCACATCGGGTACGACGGCCCGACGAGCGTCGAGTGGGAGGACGCCGGCATGGACCGACTGGTCGGCGGCCCCGAGGCGCTCGCGTTCGTGCGTCGCCTGGGGACGATCGCCCCACCGGACGCCGCGTTCGACGCCGCGTTCTCCCGCTCGCGCTGAGCCGCGCGCGGGTACGGACGGACCCGCGAGACTCGGCACCGCGGACAGTTCCGCGGTGCCGAACCCGCGAAGGTGTCCGCCGAGCCGAGACTCGCCCCCCCACACCACACCACACCACACCACCACGAGGAGGACCCATGGCCAGGTCGGCCACGACCACGCCCGGGAACGTCGCGCGCGTCCTCCGCATCGTGCACGAGGGCGGGCCGGTCACCCGTGCCGAGCTCACCCGTCGGACGGGACTCAACCGTTCGACGGTCCTGGCGCTCGTCGGGGAGCTCGTCGAGCAGGGGCTCGTGCACGAGGAACTCCCGGGAGCCGGGGCGGACCGTCCCGCCGGGGTCGGTCGGCCGAGCGCCGTCGTCCGGGCATCGCGCGACGTCGTGGCCGCCGCGGTGACCGTGGAGATCGACGCCGTCGCGGTGGCGCTCGTCGCGCTCGACGGCACCGTGCGCGACCGCCTCGTCGAACCGCAGTCGAGCGTGCCCGGTGCCGCCGCAGCGATCGACGCCGTGGCCCGTGTCCTCGCCACGCTGACCGCACGCGCCGATCCGGCACTGCGGCTCGTCGGTGTGGGCGTCGCGGTGCCGGGCATCGTCCGGGTCGAGGACGGGGTCGTCCGCGACGCCCCGCACCTCGGTTGGCGGGACGAGCCCTTCGCCGGGCCCCTCGCCGAGCGTCTCGGGCTGCCCGTCCGCGCGGCGAACGACGCGAACGTCGGTGCGTGGGCCGAACGGCTCTACGGCAGCGCGCGCGGCGTCGACGACCTCGTGTACCTCAACGGCGGCGCCAGCGGCATCGGCGGCGGGATCGTCAGCGCCGGCCGCCCGTTCAGCGGCGCGGACGGGTACGCGGGCGAGCTCGGGCACACCTTCGTCGCGGCGAACGGCATCCGCTGCCACTGCGGGGCGATCGGGTGCCTGGAGACCGAGGCTTCACGCGGGGCCCTCACCGCGGTGACCCGGACCGCGCCCGACGACCTGGACGCCCTCGCCGCCGCCCTGGCCGAGGGGCACGACGCGGTCGAACGGGTCGTGGACCGCCAGGCGACCGCGCTCGCGACCGCGATCCGGAACGCCATCCACACCGTCGACCCGCAGGTCGTCGTGCTCGGCGGCTTCCTCGGCGTGCTGCTCGGGCACGTGGGGGACCGCGTCGAGGACGACGTCCGGGCGCAGACGATGGCCGCGATGACCGACCGGCTGCGCATCGTGCCGGCGGAGCTCGGCCGTGACGTCCTCGTCCGGGGCGCCGCCGAGCTCGGCTTCGCCGACCTGCTGCGCGACGGGGCCCTCCCGACCACCAGCGGCGCGACCACGACCGGCCCGAGCGGCGCGACCACGACCGGCGCGACCGGGACCCGCGCGACCGACACCGACCACACCACAGCCGACCGCGACGACGCGGTCGAGGAAGCGAGATCCGCATGAGCACCACCTCCGACACCCAGCGCGCGAGCGTCCTGCTCGGCACCGAGGACCTGACGATCGAGGACCGCCCCGTCCCCGAGGTCGCCCCCGGCGACGTGCTCGTCCGCGTGGCCGCCGTCGGCGTCTGCGGCTCCGACGTCCACTACTACCGCCACGGCCGCATCGGCGACTTCGTCGTCGAGGAGCCCCTCGTCCTCGGCCACGAGCTCTCCGGCACGATCGCCGCGGTCGGCGAGGGCGTCGACCCCGCCCGCGTCGGCGAGCGCGTCGCCGTCGAGCCCCAGCGCCCCTGCCACCGCTGCGCGCAGTGCCTGGCCGGCCGCTACAACCTCTGCCCGCACATGCGCTTCTACGCGACACCGCCGGTCGACGGTGCCTTCGCGGAGTACGTGACGATCGAGGCCGAGTTCGCGCACGCCCTGCCCGACACGGTGTCCTTCGAGGCCGGCGCACTGCTCGAGCCGCTGTCCGTCGGCATCGCCGCGGCGCGCAAGGCCGGCATCGTGCCCGGCTCGAGCGTCCTGATCGCCGGTGCCGGTCCGATCGGGGTCATCTGCGCCCAGGTCGCCCGGGCGTTCGGCGCGACGCGCGTGGTCGTCAGCGACCTCGTCCCCGAGCGGCGCGAGCGTGCGCTGTCCTTCGGCGCCACCGAGGTCGTCGACCCCGTCTCGGTGGACGTCACGTCGGACATCGTCCCCGTCGACGCCTTCATCGACGCCAGCGGTGCGCCCCGTGCCGTCTCGGACGGCATCAAGGCCGTCGGACCGGCCGGCGCGGCGGTGCTCGTGGGCCTCGGCAACTCCGAGATGGTGCTGCCCGTCGAGCACATCCAGAACCTCGAGGTGACGGTCACCGGCATCTTCCGCTACACGAACACCTGGCCGGTCGCGATCGGTCTGGTCGCGTCGGGCCAGGTCGACCTCGACGCGCTCGTCACCGGGCGCTTCGGACTCGACGCGGTCCGCGAGGCCCTCGAGAGCGACACCGACCCGGCCTCGCTCAAGTCCGTCGTCTACCCGAACGGCGTGCCCGCGGGCGCGTGAGGACGCGAGCCGACGTGCGCGACGCGGGTCGCGCCGTCCGGTGAGCGGTCGACGGACGGGAGGCGCGGTGCCGGCGAGTGCCGTCCTCCCGTCCGTCGTCCGGTCACCACGGCGAGCCGTGGCCGGGTCGGCCCCGCCGCGACACCGCGACGCGCTACGGTTCGGCCATGACCGCGACACCGGCGGCGGCAGTGCCGCGACGCACCGACCGGCGGGCACTCGTGTCCTGGGCGCTCTGGGACTGGGGGTCCTCGGCGTTCACCGCCGTCGTCACCACCTTCGTCTTCAGCACCTACCTGGCGAGCCGGGCGTTCGTCGACCCGCGGCTCGTCGCTGCCGAGGACTCGTCGACGGCCGCTGCGCAGACGGTCGAGCGGGAGCTGGCGCACAACGCCGCGACGGTGTCGACGGCCCTGACCCTGGCGGGGATCGTCGTGGCGCTCGTCGCACCTGCGGTGGGGCGGCTGGCGGACTCGTCCGGGCACCGCCGCCGGTCCGTGCTCATCGGGACGATCGGGGTGGCGCTGTCGATCGGGGCGATGGTGTTCGTCGCGCCGCAGCAGCCGTACCTGGTGCTCGGCGCAGCGCTCCTCGGCATCGGGACCGTCGCGTACGAGGTCGCCACCGTCGGCTACAACGCGATGCTCGGCCAGGTGGCGTCGGGCCCGCAGACCGGCCGTGTCTCGGCGATCGGCTGGGCGGCCGGGTACTTCGGCGGGATCGTGCTGCTCGTCGTCCTGCTCCTGCTCTGCATCCAGGACTTCGGCACCGAGGGGGTCGCCGGCCTGCTGCAGCTGCCGTCGACCGTCGCGTCCGGGTCGTGGGACGTCCGGGTCGCGATCGGGATCGCCGCGGTGTGGCTCGCGGTCAGCTCGGTCCCGCTCTTCCTGACCGTGCCCGAGGCGGCGCCGGACCGTTCGCGCACGGGCGGTCTGCTCAGCGCCTACCGTGACCTCGGACGGCACGTCGCCCGGCTGTGGCGGGAACGCCGCAACGTCCTGGTCTTCCTGCTCGCGAGTGCCGTGTTCCGCGACGGCGTCGGTGCGGTCTTCACCTTCGGCGGCATCGTCGCCGCGCAGGTGTTCGGCTTCAGCCCGTCGCAGGTGATCCTCTTCGCGATCGCGGCGAACGTGGTGGCGGGTGTCGCGACCTTCGCCTCCGGGCGGCTCGACGACCGCTTCGGTTCCCGGGCGGTCATCACGGTCGCGCTCGTCGGGCTCGCGCTCACCGGCATCGGGGTGTTCCTGATCGGGAGCGCGACGGCCGGGTTCTGGGTGCTCGGGCTCACGCTGGCGATCTTCGTCGGGCCGGTGCAGTCGTCGTCCAGGGCGTACCTGGCACGACTCGCCACCCAGGGACGCGAGGGCGAGCTCTTCGGCCTCTACGCGACGACCGGGCGAGCGGCGTCGTTCCTCGCGCCGGCGCTGTTCGGCATCGCGGTGACGATCGGCGGCTCGACGCGGTACGGGATCATCGGCGTGGTCGTGGTCCTCGTCGCGGGCCTCGTGCTCATGGCGTTCGTGCAGCGGGAGCCCGCGCGGGCGTAGCGCACGGTCCGCTCTCCCCACGCCGGGCCGGCGCTGCCGGTGCGGGTCGAGCACCCGGTCGGAGCACATGCGCCAGGATGGGTGCATGACCGACCAGCGGATCGCCGTCGTCGTCCTCGCCGCCGGGCAGGGCACGCGCATGAAGTCGTCCACCCCGAAGGTGCTGCACCGCCTCGCCGGCCTGCCCCTGCTGGCGCACGTGCTGCGCACGGCGTCCTCGATCGAGCCGGAGCACGTCGCCGTGGTCGTGCGGCACGAGCGCGAGCGCGTCGCGGCCGAGGTCGCCGAGCGTGCCCCCGGGGCGATCGTGGTCGACCAGGACGAGGTCCCCGGCACCGGACGCGCCGTCGAGGTCGCGGTGCAGGCGCTCCCGGCGGACTTCGACGGCTCGGTCGTGGTGCTCTCCGGGGACGTCCCGCTGCTCGACACGGCGTCGCTCCGACGCCTCGTGGACGCGCACGCCGGCAACGCCGTGACCCTGGTCAGTGCGATCGCCCCGGACCCGACGGGGCTCGGCCGGGTCGTCCGCGACGCCGCCGGGGCGTTCGTGCGCGTCGTCGAGCACAAGGACGCCACCGAGGCCGAACGGGCCATCACCGAGGCGAACGCCGGCATCTACGCGTTCGACGTGACCCACCTGCGTGCGGTGCTGCCCTCGCTCACCACGGCCAACGCGCAGGGCGAGAAGTACGTCACCGACGTCCCGTCGCTCGTCGCCGCGCGCGGGGGAGCGATCGACGTCGTCACGCTGACCGACCCGTGGCTCGTCGCCGGCATCAACGACCGCGCGCAGCTCGCCGACGCGGCGCGTGAGCTCAACGCCCGCATCGTCCGTCGGCACCAGCTCGCCGGTGTCACCGTGCAGGACCCGGCGACCACGTGGATCGACGTCGACGTCACCGTCGAGGCCGACGCCGAGATCCTCCCCGGCACGCAGCTCGTCGGGGCGACGGCGATCGCCGCCGGCGCGGTGGTCGGACCGGACACCACGCTCCGCGACACCGAGGTCGGAGCCGGCGCGGTCGTGAACCGCGTCGACGCGACGCTGGCGGTCATCGGCGACGGCGCCACGGTCGGTCCCTTCGCCTACCTGCGACCGGGGACGGTCCTGGGCGAGCACGGCAAGATCGGCACGTTCGTCGAGACGAAGAACGCGGTGATCGGCCGCGGCAGCAAGGTCCCGCACCTGTCGTACATCGGTGACGCCGAGGTCGGCGAGGACTCGAACATCGGGGCCAACACGATCACCGCGAACTACGACGGCGTGCACAAGCACCGCACCGAGGTCGGGTCGAACGTCCGCACGGGCTCGCACAACGTGTTCGTCGCCCCGGTTAGGATTGGTGACGGGGCGTACACCGGCGCGGGTACGACCGTCCGCAAGGACGTACCGGCCGGGTCGCTGGCGATCAGCTACGCCCCGCAGCGCAACACCGACGGATGGGTCGAGGAACACCGACCCGGTTCGCCGGCGGCCGAGGCGGCTCGGCGCGCGCACGGCGAACAGATCTGACGGCGGTCGGGTCGATCGAGACGACCCCGAGCGGGTCAGGGAGTGAGCACCGCACTTGTCCGGAATCAAGACCACGGGCCAGAAACGACTCGTCCTCGTGTCGGGCCGGGCGCACCCGGAACTCTCGGCGCAGATCGCCGACGAGCTCGGAGTCGACCTGGTGCCGACCGATGCCCGGACCTTCGCGAACGGTGAGCTCTACGCCCGCTTCGACGAGTCGGTCCGCGGTTGCGACGCGTTCGTCATCCAGTCGCACACCGCGCCCATCAACGAGTGGCTCATGGAGCAGCTCATCATGGTCGACGCCCTGAAGCGTGCCTCGGCGAAGCGCATCACCGTCGTCGCGCCCTTCTACCCCTACGCGCGCCAGGACAAGAAGGGCCGCGGGCGCGAGCCGATCTCGGCCCGGCTCGTCGCCGACCTGTTCAAGGCCGCCGGTGCCCACCGCATCATGAGCGTCGACCTGCACGCCGCACAGATCCAGGGCTTCTTCGACGGCCCCGTGGACCACCTGTTCGCCATGCCCGTCCTGCTCGAGCGCTTCCAGCAGATCCTCGACCCGGAGACCCTGACCGTGGTGTCGCCCGACATGGGCCGTGTGCGCGTCGCCGACATCTGGTCCGAGAAGCTCGGTGCTCCGCTGGCGATCATCCACAAGCGGCGCGACCCGCTCGTGCCGAACCAGGTGTCCGTGCACGAGATCGTCGGTGACGTCTCCGGCCGCGTGTGCCTGCTCGTCGACGACCTCATCGACACCGGCCGCACCATCGCGAAGGCCGCCGAGGCGCTGAAGAACGCCGGCGCGACCGGCGTGGTCGTCGCGGCGACCCACGCCGTGTTCTCCGACCCGGCCACCGAGCTGCTGCAGAGCGAGTTCATCGACCGCGTCGTCGTCACCGACACGCTGCCCCTGCCCGAGGACAAGCGCTGGGACCGCCTCGAGGTCCTGCCGATCGCGCCGCTCATCGCCCGCGCGATCCACGAGGTCTTCGACGACGGGTCCGTGACCTCCATGTTCGACGGTGCCGCGTAGGCGGACCGGACGCGTGTCGGGCGTGACCCGGCCGGCGGGCTGAGCCGTGCCTCCCGTCCACCCGGCACGCGGTGCCCTGGCTGCCCGTCTGCGGGCGACGGGCAGCGTGTTCGCCGAGGACGAGGCCGACCTGCTGCTCGAGGCCGGCGACGGCGATCCGGTGAAGCTGCGCGGGCTCGTGCAGCGGCGACTCGGCGGTGAGCCGCTCGAGGTCGTGCTCGGCTGGGCCGCGTTCGACGGGCACCGTGTCCGGGTCGTCCCGGGGGTCTTCGTGCCGCGGACCCGCACCACCGTCGTCGCCGAGCAGGCCGCGCGACGCCTGCACCGCTACGACCGGGTCGTCGACCTGTGCTGCGGTGTCGGGGCGATCTCGGTGGCGTTGCTCGGACGGGTCGGCGCACTCGACCTCGTCGCGGCGGACATCGACGCGGACGCCGTCGACGTCGCGGCGGAGAACATCGGCGACCGGGGGATCGTCGTCCTGGGCGACCTGTTCGCGCCGTTGCCCGAGCGCTTCCGCGGTGTCGTCGACGTCATCGCGGTGAACGCACCGTACGTGCCGTCGGACGCGCTGGCCACCATGCCGGCCGAGGCGCGGGAGCACGAGCGGCGCATCGCGCTGGACGGTGGGCCGGACGGGCTCGACGTGCACCGGCGCGTGGCCGCGGGAGCGGGGGAGTGGCTGCGCCCGGGCGGCGCGGTCGTCATCGAGGTCTCGTCGACGCAGGCGCCGCAGTCCGCTGCGCTGTTCGAGGGTGCCGGGTTCACCGTGACGGTCGAGTCCGACGACCAGGTCGAGGGCACGTGCATCGTCGCGGAGCTCCCCGCCTGACACTCGTCCGCCGCGGTACCGTCGCGGTGTGGAGTACTCGTTCGCACTGCCGACCGCAGCGGAGTTCCGGGCCCTGTACGACGAGACCGGGTGGGGTGCGTGGGACCTCGAACGGTTCCGTCGGGCGCTGGCCGGCAGCTGGGTGGTGTGCAGCGCACGCGACGAGACGGGACGTCTGGTCGGCATCGGTCGGCTGATCAGCGACGGCGCCCTGCACGCCTTCGTGACCGAGATGATCGTGGCGGAGGACGCGCGCGGCCGGGGCGTCGGCGGCGAGGTGCTCGCGCGGCTCGTCGACGAGTCGCGCCGTCGTGGGGTCGACGACGTGCAGCTCTTCGCGGCTCGGGGCCGAGCTGCCTTCTACGAGCAGCGTGGCTTCGGACGCCGGCACGAGGACGGACCGGGCATGGACCTCGTGACGGTCGTCGCGGCGCCCGGCAGCGGCAGCGACGGCATCGGCAGCGGGGTCAGCCGGCGCTGACCTGCACCGTGTGCCACCCGGTCGCGCCGTTCGGCGCCGGCGGCCGCTCGACGCTCGTCTGCACCTGACCGTCGGCGCTGACCGCCCGGACCCGGATCGTGTGCGAGCCGGCGTCGGGCGTCCAGCGGTACACCCACTGTCGCCAGGTGTCGGCCGAGACGGAGTCGGCGAGCGTGGCGTCCTGCCACGCGCCGTCGTCGATGCGGACCTGCACGGCCTTCACGCCGGTGTGCGGCTGCCACGCGACGCCGGCGACCGCGACCTGCTGCCCGGCGGTCACCGAGGCACCGCCGCGAGGGGTGTCGATCCGCGACTCGAGCTTCACCGGCCCGCGCTCCGACCACCCGCGGGGTGTCCAGTAGCCCTGGGCGTCGGCGAAGCGGGTGACCTCGAGCTCCGTCACCCACTTCGTCGCGGAGACGTACCCGAACAGCCCGGGGACCACCATCCGCACCGGGAACCCGTGCTCGGCCGGCAGCGGTTCGCCGTTCATCCCGATCGCGAGCAGCGCAGCTGTGCCCTCGTCCTGCAGCACGTCCAGCGGCGTGCCCGCGGAGAACCCGTCGATGCTGCGGGACAGCACCATGTCGGCACCGTCCTGGACACCCGCACGAGCGAGCAGCTCACGGATCGGGTAGCCCAGCCACAGCGCGTTGCCGATCAGGTCGCCGCCGACCTCGTTCGACACGCAGCTGAGCGTGGCCATGTGCTCCTGCAGCGGGAGTGCCAGCAGCTCGTCCCACGTCAGCTCGACCTCGCGGTCGACGGCGCCGTGGATGCGGAGCGACCAGTCTGCGGGGTCGACGGACGGGACCCGCAGCGCGGTGTCGATCCGGTAGAAGTCGGCGTTCGGGGTGACGTAGGGCGTGATCCCGTCGACGTCGAGGGACGCGCCCCCGGGAACGGCGGGCGCGGTCGTCGCCGCACGCGGCAGCCGGACCGCCCGCCGTGCCGCTGCGGCGGCCTGCACCGCCGCGGTGCCGGCTCGCGACGCTCCTCCCACGACGATCGCCGCCACGGCCGTCGTCGCGCTCCACACGAGGAAGGTGCGCCGCTCGGTCGCCGCGGGGCGGGGCGAGGCCGACGGCGCGGCGGTCGCTGCCTCCCACCGGCGGAGGCGACGCAGGAGCACGCGGAGCACGACGATCGCGGCTGCGACGCCGAGGACCGTGGGCGCTCCGTCCCACGTGCCGCTGCCCGATCGGGTGGTGACGGCGATCAGCGCGAGGACCGCACCGGCCGCGAGGACGAGCGCGCCGAACGGCGGGCGGGCACGTTCGAGCACACCGGCGCCAGCGCTGACCGCGGCCGTGACCACAGCCATGAGCACGAAGAGGGCGACCTTGTCCCCGGTGCCGAACAGGCCGACCATCAGGTCCTTCGCCGCCGGGGGAGCGAGGTCGATCACGGCGGAGCCGACGGCCACCAGCGGACTGCCCGCCCCGCCGAGCAGCAGTGCTCCGAGCTCGGCGACCGCCAGGAACGCGGCGATCGCGATCACGCCGCAGACCGCGGCGAGCAGGGCCGGGCGACTGACCGGGGTCGGGGTCGGTGCCTGCTCGGTGGTCGGTGCCGCTGACGTGCTCACCCGTGCAGCGTAGGTCGGCGCCACCGCGGATGGGCTGACAACAGCACGGCGGTGGACGCCTCGGTCCCGCTCCGCGCCGGGTTCGTCGGTCGTGCGCCGCTCCGGGACAGCGCCGCCGACCGCGGCCGTGCGAGGATCGGGAGCGTGTTGGACCGACCAGACCGCGTGCCCAGCGGCCGCCGCGCGCACCGGCCGCGGACGCCGGGGAGCGCTGGCCGCCGGTTCGCGGTCCTGCGGTGGACCCTCGTCGGTGTCTGGACCGCGCTCGTCGTCAGCCGCATCGTGGTCGTGGCGGCAGCGCCGCAGACCGACCTGGCGTTCCTCGGCATCGCCGAGCTCGTCGCGATCTCCGTCGGCGTGGTCGGGCTCGTCGTCGCCGTCGTCCGCGCCCGCGCGATCCGTCGGCGACGCGCGGACGAAGCGCTCGCACTGGCCATCCGTCGCATCGACCCGACGGTCTGGCTGGTCCCCGCGGCGCCGACACCGGAACTGCGCCAGGACGTGCTGCGGGCCCGCCCCGAGGTCACCCTGGGCGAGCGCGTGACCTGGGCGTTCGGAGCCACCGAGGCGTCGCTCTGGGAACTCGAGGAGCGCCGGGCGACGCGGCTGCTCGTGATCCGCTGGAGCCGGATGGTGCACGTCGGGGTCGAGGACGTCCCGGGGGAGCGCGACGCGAGCGCCGTGGCGATGCACTACGTCCGACCGGACGACTCCGCTGCCGTCGCGACGTTCTTCGTCCGCTCGTCGCCCGGGTCCCGACGGCTGCTCGGACGGGGACCTCGGCTCGAGCGACTCGTCGCCGACCTCGCGCGGGAGCGGATCGTGGCCTGACCGCGTCGCCCGTGTCCGGCCCCGGGGCCGAACGGATCGACCGACCGGCCGCGGCAGCTGCCTCCTCCGGCCGGGCGGCAGCACGCCCCGCTGACCCGGCGGGAGCACGCCCCGCCGACTCTGCGGCAGCAGGCCCCGCCGACCCGGCGGGAACACGCCCCGTCGACTCTGCGGCAGCAGGCCCCGCCGTCCGACGGGGCCTGCTGCCCGACCGGGTCAGTGCGTGGAGGGTTCCTGCTCGACCTCGCGCCGGCCGTCCTCGGACCACAGCGTGTGGAACGTGCCGTCCTTGTCGACGCGCTGGTAGGTGTGCGCTCCGAAGAAGTCACGCTGCCCCTGGATGAGCGCCGCCGGCAGTCGATCGGACGCGAGCGAGTCGAAGTACGCCAGCGCGGACGAGAACCCCGGGGCGGGGATGCCGGACGCAGCGGCGATGCCGACGATGCGACGCCAGGCCGCTTCGCCCTCGGCGACGGCGTCCGCGAAGTACGGGTCGACCAGCAGGCTCTCGAGCGCGGGGTTCTTGTCGTACGCCTCGACGATGCGGTTGAGGAACTGGGCGCGGATGATGCAGCCACCGCGCCAGATCTTCGCGACCGCGCCGAGGTCGATGTCCCAGTCGTACTCCTTCGCCCCGGCGATGATGAGGTCGAAGCCCTGCGCGTACGCGACCACCTTCGACGCGTACAGCGCGGCCCGGACGTCGTCCTCGAACGTGTCGGGGACGTCGACCACGTCCGGTCGGTTCGTCACGGAGCGCTGGACGGCTGCGCGCTGCGACGGCTTCGAGGACACCGCGCGGGCGAAGACAGCCTCACCGATGCCGGAGACGGGGATGCCGAGCCCGACCGCGTTCTGCACCGTCCACACACCCGTGCCCTTGGAACCGGCCTCGTCACGGATGACGTCGACGAGCGGCTTCCCGGAGTCGGCGTCCTGCTGCTTGAGGACCTCGCCGGTGATCTCGATCAGGTAGGACTCGAGGTCGCCCTCGTTCCACTTCTCGTAGATCTGGACGAGTTCGTCGACCGAGTGTCCGCCGGCACGACGGAGCAGGTCGTAGGACTCGGCGATCAACTGCATGTCCGCGTACTCGATGCCGTTGTGGACCATCTTGACGAAGTGACCGGCGCCGTCGGTACCGATGTGCGTCACGCACGGCTCGCCCTCGGCCACCGCGGCGATCGACTTCAGGATCGGGCCGAGGGTCTCCCACGCCTCGTCCGAGCCGCCGGGCATGATCGACGGGCCCTTCAGCGCGCCCTCCTCGCCACCCGAGATGCCGGTGCCGACGAAGTTCAGGCCCTGCTCACGCAGGTCGTGCTCGCGGCGGATGGTGTCGTGGAAGTTGGCGTTGCCGCCGTCGACGATGATGTCGCCTTCCTCGAAACGGTCGGCGAGCTGCTCGATGACGGCGTCGGTGCCCTTGCCCGCCTGCACCATGATGATCGCGGTGCGCGGCTTCGACAGCGACGCGACGAAGCCGTCGATGTCCTCGGACGCGATGAACCCCATGTCGCCGTGCTCGTCCAGCAACTCCTGGGTGCGCGCGTAGGTGCGGTTGTACACCGCGACCGTGTTGCCCTCGCGCGAGGCGAGGTTGCGGGCCAGGTTCGACCCCATCACCGCCAGACCGACGACACCGATGTTCGCCGTGCCGCCGTCGTCGTGCTGTTCGTTGTCCGCCACCTGAGTCTCCTTCGTCCTGACGTGTCGCGGCCCACGGTACGACCGACACCTGGGGTCGGCACGGGGATCCGGTCAACTGGGGACGGGAAGCGGACGACCCGTACTGTGGAGGGATGACCGACCACGACGTCCTCCCGCCCGTGCTCGTGATGGGTGTCTCCGGCTCGGGCAAGTCCACGATCGGTCAGGCGCTGGCCGACGCGCTCGCCGAGCAGGGCCAGCCGAGCACGTTCGTCGACGCCGACGACCTCCACCCGGCCGCCAACAAGGAGAAGATGCGGCAGGGTACGCCGCTGACCGACGAGGACCGATGGCCGTGGCTGGACGCCTGCGCGGCACGGATCGCCGAGGTGCAGGCGTCGGGGCGCCGGTGCGTCATGGCGAACTCCGCGCTGAAGCGCGTCTACCGCGACCGGCTGCGCAGCGCGGCACCCGACCTGGTGATCGCCTTCCTCGACGGGTCGCACGACCTCATCGCCGAGCGCCAGGCGCACCGTCACCACGAGTACATGCCGTCGTCGCTGCTCGACTCGCAGTTCGCGACCCTCGAGCGGCCCCAGCCCGACGAGACCGTCGTCGCGGTGTCCATCGAGGGGTCGGTCGACGACACCGTGGCGACGATCACGTCGGCGCTGGCGGTCACTTCCGGCTGAGCTCCGCGAGCCGCGAGCGGTACTCGTCCGCGTCGATGTCACCCCGGGCGAACCGGTCGGCGAGGACGGCCCGGGCATCGGACCGCGCCCGCCAGCCGCCGCGACGCAGGACGCCGAACACGACGGCGGTGGCCAGGAGCACCAGCAGGAAGAACGCCGGGAACAGGAAGAAGGGCGGCCCGCCGTGCCCGAGGGGGCCGACGGCGGCGAAGGTGGTGAGAGCGGTGTGCACGGTTGCCTCCTGGGCGGATCGTGTCGCCCGGTCGGGCGACGTTCCCAGCATCCGGTCCGGAGGCTCGTCCCGCGTCCGCCACGGAGGCCGACTCCCGCCTGCTCCCGCAGCCGTACGACCGGTCCTCCTGCACCGCCGACTACTCCCGTGGGAGTAGTCCACAGCTCCTGCCACGACCCGATGCCGTGCCGCCGAGGCGACCCTAGGCTCGGACGCATGCACCGCACCCCCACTGCCGCCGCCGAGGCGACCGACGACCAGCGAGACGGCGTCCGTCGCTTCGCCCGGTTCGGTCGGGTGCTGCCGGTCGCACTCGTGCAGATCGTGGGGACCCTGCTGGCGGCGCGTTTCCCGAACGGGCCGACCGACACCGTCGGCCCTCGCGGTGGCCCGCCCTGGGCGACCCACGTCCTCGGCTCCTCGATCGTCGACGCAGCGCAGCCGGGTCCACTCGCGATCGTGCTGCTCGTCGTCGGGGTGCTCGTCCTGCCGTGGCGCTGGCGGTGGCCGACGGGCGTCCTCGCCGTGACACTCGTGACGACGATCGGCTACGCCCTGCTGGTCAGTCCGCGGGGGCCGTTCGTGGCCGCGCTGACGATGGCGGCGGTGAACGCGTGGCTGCACGGGGGCCGCACCGCAGTGGGTGTCGCGCTCGGACTGGCCGTCACGGCGCTGCCGACCGCCGACGAGTTCCTCGGCCGTGCACCCGCGCGGAACCTCGACGCGGTCGTCCTCGCCGTCGCCTGGGCAGCGGTGACCCTGTCCGTGGCGGAGCTCGTCCGCGTCCGTCTCGACCGCGTCGCGGACCGACGGCGTCGGCGCGCTGCCGCAGAGCAGGAACGCGCCCGTGACGAGCGCGTCCGCATCGCCCGTGAGCTCCACGACTCCGTCGCCCACAGCATGTCGCTCATCAACCTGCAGGCGGGTGTCGCGCTCCACCTGGGGTCCGCGCTCCCCGAGCAGACCCGCACCTCGTTGGCCGACATCCGTGAGACGAGCCGCGAGGCACTGGTCGAGCTGCGGACGATCCTCGGGGTCCTCCGGTCGGTCGACGGGTCCGGGGACCGGGTCGTTGACAGGACGGACGGACCGACCGGCGGAACGGCCGACCGCGGGTCCGCCGGGAGCGAGCCGCTCCCCGGCGCCGCGGACCGCACCCCCGTCCCGGGGCTCGACCGCCTGGCGGACCTGGTCGAGCGGGCACGCGCGGCCGGGGTCGACATCAGCGCGACGGTCGACGGTGACCCTGCACCGGTGGACCGGACCACGGACCGCACGGCCTTCCGGATCGTGCAGGAGTCGGTGACGAACGTGATGAAGCACGCTCCCGAGCACCGCGCCCGCATCGCGGTGCGGTTCGGACCGGAGATCGTGGACCTGTCGGTCGAGGACTCCCCGGCCCCGGACCGTGACCCGGCCGACGCCCGGGTCACGCCGCTGCTCGGACCGTCCGGCAACGGCATCATCGGGATGCGCGAGCGGGCCTCCGCCGTCGGTGGCACCCTGTCGGCCGGACCCACGCCGGACGGCGGGTGGCGCGTCGTCGCACGACTGCCCTCGACCGTCGCCGCGCGGTCGTCGGACGCGGCCGAGCACGAGCACGAGCACGAGCACGAGGACGAGGACGAGGACGAGGAGCGATCGTGACGACCACCGACGAGGCCATCCGGGTCGTGCTCGTGGACGACCAGGTGCTCATCCGCGCCGGGCTCCGCGCCCTGGTCGACGCCGAACCGGGGATGACCGTGGTCGGCGAGGCCGGCGACGGTGACTCGGCCGTCGCGGCGGTCCGGCGTGAGCGTCCGGACGTCGTGCTGATGGACATCCGGATGCCGGGCACGGACGGGCTCGTCGCGACCCAGCGCATCTCGGCGGATCCGGACCTCGACGGCGTGCACGTGGTGATCCTCACCACCTTCGAGGAGGACTCGTACGTGTTCGAGGCGATCCGTGGCGGTGCGGCCGGCTTCCTCGTGAAGGACACCGAACCCGCCGAACTGCTCCGCGCCGTCCGTACCGTGCACGCCGGGGAGTCGTTGCTGTCGCCGGGTCCGACGCGCTCGCTCGTCGCCGCCTACGCAACGCACGCGAAGCCGTCCGCGCTGGCCCCGTCCCTCGACGTCCTCACTGAACGCGAGCGCCAGGTCATGCAACTCGTCGCCCTCGGCCTGACCAACACGGAGATCGCCGAGCGGCTCTTCGTCAGTCCGATGACCACGAAGACGCACGTCTCGCGCGCCATGATCAAGCTCGGTGCCCGCGACCGCGCGCAGTTGGTCGTCTTCGCCTACGAGACCGGGCTGGTCACTCCGGGATGGCAGCCGTGATCAGGCCCGGTGCGCGAGGACGGCCGCGTGCGGGCGCGCTCCGTCGTCGGAGCGTCGGTGCACGGCGTCGACCGTGAGACCCGCGTCCTCGATCGCAGCGACCATCCGCTCGACGGGCCATCGGTGGGCGGTCGTCACCGCGTGGTCGAACGGCTCGAGCGTCGGACCCTCGAAGAACCCGACGAGCAGCCCGCCCCCGGGTGCCAGGATCCGGCGGCACTCCGCGAGCGCGACCGGCACCCGGTCCGGACGGTGGTGCACGAGCGAGTACCAGGAGAGCACACCGCCGACACCGCCGTCGGACAGACCTGTCGCCTCGATCGTCCCGGTCCGGAAGTCGACCTCGGGAGCGGCAGCGCGCGCGAGCTCGACGAACCGCGGTACGGGCTCGATCCCGATGACGGCGTGGCCACGACGGTGCAGGTGCGCGGTCCAGTGGCCGGGTCCGCATCCCACGTCGAGCAGGAGTCCGTGCGTCGTGTCCGCCCAGTCCTCGACGAGCGTCCGGTCCTCGGGGTGGACGGCGTCCATGGACCCGAGGACCTCGGCGTACTCGTCCGCCCGGTCGTCGTAGGCCGCCACGACACGGGCGTCCGCTCGAGCTGCTGCGCTCGGGGCGCTCATCGAGGCAGGGTCCACGGGGCGACGCTACCGCCGACCGCCGACCGCCGACCGCCGACCGCCGACGTACCGACGGGCGCACGACCGGGGCCGCTGCTGCCCGACGGTGAGCGGTGGGCGCACGACAGCGGGGTCGAGCCCCCCGGAGGTGACCCGACCCCGCCGTGCGGAGCGCCGGACGCCGGGTCAGTCAGACGACCGACGGGACCGTCGTCGGCTGATGAGCACGGTCAGCCCGGGCACGAGGAGCGCGAGCGCCAGCGCCACCGCAGCACCGACGGTCGTCCCCGTGTAGGCGAGTCGGCCGGCGGACAGGGCCTGCGCCGCGCCGGTCCGCTCGTGACCGCTGCCGATCGGCGCGTCACCGCCCCTGGTACCGGCACCGGTGCCACCAGGACGGCCGCCGTCACCGTCACCGGGGTTCCCCGGGCCATCGGTCCCGTCGCCTGCCCCCGGGTCCCCGCCGTCGTCCCCACCACCGCCGTCCCCACCGTCGCCGGGTCCGGCCTCGACCAGGCCGGCATCGACGGTCGTGTCGCGGCGTACCCCCTCGAGCGCACCCTCCGCGCTCGTGACCCGGTCGATCATGACCGCCGCGGTCTCACCGTCCGGTCCGGCGTCGGAGTCGACCGCCGGGTCGTCGCCGACGTGCTCCTCGGTGAAGTGCATGCCGTCGGGCGCCGTGAAGTGCACGCGGTAGTCGCCCGGCCGCAGCCCGTCGAACCGGTACCCACCCTCGTCGTCGGTGGTCGTCCGCCGCTCGACCGCGTCACCGTGGTCGTCGGTCCCGGTGAGGGCGACGGGGACGCCACGGACGCCGGGCTCGTCGTCGTCCTGCAGGCCGTCGTCGTTCCGGTCGTCCCACACCCGGTCACCGATCATGCCGGCGACGACCCGGACCGTCGACGGGTTCGACTGCACCGGGAGCGCCAGGTCGGACGTCCGCAGGCCGAACCGGTTCACGTAGCGGTCGCCGTCGTGCGCGCCGCTCGTCGCGAGCACGAGCCGGTGCGTGACGGTCTCGCCGGCGGGGACCGGCGTCTGCCGTTCGATCCGGACGGCGGTCACCCGGTCGAGTGTGTCCGGGCAGCCGCTCGCACCGAACTCGTCCTCGGTGCACCAGTGGGTCGTACCGCCGGGCTGGTTGCTCGGGTCGGCACCGTCGGGGGAGACGTCGGCGGCCTCGGTGTCGGTGTACCGGACGACCTCACCGGCGTCGGGGTCGGTGGGGGCCGGCGCCGCGAGTCCGACGGTGCCGTGGAAGTCCGAGCCTCGTGCGTCTCCGTGGTGCGGGAGCACGTCGATCAGGTCGAGGCCGCCGATCGCGGCGTCGTCGGTGTTCGTGACGTCGAGGTCCCACTCCGGATCGTCGCCGGTCACGACGACGGGGGCAGGCGTGCGCTTCTCGACCCCGACCCCGCCGGTGGTGACGACCTCCAGGCCGCGCTCGGCGGTGCGCCAGCGCTCGTCGGACCGGTCGGCCGGTGACGCCACGGTCACCGTGTTGCTGATCGGACCGGCCGGCGCCGAGCGGTCGATCCGCGCCGTGTAGGTGATCGGGGTGATGCGGCTGTTCGGTTCCACGTCGTGCAGCGTCCAGGTCAGACGCTGGTGCTCCTGGCCGTCGGCACCCGGCACCGTGTCGACCTCGGGGGTCCTCGACGCACTGTCCTCGACGTACGAGGTGTGCGCGGGCAGGACGTCACGGACGGTCACGTCGGTGGGGCGTCCGTCGGCGAAGCCGTTCGTCAGGGTCGGACGGAGCGCGTAGTCGACGGTGTTGCCGGGGACGACCGAGCTCGTCCGGTCCGGGGTGTCCGCAGCGGCGGAACCCGGATCGACGACGACCTTGCCGACGCGGACCAGGTCCTCGGTGAGCACCACGCTGTCGGCCAGCCCGCCGGCACCGAGCCCGGGGTCCTGGTGGTCGTGCACCCACTCGGGCCGGTGGTCACCGAAGCGGGCGTGCCCGAAGTCGTACACCCGGGTCCCGTCGGGCGCGCGCTGCGTCGTCACCGTGGAGTACAGACCGCCGCTCGCGCCGCCGGCCAGGTCGCCGGTGACGCGGACCGCCCCGACCGCCGCGATGCCGCCGGGGACCTCCGCCGGGTCGTCGAACCAGGGGCCGTCGTCGTCGTCGCAGGTGCGGACCTGGCCTGCCGCCGGTGACGCCATGTCGTACGCGGCGTACTGCACGTGCGCGTGCTCGAGGCCGCTCGACCACGCAGGAGCCCGCCCTGCCACCGTCGTCAGGCGCTGCGTCCGGCGGTCGAAGGTGTCGCAGAGCGCTGCGCCGCGGAAGGGTGCGAGACCGGTGTTCGCCATCGTGACGTCACTGCGGAGTCGGGTGCCGCCCGTGGCCCACGGGTCCCCGTCCTTCGCCGATCCGGCGGTCACGCCGCTGCCGTCGCTCCCGAGGCGCCAGAGCCGCTTGCCTGCGCTGCCCGGTCCGAGCTCGACGAGGTTCCGCCGGGCGCTGTTGTCGGCCGTCGGCTCCGCGCCGCCGGGGAAGTTCGGGGTCCCGCTGACCGAGGTCGTCTGCAGCGGCGTGAAGGTGTTCACCGACTCGACGGACGTCGGCACCGACGGGGTGGGCATCCACAGCGAGATCCACCCGCTCACGACGTACGGCTTCGCGCCGCCGCTGATCGGGCCGCCGCCGATGTTGCGCCCCGGCATGCGCGCGGCGTCCGTCACGGCGCCGTGGATCGTCACGTCGACCTCGCCGCCGGGCGCTGCCTGCGTGCAGGTGACGGTGCCGGAGTCGGCCACGGCTCGGTCGCCTCCGCCGCGGCCGCCCGGCAGACCGCCGAACTGCACGCCGTCCTCGCCGTTGCGGCCGCAGGCGGGTCGACCGCCGTTCCAGAGCACCGCACCCGACGGTCGGTCGCCGAGCAGGTGGGACAGGTCGTCGGTGAAGTGCATGTCGCCCGTGCTCCGCTCGAAGCCGAGCAGGCCCTGCCCGGGGACGGGGGACTGCCAGTCGACGGTGATCGGGTAGCGCAGTTGCACGCCGGGGGTGCCGTCCGGCCCCGGCACGTCCGACCGCAGGGTCGAGCCCACCACGGCCTTGCTGAGGTTGTACCGCGGCGCGGCGGACACGACGGTCGTCGCCGACGTGACCGGTGCGGTGGGCTCGGCGTCGTCGGCGGTCGCGGTGCCCGTCACGGCGATGCGGTCACCGTTCCGCAGGTCCCCGGAGACGTCGAGCACGGCCGGCACGGCGACGGCGTGCCCCGAGGGGACGTCGCCGAGGTCGCAGGTGAGCCGCTGGCCCTCGACCGCCGACCCGGCACCCGTGCACGCGAGCGGGACCCCCGCCCAACCCGTGCCCGCCGGGGCGTCGAGGACGAAGCGCTCGTGGTGCGCGGTCCCGTCGCCGGCGTTCACCGTGACCCGGTACGTGACGGCGTCGCGGGTCCGGACGATGCCGTTCGCGGGACCCCGGTCCCCGCCCGGGCCGTCGTCCGGCGTGAAGGGCCCGCGGCCGTCGGCGGCGACCTCGACGGCCAGGCCGACCACCGCCGCCGGCGCGGTCGCGGCAGCGGCAGCACCGGCCGGTCCGAGCAGGACCGAGGGGACCGCGAGGGCCACTGCCCCCAGGGCGCCGACCGCGCGGCCGAGCGAGGACGGCCCGTCGGGTCCGCCGAGTCGGCCGGGTCGGCCGGAGCGGGCAGGGGCGGGCGAGGGAGGACGTTTGGACGACGGACGACGAGACATGGCGCTCCTCGGTCGGAGATCGGATGGACGACGGACGCCTCACCCTGACCCCGCCGACGCCGCAGGACCGAACACTCCGCATGTCACATGTGCGGCATCCCGCTCAGAGCTTGAACGTCGCCCGCGGGATGTCCGACGCGATCCTCCGTGCCGTCCGCACCGCGTCCTCCTCGGAGAGCTGGTGCGACACCACGAGCGACGCCAGGTACGCCGCATCGGCCCGTCGTGCCATGTCGTGCCGTGCCGGGATCGAGCAGTACGCCCGGGTGTCGTCGATGAACCCGGAGGTCTTCGTGAACCCGGCGGAGTCCGTCACCGCCGCCCGGTAGCGGCCGATCGCCGCCGGGGTGTCGATGAACCACCACGGGGCGCCCGCGTACACGGCGGGGTAGAAGCCGGCCAGGGGGCCGATCTCGCGCGAGAAGACGGTCTCGTCCACGGTGAACAGCACGAGGTGGAAGCCGGGTGCGGTCCCGAAGGCCTCGAGCAGCGGCCGGAGCGGCTCCGTGAACGCGCCGACGGCCGGCAGGTCGTGGCCCGTGTCCGGGCCGAACCGCTCGAGGGTCGGCGTGTGGTGGTTCCGGAGCACGCCCGGGTGCAGCTGCATGACGAGGCCGTCGTCGACGCTCATCTCCGCCCACCGGTAGAGCATGTCGTGGCGGTAGGCGACCGCCTCGGCCGCGGTGACGCCCGACGGGCCCTGCATCGCCGCCGCGTGGATGCGCGAGCGCTCGGTCGCGGACAGCGGCGCGGATCCCGCGTCGAGCACGCCGGTGTCGGTGGCGGTCGCGCCGTGCTCGATGAAGTACCGGCGCCGGTCCCGGAGGGCCGCCAGCAGCCCGTCGTGGTTGCCCGTGTCGATGCCGGACGCCTCGCCGATCGACGCGACCACGTGCCTCCAGTCCGGGCGTGACGGGTCGAACACGGCATCCGCGCGGAAGGTGGGGAGCACCCGACCGGTGAAGGAGGGGTCGTCGGCGAGCCGTGCGTGCGCGGCGAGGTCGTCCGCGGGGCCGTCGGTGGTCGCGAGCACCTCGATCCCGAAGGAGTCGAACAGCGCGCGGGGTCGGAGCGCCGGCGTCGCGAGCGCGGCTGCGATGCGGTCGTACTGCGCGTCCGCGTTCGCGGCCGACGGCTGCTCGGTCAGACCGAAGACGTCGTGCAGCTCTGTCTCGAACCAGTAGCGGACCGGCGTGCCGGCGAAGTCGTCCCAGTGCTCGGCGAGCCGGCGCCAGACCTCCCGGCCGTCGGGGTCCGGGTGCGTGCCCGTCAGGTCGCGGCGACCCAGTTCCTGCAACCCGACCCCGTTCGCGTGCAGCAGGCGCAGGACGTAGTGGTCGGGCGTGACCAGCAGCGCAGCGGGGTCCGGGAACGGCTGGTCGTCCGCGATGAGCGCCGCGTCGACGTGCCCGTGCGGGGAGATGATCGGGGCGTCGCGGACCGCCTCGTAGACGGTGCGGGCGACCGAGCGCGTCCCCGGGTCCGCCGGGAACAGCCGGTCGGGGTGCGGTGCGAGCGGCGTGGTCGTGCTGGTGGAGGGCATCATCGGCTCCTTCGGGCAGGCGGGCGAGGTCGGGCGAGGTCGGGCGAGCGGGCGGGCGAGAGGGCAGGCAGTCGAGCGAGGTCGGGCGAGCGGTGGGTGGGCGAGCGGGATCGAGCGGCGGTGCGGGGATCAGCGGGGCCGCACGGGTGCCGGGCCCGTGGACCCCCGGACGGTCAGGTGGGTCGGCAGCGCGACGGCGCCCGACGGGTGCTCACCCGGCGGCTCGTCGGCCGGCAGCGCATCGAGTCGACCGAGCAGCATCCGGATCGCCACCCGACCGGCGCGCTCGATCGGCGACGTCATGGTCGTCAGGGGCGGGTTGCAGAAGTCGGCACCGAAGATGTCGTCGCAGCCGACCACGCTCACGTCCTCGGGCACGCGGACGCCCCGCTCCCGGAACCGCGTCAGCATCCCGATCGCGATGAGGTCGTTGAAGGCGATGCACGCGGTGGCCCCGGCGTGCACGGCGGCGTCGGCGGCGGCCGCTCCGGAGTCGACGAACGGCGCGTGCGGGCCGACGCGGGCGACCCGGACGCCCAGACGCCCCGCCACGCGGACGAGCGCCCGCCAGCGGCGTTCGTTCGACCACGAGCTGTCCGGGCCGGCCACGTAGAGCACGTCCCGGTGCCCGAGGGAGACCAGGTGCTGCACGGCCTGCTCGACGCCTCCGGGGGTGTCGATGAGGACCGACGGCACCCCGGCCGGGCGACGGTTCACGACGACGAGCGGGGTCCGCTCGGCGAACCGGGCGATCTGCGCGTCGGACAGGCGGGACGCCGTGAGCACGGCGCCGTCGGCCTTGCCGGCGACGGCACGCAGCGCCGCGACCTCGGCCTCGGCGGACTCCTCGGTGTCGACGAGCAGCTGCGTCCACCCGGCGGCGGAGAGCTGGTGCTGCGTGCCGCGGATCACGTCGAAGTAGAAGGGGTTGGTGATGTCCGACACCAGGACGGCGACCGCCCGGGTCCGTCCCGAGGTGAGCGCCCGGGCCTGCGAGTTCGCGACGTAGCCGAGCTCGCGGGCGACCTGCTGGATCCGCTGCTGGGTGTCGCGGTTGACCCGGTCCGGCAGCGAGAGCGCGCGGGAGACCGTGGACGGGGCGACCCCGGTCGCGTCGGCGATGTCCCGGATGGTCACCCGCCGCGAGGTGTCCGTGTCTGCGCTGCTCACGAGGCGAAACTAGGCCGGCGTGGCAACAAGTGGCAACCGGTTGCCGGTTGTTGCCACGGCCGGGACAGTGGTGGCACGTCGGCAGCGCAGCCGCCGTCCCGGGCACCGTCGCCCGGGGGAGATGTCGAGGAGGACACCCCCGCATGAGCACAGGAAGACGCAGGACCCGCATCCTGGTCGGTGCCGCCGTCGTCGCCGTCGCCGCCCTCTCGCTGCAGGGCTGCGCGATCGTCGACGGCAGCGGCGACGACCCGGACACCCTCCGCGTGATGATGGGCGCGGACACGACCTACCCGAAGGAACGCGCGCAGTGGCAGCGGGAGACCGCCGCCGAGTTCGAGCGCACCACGGGTGCCGACATCCAGTGGGAGACCTACTCGACCCCGCAGGAGGAGCTCACCGCGATCCAGACCAGCGTCATCTCGGGCCAGGGCCCGGACGTCTACGCGATCGGGACGACCTTCACCCCGACCGCCTACGCCACCGGTGCCTTCGTCGAGATGGGGCCGGAGCAGTGGGACGCGGTCGGCGGCAAGGACCAGTTCGCACCGGCGTCCCTCGGCATCTCAGGTCCGAGCACGGCGGAGCAGATCGGGATCCCCTTCGCCAGCCGACCGTTCGTGATGGCCGTCAACACGGAGCTCCTCGAGCGGGCCGGGATCACGGACCTGCCGACGACCTGGGACGAGCTCACCGAGGACGCCCGGAAGACCACCGGCGACGGTACCTACGGCATGGCGATCGCCTACGCGGACGGCTTCGACCCGTGGAAGTTCGTGTGGGGGATGGCACAGAACGCCGGCAACACGATCATCGACGGTGGGAAGGCCGAGATCGACGCCCCCGCCGTCGAGCAGGCCTACCGCACCTACTTCGACTGGGTGACGGAGGACGGCGTGGTCGACCCCGCGGCGATCGGCTGGAACAACCCGCAGGCCCTCGCGCAGTTCGCCGACGGCAAGGCCGCGTTCTTCCCGATGACCACGACGACCTCCCTGAACTCGCTGCAGGGCTCGGCCGTCGACGGCAAGTACGAGTACGCCCTGCTGCCGACCGTGCCACCCGGCGCGACCGAGCGCCCCGCCGACGGCATCGAGGCGGCGAGCATCCTGTCCGGGGACAACCTCGTCGTCGCCGACTACGGCTCGAAGCAGGACCTGTCGTTCGACTTCGTGCGGCAGGTGTCCTCGCCCGAGGCGCAGGAACGCTACTTCGAGCTGTTCGGGCAACTGCCGACGAACACCGTCGCGGCGGACCGCATCGCGCAGCAGAACCCCGACCTCGCCCCCATCGTCCGCGCCGGCGAACTGTCGAAGCCCACCGCCTTCACCGGCGCCTGGTCGGACGTGCAGCTCTCGCTGGTCGACGTCGTCGTGCAGTCGATCCCGTCGCTGAAGCGCGGCGAGGTCAGCGACGACCAGCTCCGGAAGCGCCTCGCAGCGGCGCAGCGGGACGCCCAGGCAACGCTCGACCGCCAGAAGAACGGAGGGCTGTGATGACCACCACGCAGACCCGACCCCGCCAGGAGACCCCGCGGGAGGTCCGCCCGCACGGGACGACCCCGCTGTACCAGCGCGAGCGTCCGCTCTGGATGCTCCTGCCCGGCGGCGTCCTCATGCTCGCCGTCATCGTCGTACCGCTGCTCGTCGGCCTGTACATCGCGATGCTCGACCTCGACCAGTACACGCTGCGCCAGTGGTTCAGCGCCCCCTTCGTCGGGTTCGCCAACTTCGCCGAGGCCTTCACCGACTCGCCGCTCCTGCACTCGATCTGGATCTCGGTGTCCCTGTCGGTGCTCGTCACCGCGGTCACCGTCCCGATCGGTGTCGCCGCGGCGGTCTCCACGCAGAACCGGTTCCCCGGGCGCGGCCTGGTCCGGTCGATCTACCTCGTGCCGTACGTGCTGCCGGCCTTCGTCGTCGGGACGTTCTTCCGCACGATGCTCCAGCCGCAGGGCGTGGTGAACACCGTCCTCGGCACCGACGTCCTCTGGCTGAACGGCTCCGCGTCCTACTGGGCGCTCGCCGGCGTCATGGTGTGGACGAGCTGGCCGTTCGTCTACCTGCTCTCGCTCGCCGGACTGCAGGCGGTCGACAACGAGGTGCACGAGGCCGCCGCCCTCGACGGCGTGACGTGGTGGGCGAAGCTCCGCTACATCGTCTTCCCGTACCTGCGCGGACCGCTGAGCCTGGCGATCATCATCTCGATCCTGCACAACATCAACAACTTCACGCTGCCCTTCGTGCTCTTCGGCAACCCCCTGCCCTCGAGCGTCGAGGTGATGCCCGTCCTGACGTACATCGCGAGCTTCCAGTCGTTCCGCTTCGGCCTGTCCGCGGCGATGGCGATCTGCTCGCTGGTGATCGTCGCGATCCCGCTGTTCGTCTACCTCCGGGCCGTCAAGCTCGACACCGGAGACGACGCGGGCCCCACCCGGAAGCAGCGTCGCGCGGACCGCGCCCTGCTCGCCGCCCCGGCCGCCGCCGACCTCGAGGGAGCCCGCGCATGAGCGCCTTCAGCCAGACCCGCACCCGTCCGACCGCGACGCTCACCGAGAGCATCACCGCCGGTGGCGCGAAGCGCCCGAAGCGTCCGTACGACACCGACGTCACCCGGCTGCTGCCGCGGTGGCTGCTGGTCACCGTGATCGCGGTCCTCGTCGCGTTCATCGCCGTGCCGGTGCTGTACATCCTGTTCGGCTCGGTGAACTCGGACGTCGCGGTCGCCCGCGGCGAGTACTTCCCGTCCGAGTTCACGCTGTCGAACTACGTGGCGATCTGGGACACCGTGGCGCTCGGGCAGGGCCTGGTGAACTCCCTGCTCACCGCCGGTGCGGTGGCGGTCGCGAGTGCGGCGCTCGCCGTGTCCACCGCCTACGTGCTCGTCCGGTTCCGGTTCCTCGGCAGGCTGACGATCCTCCGCGGGCTGCTCGCCCTGCAGTCGATCCCCGGCACCCTGCTGCTCCTGCCCGTCTTCGTGGTCTTCGCCAACATCGCGAGCGCCACCGGCGTGCAGGTGATCGGCACCCGCTGGGGCCTCTTCGTCACCTACCTGACGTTCGCCCTGCCGTTCTCGACGTGGGTGATGGTGACGTACCTGCGCGGTCTGCCGAAGGAGCTCGAGGAGGCGGCCCGCATCGACGGCGCCTCGAGCACCCGCATCCTGCGGAGCGTCGTGCTGCCCCTCTCGTGGCCCGGCATCGTGGTCTCGGCGATCTTCGCCTTCCTGCTCGGCTGGAACGACGTGCTCTTCAGCACGATCATGACGACCCCGAACACCCGCACGGTCGCCGTGGTGCTGCAGGTGCTCGGCACCGCCCAGGAGGGCGGCGCCGTCCCGATCTACGGCCAGATGATGGCCGCGTCGATCGTCTGCGCCGTGCCGGTCGTCGCGCTCTACCTCATCTTCCAGCGCTACCTGGTCGGCGGGCTCACCGCCGGCTCCGTCAAGTGACCTGGTCGGCGGGCAGAACCCGTCGAGGCCGCCGGCTCCGTCACGTAGCGAACGCAACCACACGACGGACGGGAGGCGCGGTGCCGGCCCGCCACGCGCCTCCCGTCCGACAAGGAAGGAACACGATGACCCAGCCAACGTGGGAGCTCTCCGGCTTCGGCGACGAGATCGATGCCGACCCGGCCGTCCAGGTCGCGGTGCTGCAAGCGCTCGGCGCGAGTGCGATCGAGGTGCGCAGCGCCTGGGGCACCAACGTCGTCGACCTCGACGACGACCAGCTCGCCGGCCTCCACCGCCTGTTCGAGGAGCGCGGGCAGACCGTGTCCGCGATCGCCTCGCCGATCGGCAAGGTGGTCGTCGACCGGCCCGTCGAGCACGAGGTCGAGCGGCTGGGCCGCGCGATCGCGGCCGCGCACGCGCTCGGCACGACGAACATCCGGATCTTCTCGTTCTACTTCGACGGGCGCACGGCGGACGAGGTGCGCGACGACGTCATGGTCCGGATGCGTGCGCTCGCCGACCTCGCCGAGCGCGAGGGCGTCACCCTGCTGCACGAGAACGAGAAGGACATCTACGGCGACGTCCCCGAGCGCGTGCTCGACATCGTCGAGAGCGTCGGGTCGAGCGCGCTGCGGCTCGCCTGGGACAACGCGAACTACGTGCAGTGCGGCGTCCGGCCGTTCACCGACGGCTGGGCGCAGCTCGCGCCGTACGTCGACTACCTGCAGGTGAAGGACGCCCTGGCCGCCGACGCGTCCGTCGTCCCGGCGGGGGAGGGCGACGGCGAACTGCTCGAGACCCTGACCGCCCTCCGCGACGCCGGCTACTCCGGGTACGCCTCCCTCGAACCGCACCTCAGCGACGTCACCTCCCTCGGCGGGTTCTCCGGCCCCGCGGCCTTCGGCCGTGCCGGACGGGCCTTCCGTTCCCTCACCGACCAGATCGGAGTCACCCTGCGATGAGCACCCCCCTGAAGTTGGCGGTCGTCGGCGCCGGCGTCATCGGACGCCACCACGCCCGCGTCGCCGTGCAGCACCCGGACCTGCAGGTCGTCGCCCTCGTCGACGCCGTCCCCGCAGCCGCCACCGGCGCGGCGGACGAGATCGAGGCGACGGGCGCCGACCGGCCCGTCACCACCGCGACCGTCGAGGAGGCCATCGCGCAGACCGACATCGACGTCGTCGCGATCTGCTCCCCGTCCGGCATGCACGTCCAGCTGGCCGAGGCGGCGCTCGCCGCGGGCAAGCACGTCGTCATCGAGAAGCCGCTCGACACCACGATGCCCCGGGCGCGCCAGATCGCGGCGCTCGCCGCGGACGCCCGCTCGCGTGGGGTGACGGCGAGTGTGATCAGCCAGCACCGCTTCGACCCGGCCTCGGTCGCGGTCGCGGGAGCCGCGCACGGCGGCGACTTCGGCACCGTGACCTCCGGCGTCGCGAGCGTCGCCTGGTACCGCTCGCAGGGCTACTACGACTCGGGCGACTGGCGCGGCACCTGGGCGCTCGACGGCGGCGGCGCGGTGATGAACCAGGGCGTGCACACCGTCGACCTGCTCGTCTGGGCACTCGGTCGTCCCGAGGAGATCTCGGCGCAGGTCGGGCTCCTCGCGCACGACCGCATCGAGGTCGAGGACACCGCGGTCGCGACCGTCCGGTTCCGCGGCGGCGCGCTCGGCGTCATCCACTGCACGACCGCCGCCTACCCGGGACTCTCCGCGCGCTACGCGGTGTACGGCACGCACGGTTCGGCGATCGTCGACGACGACCGGCTCGCGTACTTCCACGTCGCACCGGACGCGGCGACGCTCGAGTCCGCGTCGACCACGGCGAACGCCACCGCGGTCGCCGACGCCGTCGACCAGAAGCACGACGTCGTCCCGCCGGAGCACGTCGTCGGCGGCCCGCCGGAGCCCGACCACTTCGCCGCGGGGCACGCCCGCCAGTACACGGACATCGTCGCCGCGATCCGCGAGGGGCGCGACCCCGGCGTGACCGTCGACGACGCCCTCGTGTCGCTCGCGACCGTCCGCGGCCTGTACGTCAGCGCGACCCTCGGGCAGCCGGTCCGGATCGACGACGTCATCGAGGGGAAGTACGACGACGTCGAACCGGTCGTCGCTCCCCGGGAAGGAGCAGTCCGGTGAAGTTCTCCGTGTTCACCGCGTCCACGCCCGACTGGACCCCGTCGCAGGCAGCCGACACCCTCGCCGAGCAGGGCTGGGACGGCATCGAGTGGCGGATCGTCGACGACCGCACCGAGGACGGCTCGTCCGGCTTCTGGGCCGGCAACCGGTCGACCTGGCAGTTCACCGGCATCGCGGACCGGGTCGGCGAGATCGCCCGCACCACCGCCGCCGCAGGCCTGCAGTACTCGGGCATCGGCGGCTACCAGCCGGTGTCCGACCACGAGGGCGTCGAGACGATGCTCCGGGTGACGAGCGAACTCGGCGCCCGCCAGGTGCGCGTCACCATGCCCTGGTACCAGCGGGAGCGCGAGCGGACCGGTGCCACCTACGGGGAGCTCTTCGACCGCACGCGCGCCGACCTCGAGTGGGCGGCGGTGCGTGCTGCCGCGCTCGGTGTCAAGGCACTCGTCGAGCTGCACCACATGACGATCACCCCGTCCGCGTCGGCCGCGCTCCGGCTCGTCGACGGGCTCGACCCCGAGCACGTCGGCGTCATCCACGACCTGGGGAACCTCGTGATCGAGGGGCAGGAGGACCACCTCGCGGCCTTCGAGCTCCTCGGGCCGTACCTCGCCCACGCGCACGTGAAGAACGCACGGTGGGTCGACACCGGCGAGACCCGGGCCGACGGCAGCCGGATCTGGCGGAACGAGTGGGCACCGCTGCGCGACGGCCAGGCGTCGGTGTCCGAGTACCTCGACGCCCTGCGACGGCACGGGTACGACGGCTGGGTCACCATCGAGGACTTCTCGACCGACCTGCCGCTCGCCGAGCGCACCGCCGACAACCTGGCGTACCTGCGCTCCCTGGTCCCGGTGACCGCATGAGTCGGCGCCCCGGCATCGCCCACCTCGGCATCGGCGCGTTCGCGCGCGCCCACCTCGCCTGGTACACGCAGCACGCCAGCGGTGATCCGTGGGGGATCACCGCCTTCACCGGGCGCTCGCCCGGGGCAGCCGATGCGCTCGCCGGCCAGGACTGCCGGTACACGCTGGTGACGCGAGCGGCCGACGGCGACACGGCCGAGGTGGTCGACTCGATCGTGGCGGCGCACCCCGGCGGCGACGGCACGGCCTGGAGGCACGTGGTCGCGTCCCCGGGGACGACCATCGTCACGCTGACGGTCACCGAGGCCGGCTACCGCGCCGACGCCGACGTGCCGGCCCGGTTGGTCGACGGGCTCGCCGCACGCCGGGCCGCCGACGGCGGACGCATCGCCCTGGTGTCGCTCGACAACCTGACGCACAACGGCGCCGTGCTCCGCGAGGCGGTGCTGGGGGCGACGGACGACCCGGCACTCCGGTCGTGGATCGAGTCGTCCGTCGCCTTCCCGTCGTCGATGGTGGACCGGATCACGCCGGCCACCACCGCCGCCGACCTCGACGAGATCGGCGACCTGCCCGGGGCGTTCGACGGCGACCGTGTGCCCGTGGTCACGGAACCCTTCGCCGAGTGGGTGCTCGAGGACGTGTTCGACGGCATCGACCGCCCCGAGTGGGAGACCGCCGGCGTCCGGCTCGTGCCCGACGTCACCCCGTACGAGCAGCGGAAGCTCTGGCTGCTCAACGGGGCGCACTCGCTCCTGGCGTACCTCGGCCTGCTGCTCGGCCACGACACGGTGGCGTCGGCGATGGACGACCCACGCTGCCGGACCGCCGTCGAGCAGCTCTGGGACGAAGCCGCCGCCGAACTCCCGCTGCCGGCCGACGAGGTCGCCGACGCCCGGGCCGCGCTCGTCGAGCGGTTCGCAAACCCGCGCATCCGGCACACCCTGCGCCAGATCGCGTCCGGCGGCTCGCAGAAGCTGCCCGTCCGCGTCGTCGACGTCCTGCGTCGGCGACTCGAGCGCGACCCCGACGCCGGGGTCGGCCCGGGAGCCGCGACCCTGCTCGCCGCCTGGTGGGTGCACTGCACCACGCAGGCCGAGCTGGTGGACGACGCCGGAGCACCCGGGCCAGACTCGGACGTGCACGACGTCCTGGGGGTCGTCGCGCCCGACCTCGACACCACCCCCGTGGTGGCCGCCGTCACCGCGGCCGCCGAACGCATCCGCGCCGCCGCGGCACCAGCACGCGGCCCCGTCGACGAAGGAGTCCACGCATGACCGACACCGGCACCACGAACCCCGCTGCGCCCGTCCCCGGCGCTGCCGACGGCGGCGCGGCGACGGACCCGACCGCCGGCCGACCGGACACCTGGGCGTCGGCCGACCGCGGACAGCTCATCGACCGGGCGGAGGTCATCGTCACGAGTCCGGACCGCAACTTCGTCACCCTGCGGATCACCACCGCCGACGGTGTCACCGGGCTCGGCGACGCCACCCTCAACGGCCGTGAGCTCGCCGTGTCCGCGTACCTGTCCGAGCACGTCGTCCCGCTGCTCGTCGGGCGGGACGCCAGCCGCATCGAGGACGCCTGGCAGTTCCTCTACCGCTCGTCGTACTGGCGCCGGGGCCCGGTCACGATGGCCGCCATCGCGGCCGTCGACATGGCGCTGTGGGACATCAAGGCCAAGGTCGCCGGGATGCCGCTCTACCAGCTGCTCGGCGGGGCGTCGCGCACCGGACTCATGGCGTACGGCCACGCCTCGGGCAAGGAGTTGCCGGAGCTCTTCGACTCGATCCGCGAGCACCAGGAGGAGGGCTACCGGTCCATCCGCGTGCAGACGGGCGTCCCCGGGCTCGAGAGCATCTACGGCATCGCGTCGAACCGGACGACCGAGGGCAACGCCGGCGTCCGGTACGACTTCGAGCCGGCACAGCGGGGTGCGTTCCCGGCGATGGAGGACTGGGACACCCGTGCCTACCTGCGCCACGTGCCGACCGTGTTCGAGGCCGTCCGGAACGAGTTCGGGCCCGAGCTGCCGCTCCTGCACGACGGCCACCACCGGATGACCCCGCTGCAGGCGGCCAAGCTCGGCAAGAGCCTGGAGCCGTACGACCTGTTCTGGCTCGAGGACTGCACCCCCGCCGAGAACCAGGAGGCGCTCAAGCTCGTCCGGCAGCACACCACCACGCCGCTCGCGATCGGCGAGGTCTTCAACACGATCTGGGACTTCAAGGACATCATCCGCGACCAGCTCATCGACTACGTGCGCGGCGCCGTGACCCACATGGGCGGCGTCACCCCGCTGCGCAAGACGATGGACTACGCCGCGATGTACCAGATCAAGTCCGGGTTCCACGGGCCGACGGACATCTCACCCGTCGGACTCGCCGCGCAGATGCACCTCGGGATGGCGATCCACAACTTCGGCATCCAGGAGTACATGCAGCACGGACCGAGGACGAACCAGGTGTTCCGGCAGACGTTCACCTTCACGGACGGGTACCTGCACCCGGGCGACGAGCCGGGCCTCGGCGTGACGCTCGACGTGGACGAGGCGGGGAAGTACCCGTACGAGCAGGCGTACCTGCCGTTCAACCGCCTGGCCGACGGCACCGTCCACGACTGGTAGTCCGACGCCGGACCGGCGGCCGACCCCGCCCCCGCCCCCGCCCCCGCCCCCGAGCGGGCGGCGTACGGCACGGTCGCGCACGACGGTGACGTACGCGGCCCGCTCGGTGGAGGACGTGCGGCGTGTCCTGCCCGGTCGCTCGTGGTTCCGCCGAGAGCGCGGGTGAGCCGACGGGCATGCTGGGGGCATGGAGTTCGCGGACGAGGCGAGGGAACTGCTCCTCGTCGCGCCCGCCGACTTCGTGCGGGAGCGCACCACGCGGCAGCGTGCGGTGCGGAAGGACGACCGAGCGCTCGCGACGCGCCTCGGCGGTCTGCGCAAGCCCGCGCCCGCGGCGTGGGTGGTCGACCTGCTCGCGCACGAGGGCGCCCTGGACGAGGCGGTCGAGCTCGGGCCCGCGATCCGGCAGGCCCAGGCGGATGCGGACCCCGACGAGATCCGACGGCTCCGCCGCCAGCGGTCCGACGTCGTCGCCGCGCTGGCGCAGGCGGGGGCCGACCTGGCGTCCGACGCCGGGCACCCGCTGACATCCGCCGTCCTCGACCAGGTCCGCGCGACGATCGAGGCTGCGATGGCCGACGGACACGCGGGCGCCGCCGTCCGGTCCGGCCTGCTCGTCCGACCGCTCGAGAGCGCCGGGTTCGACGACGTCGACCTCGACGGGGCACTGGCCGATCCCGACGCGGTCCCGGACGCGTGGTCCGGTACCGACGCCGAACCCATCCCGATCACCAGCGCGCGGCGATCCCGGAAGGGGAGCCGAGCCTCCCGGCCGGAGCCGGAGCCGGAGCCGGAGCCGGAGCTGCAGCCGGAGCCGCAGTCCGAGCCGGAGCCGGAGCCGGAAGCCGAACCGCAGGCCGAACCCGGACCGCGTACCGACCCCGCTGCCGAGCGCCGCGCCGCTCGCGAGGCCGAGGCGACCGCTCGGGCCGAGTCCCGCGATGCCGACGCGGCCCTCGACGCGGCGGAGCAGGAACTCGAGGCCGCCGAGGACCGTCGTGCCGAGCTCGAACGGCAGCTCGCCGAAGCAGTCGTCGAGGTCGAGCGGGCCGAACGCGCGCGCGACGAGGCAGCGGACGCGAGTGACCGCGCGCGGGACCTCCTGCGCGCCGCGCAGCACCACCGCCGAGACGTCGGTCGCTGACCGGTGACGACCCTCAGGCACCAGCCGATCGCTCGGAACGCACCTCCGCGACGAGCCGCTGCACGCGCGACCACCGACGACGCTCAGCGACGGCGAGGACGACCACCAGGACGGCGGTCGCGAGGACGATGGCGGGGACGAGCGGCCCCGGGGAGCCGAGCAGGACGATCCCCAGTCCGACGAGGCTCGGCAGGGTCGCCGCCGACGTCCGGCGCTGCCACCGGGTGATCGCGTCGACCAGGTCGACCGATCGCGGCGTGGGTACCTCCGCACCGCGGAGCTGTCGGCGGAGGTCCCGACGATCGGCAGCCCCGAGGAGTGCGACCGGAGACCGGGCAGGGAGGAACGGTTCGAGTCGCCCGCGCCGTCGAGCGACCGACCACGCCCCGACCGCCACGACCCACCCGAGGACCGCGACGGCGACGCGCCAGTCGAGCCCACCGAGGACCGCGAGCGGCACGTCGATGCCGGCCACCAGCGTCGCGGCGGCGGCGAGGGCGGCCTGGATCGACGGCCCGCGTCCCCGCCTCGGTCCGCGGGCGAGCGCTTCGGCTGCGCGCGCCGCCGCTGCCCACCGGTCGTCGGTGGCCGGGTCGCGCGCGGGCAGGGACTCGTTCGTCGACACGCCCCGACGCTAGCGACGCGTCCTGACCGCAGGGCTCGACGGCACCTCATCCACTCGGATGAAAGGTGCCGCCCGAGCTCGCAGCCGCGTCGACGCCCGCCCTACGCTCGCCGACATGACCTCCTTCCTGCGTCGCCGCGTCCGGCACGTGCTGCCTCCGGTCGTCGGTGCCGTGTACCTGGTGCTCTGGATCGTCGCCGAGGCCGGACGCTCCGAGCTGACCGGGCACGTGCTCGTCGTCGCCGCGTTCGCCGTCGCCATCGGGTTGACGAACTGGATGCCCGCGACGGCGCTCGGCCTGGTCGTGGTGGTCCCGCTGCTGCAGGCGCTGCACCTGCTCGACCGCCCGCGCGCGACGACGTGGCCGGAGTACCTGGCGATCGCGATCGTCGTGGGCGTCGTCGGTGCAGGGCGGTCGGGGCTGCTCCGGTGGCTCGCGGTCCCGGTGCTCGGCGTCGCGAGCATCGCCGCCGCCTGGGCGATGGCGGTGCCGACGGTCGCCGACCCCGACGTCTGGGGCAACTGGACCGGGGCGCACTCGGGGACGCGGAGTGACCTCGTGCTCCTGTCGCTGGCGATCGCCGGCGCGAGCGGCATCGCCTGGGCCGCCGGCGTCGCCGTCGGTGCAGCGTGGCGGATCGGCCTCGCCAGGACCCGCGTCGTCGCGGCCGAGCGGGAGACCGAGGTCACGACCGCCGAGCTCCGCGCGGAACAGGAACGCGCCAGGATCGCCCGCGACGTGCACGACTCGCTCGCACACTCGCTCGCCGTGGTGGTCTCGCAGGCCCAGGGCGCCGCGGCGATCGCCGGTGCCGGCGCACCGGCAGCGACGGCCCTCCGCGACATCGCCGACGTGAGCCGGAGCGCCCTCGGCGACGTCCGTGCACTCGTCGAACGCATCCAGGGCACCGGGTCGGTGGCGGTGCACGGCCTCGTGGACGTCCCCGACCTCGTCGAGGACATGCGCGACCTCGGCATGCGTGCGACGTTCGAGCAGCACGGTGTGCCCGGAGCCGTCGGCACGGCGACCGGGGGAGCGGTGCACCGGATCGTGCAGGAGAGCCTGACGAACGTCCTCAAGCACCAGGGGCGGACGGCGTCGACCCGCGTCGTGCTCGACTGGCGCGGCCCGGGCCTCGGCATCGTGGTCACCTCGCGAGGGGACGCGCCCCTGGTGCAGCTCGACGGCGCGGGCTCGGGCATCGAGGGCATGCGGGAGCGGGCACGGCTCGCCGGCGGGTGGCTCCGGGCCGGTGCGGGTGACGACGCCGACGAGTTCGTCGTGACCGGTTGGGTGCCCGTCGAGGACGCCCGGTGAGCGCGATCCGCGTCGCCGTGGTCGACGACCAGCACCTCTTCGCCTCCGGCATGCGGATGCTCGTCGAGGCCCAGGACGACATGGTCTGCGTCGGCACCGCTGCCGACGGCGCCGCGGCGCTCGAGCTCTGCGCCGACGAGGACCCCGACGTCCTGCTCCTGGACCTCCGCATGCCGGTGCTGAACGGCATCGAGACCACCGCACGCCTGGCCGCGCAGGGCGGAGACCGCCCGAGGGTCGTGGTGTTGACGACGATCCGCCGCGACGAGGCCGTGCTCGCCGCCCTCCGTGCGGGAGCGGCGGCGTTCCTGACGAAGGACGCCCTGCCCGAGGTGGTGCTCGGCACGATCCGCGACGTCCACGAGGGGCGTCCGGCGCCGACCGAGGCCGAGGCGCTCGACCTGCTCCGCGCCGACGGGACCCTCGTCGAGACCCCGCGCCCGGACGAGGTGCTCGACGTCCTCACCGCCCGGGAGCGCGAGGTCTTCCTGCTCGTCGCGAAGGGGCTCAGCAACCAGGAGATCGCGGCGACCGTGTTCCTCAGCGAGGCCACGGTCAAGACGCACGTCCGCGCGGTGCTCACGAAGCTCGGACTCCGGAACCGGATCCAGGTCGTCATCACCGCACACGAACGCGGACTCGTCCGCGCCTAGGGGGAACACCATGCGCATCACCCAGCGTGCCGCGAAGTCCGGCGCACTCGTCCTCGTCCTCGCCGGCCTCGGGGGAGCCGTGCTGCACAGCCTGCCCGAGCCCGCCGACCACGCCGTCCGCCCGACGGTGGAGCGCGACCTCGACACGTGGTCGATGCCGCTCGACGGCTACGCCCGGCCCGCGGTCGACGAGACGTCCTACGCTGAGGAACTGGTCGCGGAGCCGTGTCTCGAGCGGCTCGGGATCGACGGGGCACCACCGTGGGCGACGGTCTCGGGGCTCCGCGCACTGAGCGAAGCGGACGACCCGGCGGTCCGCGGCAACACCGCGCCGGCACTCGCGACGACGAAGCCGCTGCTGCCCGCACTGGCCGAGCGCCGCGGGTACCACCTCACGTCGACCATCGGCGCGAACGTCGAGGCGAGACGGTCGTGGGCCGGCTCTCCCGAGCGGACCGCGGTCATCGCGGCAGCGCCGCGGGACGCGGTCGCCGGCTGCTGGCACCAGGCCCGTCGGACGCTCGGCACGAACGGGCGCGGCGTGGAGCAGAGCACCGAGGTGGCCGAGCGGCTCACCGCCCTCGCCGCCGCCGACGCCCGTCAGGACGCATCGGTCGAGGCGACGACGGGCGCCTGGCACCGCTGCATGTCCACGGCCGGTCTGGTCGACCTCCCCGTGGCGCCGAGCGGCCTCCCGTCGCAGTCGATGCTCATGGACTACGGCCTGAACTTCCGTGAGGGTGAGGTCACGAAGCCCGAGATCGCCCTCGCCGAGCACGACCTGGCCTGCCAGCAGTCGTCCGGCTACCGGGAGGCGCTCTACGACGCGCAGTGGTCCCGGCTCCTCCACGTCACCGCCACCGACGCCGCCGTGCTGGCAGCCGCCCGGCCGGACCAGCTCGCGGTCGCCGACCGCGTCGCCAGGACGATCGAGCGACTGGCGCCGGAGGCACCGGAGGGCGTCGACTGACGGGCACCGGCGACAGACCCGCGGTCGCGGGCAGGTGGACCTGGGGGGACCGGTCCGCGACCGTGCGCAGGGACGGACGGGAGGCTCGTGGCGGCACCGCCACGAGCCTCCCGTCCGGTGGTGGGCGGTGCCGCGGTGCGACACGCCCGACGTCCCCTGCTAGACTCACAAACCGACTTCGGCGAGGGCCGCGCAGCGCGCGGCCGTGATCGACGCGGTAGGGAGACCCGGCCCAGTCCTGGGAGCGTTCCTCACGCGTGCACGCGTTCGAGTTGCAACACCACAGACCCCCCGATGCCGGCACCCCGGCGTCGACCCCGACACCAGGAGGCACCATGGCCGACTACACCAAGCTCGCAGCGGAGACCCGCACCAAGTTCGGCAAGGGCGCTGCGCGCAAGCTCCGCGCCGCCGACAAGATCCCCGCGGTCGTCTACGGCCACGGCACCGAGCCGCAGCACATCACCCTCCCGGGCCACGAGACGATGCTGCTCGTCCGTACCGCCAACGCGGTCGTCGACCTCGACATCGAGGGTGCGGCCCAGCTCGCCCTCGTCAAGGACGTCCAGCGCGACCCGGTGCGCCAGATCATCGAGCACATCGACCTCGTCGTCGTGCGCCGTGGCGAGAAGGTCACCGTCGACGTCCCCGTCGTCGTCGAGGGCGAGTCGTTCTCCGGCACGATCCACGTCCAGGACCTCTCCTCGGTCTCGCTCCTCGTCGAGGCGACCGACATCCCGGAGCACGTGACCGTCGACGTCGAGGGCCTCGAGGACGGCACCCAGGTGCTGGCCTCGCAGCTCGAGCTGCCGACCGGCGCCGAGCTCGAGACCGACGGCGAGGCGCTCGTCGTGCAGATCGTCACCCCGCGTGGCACCGCTGACGACGACGCTGCCGACGAGGCCGCTGCCGAGGCGGGCGCCGAGGCCGGCGCCGAGGGCGGCTCCGCCCCGGTCGACTCCGAGTAACACACCCTCCGCGGAACGTCTGGCCGACGCTGATGACAGGAACGACCCTCGTCGTGGTCGGGCTCGGGAACCCCGGGCCCGGCTACGCGGGGAACCGTCACAACGTCGGCCAGATGGTCCTCGACGAACTCGCCGCCCGCATGGGTGCGACGTTCAAGAAGCACAAGACGCCGAACCAGGTCGCCGAGGGGCGCCTGGTGCCCGGCGGACCGAAGCTCGTCCTGGCGAAGCCGGGATCCTTCATGAACACCTCGGGTGGCCCGGTCTCGAGCGTGCTCGGGTTCTACAGCGCCACCCCGGCGGACCTGGTCGTCGTCCACGACGAACTCGACCTGCCGTTCGACACCGTCCGTCTCAAGGGCAGCGGCGGGCACGGCGGCCACAACGGGCTCCGCGACATCATCAAGGCGACCGGCACGAACGAGTTCACCCGGGTGCGGATCGGCATCGGCCGTCCCCCGGGTCGCCAGGACCCCGCCGACTACGTCCTGCGTGACTTCTCGCCGACCGAGAAGAAGACGCTGCCGAACCTGCTCGCCGACGGCGCCGACGCCGTCGAGGCGATCGCGGAGCTCGGGCTCCTCGCCGCGCAGCAGCGCGTGCACGCGCCCTCCTGACGCGTCCGGTCGAGTTCGCGGATCCGGCCGGGAGGCACGGTGTGGGTCGTCCACGCTGCTGTCCGGTTCCCGCCGGGTCCCCGAACTGGGGGACCGTCACGTCCCCCGGTCGTCGGTAGGTTCGCCGTCGGGGCGACCGTCCCGACGAGGAGGGGGCGACGTGGGGCGAGCACGACACCGGGCAGGACCGACAGACGTCGCACAGCGCTCCGGCACGGGGGTGCGTGCGGTCCTCGCCGTCGTCCCGGCCGCGGTCGCGCTCATCGCGGTCGGCATGGCCTCCCTGCTCACCCAGGACGGCGCGGTCGCAGCGACCGAGACCTGGACACCGACGAGCGCCGAGTCGTCCGCGCCACCGGTCGCGAGCAGCTTCTCCGCCCCGAACGACGTGCACCACGACGTCGACGGACGACTCCTGGTCGCCGACTTCGCCGGGAACGGCCTGCTGCGCCGCGGACTCGACGGCACCTGGAGCGTGGTCGCTCCGTTCGGCACGGCGCCGGGCGACATGTGGAACCCGTCGGCCGTGACCACCCTCGACGACGGCCGCATCCTCGTCGCCGAGGCCGGGCGGCGGTCGATCACGCTCCTCTCCCCGGACGGGCTCGTCGTCTCCCGGTGGGCCCCGCCTCCGAGCGGACGAGCCGTCTCCGAACTCGCGGTGCAGGGGACGACGGTCTTCGCGGCCGTGCCCGGCAGCGGATCGCTCTGGACGGCCGAGCTCGGCAGCGGGACGTGGACGGCGGTCGCGGGTCCGTGGTCCGACCCGAGCGGCGTCGCGATCTCCGCCGACGGTGGAACGCTCACCGTGACGGACGCCGGACCCGACGAGGTGTGGCAGGTCGACCGCGCGTCGGGCGTCGTCAGCGCGCTCGGGTTCCCGGCCGACGGGCAGACCCGGCTCCGCGGGGTGGCGGTCGACGACGGGGACGTCTTCGTCGTGGACAACGGGAACGGTCGCGTCTGGTCGGACGCCGGTGGCGCGTGGGCTCCGGCGTTCTCGACGGCGCCCGACGGATCGGCACTCGCGAACCCGACCGCCGTGTCCGTCGGCCCGGGTCGGAGCCTGGTCGTGGCGGACTACAACCGGCAGCGGATCGTCACCGCGACGTCGTCCGGCCGCGTGGAGGAGAGCCCGGGCACGAGCCCGACCGCGCCGACGGCGGAGCCCCTGCCGTCGGACACCCTGACGCCCGAGCCGACGGCTGGCCCCACGACCGCCCCGTCTCCCGGACCTTCGGCGGAGCCGACGACTCCGGCGACCGGCGAGCCGACGACGCCGGCGAGCAGTGACCCGAGCAGCGGTTCGACCCCCTCGCCGACGGCCGACCCGACCGACCCGCCGACGGCGGAGCCGACCGTCTCGCCGACGGCCGACCCGACCGACCCGCCGACGCCTGACCCGACCGCAGAGCCGACCGCCTCGCCGACGTCCGACCCGACGGGGGAGACCACCCCCGATCCGACGTCGGAACCGACCGCTGCACCGACGTCCGACCCGACGGGGGAGCCCACCCCCGGGCCGACGTCGGAACCGACCGCAGCGCCGACGTCGGATCCGACCGACCAGCCGACGCCGGCGACCGACGAGCCCACCCCCGCCCCCACGGGTGAGCCGACCGACGAGCCCTCCGACGAGCCGAGCGCGACGCCGACGGTGACCCCTGCACCGACCTCGTCGCCCTCCCCGACCGACGATCCCACCGCGGAGCCGACCGCCACGCCGCAGCCCGTCCCCTCGACGGAGCCCGGTCCCTCGACGGACCCGGAGCCGACCGACGAGCCGGGCCCCACCCCGACGCCGCCCGGACCGACCACCCCGGAGCCGACCCCGACGCCGTCGGGCACCCCGGGCGCGACACCGACGACCGACCCGGACCCCCGACCCGAGCCGGATCCCGACCCGACGTGGGGGGCGAGCGCGACCCCGACCCCCTCCGCCCCGGCCACGGCAGGACCGCTCCCGACCGGGACACCCTCGACGGGAGCGCAGCCGTCGCCCGCACCGTCCCCGACGGCCGAGCCGACCGCGGGGCCGGAGCCCGGAGCGACCTCCGCGCCGGAGCCGACCACCGCGCCCGGACCGACCACCGCGCCGGAGCCGACCACGGCGCCCGGACCGACGACCGCGCCGGAGCCGACCACCGCCCCCGAGCCGACCACCGCGCCCGGACCCACCACGGCGCCCGAACCGGGGGCGACCACCGCCCCGGAGCCCGGACCGTCGCCCGCGCCCGACGTCTCGTCCGGACCCACCCCCGGTCCGACCGGCGCCCCCGGACCGACGCCCGCACCCGACCCCGACCCGTCGCCCGGCCCGGGCGGCACCACCGGCGGGGGAGGACCGACCGCCCCGACCCCGAGCGACCCGACCCCGAGCGCCGACCCGGGGGCGGCCCCCGGCCGCGGCGGGACCACCGGCGTGACGGGTGCCGACGCGGCGGACGGTGCCGCGCCTCCCGACCGGGCCGGCTCCCCGTCTGCGGACCGCAGCCCGACCAGCCTCGCCTGGACCGGCGCCGCACCCGTCGCGCCCGCGCTGCTCGTGGCCGCGCTGCTCGTCCTGATCGGGTCCCGACTCCGTCGCCGCAGCTGACCGTGTTCGCCGCCCGCGCACGCCGGGCCGGGTGTCGGACGACGCCGGTACCATCGTCTGAGTGACGATCTCGGGCATCATCCCTGCGCTCTCGCGCGCCTCCGCGTTCGATCGCGTCCTCCGCGCTGCCGGGCGTGACGCGGACTTCTCCGTCGTCGACGGCCTGCGGGTCCCGTTGCTCGGCGCGCTGCTCGCCGAGCGCAACGGTCCCCAGTGCCTCTTCGTCGTCACCGCCACCGGGCGCGAGGCCGAGGCGGTGCGCGGCGCCTTCACGTGCACGGTCCCCGACGCCGAGGTCCTCGAGTTCCCCGCGTGGGAGACCCTGCCGCACGAGCGCCTCAGCCCGAGCGCCCAGACGGTCGGCACCCGCATCGCGACGCTCCGCAAGCTCGCCGCGTGGCAGGACGCCGATCCGGCCGACCGCCGCACGATCGTCGTGGTCGCGAGCGTCCGCGCCGCACTGCAGCCCATCGCGGGCAACCTGACGTCGCTCGCCCCGGTCGCACTCGCGACGGGTTCACGCGGCAACGACCTCGCGGCCATCGCGTCGCAGCTCGTCGACCTGGCCTACGCCCGGGTCGACCTCGTCACCCGCCGCGGCGAGTTCGCGGTGCGCGGTGGCATCCTCGACGTCTTCCCGCCCGGTGCCGACCACCCGGTGCGCGTCGACTTCTTCGGCGACGAGATCGAGGCGATCAAGGCGTTCTCGGTCGCCGACCAGCGCACCACCGACGACGACCTCGGCTCGGTCGAGCTCACCGCCTCGCGCGAGCTCCTGCTCAGCGACGACGTGCGCCAGCGGGCACGCGAGATGCTGCACGAGTTCCCGAACCTGTCGCAGATGCTCGCGAAGATCGCCGAGGGGATCCCGGTCGAGGGCATGGAGTCCCTCGCGCCGGCCCTCGTGCAGGACCTCGTGCCGATCACCACCTACCTGCCCGAGACCGCCACGATCGCGGTCCTCTCGCCCGAGCGGGTCGCCGGTCGCGCGCACAGCCTGGCCGAGACGAACACCGAGTTCCTGCAGGCCGCGTGGAGTGCCGCGGTCGCGGGCGCACAGGCACCCATCGACCTCGACGCGGGCAACTTCCTGTCCGTGCAGCAGCTCAAGAACACCCGTGGCCAGCGCACCTGGTGGACGGTCACGCCGTTCGACTCGGGGCTCGACGAGGGTGACCGCGAGCGCGTGCTCACCGACGCCGAGGCCGCTGCTGAGGCCGGTGAGTACATCCGCGTCCGAGCGGAGTCGATCCCGAGCTTCGCGGGCAGCGCGGACGGGGCCGTCGAGCACGTCAAGCAGCTCGTCGACGACGGCTGGGGCGTCGTCGTGACGGCGCAGGGCAAGGGGCTCGTCGAGCGCGCGGTGCAGGTGCTCGCGGACGCGGGTGTCGCGGCTCGTGCCGAGGACCTCACCGCGCCGCCCGAGCCGGGTGTCGCGATCGTCACCACCGCCACCGTCGAGGCCGGCTTCGCGACCCCCGACCCGCGGATCGCCGTCCTGAGCGAAGCCGAGTTCTACGGCCGCAGCGTCCAGCAGGGCGCCCGCACCGTCAAGAAGCTCGCCGCCCGCCGCAAGAACGTCGTCGACCCGCTGCAGCTGAAGCCGGGCGACGTCGTCGTGCACAACACCCACGGCATCGGCAAGTTCGTCGAGCTCGTCTCGCGCGAGGTCAGCTCCGGCGGTCGCAACGCCGTGAAGACGCAGCGTGAGTACCTCGTGCTCGAGTACGCCCCGTCGAAGCGGAACTACCCGGGCGACAAGCTCTTCGTCCCGACCGACCAGCTCGACCAGCTCTCCCGGTACGTCGGCGGCGAGAACCCCACCCTGTCCAAGATGGGCGGCTCGGACTGGTCCGCAGCGAAGTCGAAGGCGCGCAAGGCCGTCCGCGACATCGCCGTCGACCTCGTGAAGCTGTACTCGGCACGCATGGCCTCGAAGGGGCACGCGTTCGGCCCGGACACCCCGTGGCAGCGTGAGCTGGAGGAGGCCTTCCCGTTCGCCGAGACCGCCGACCAGCTCACCACCATCGACGAGATCAAGCGCGACATGGAGAGCCCGATCCCGATGGACCGCCTGCTCTCCGGCGACGTCGGCTACGGCAAGACCGAGGTCGCGATCCGCGCGGCGTTCAAGGCCGTGCAGGACGGCAAGCAGGTCGCCGTGCTCGTCCCGACGACGCTGTTGGTGCGTCAGCACATGGAGACGTTCCAGGAGCGCTTCGCGGGCTTCCCCGTGCACCTCCGCGCACTCAGTCGCTTCCAGACCGAGAAGGAGTCGAAGGAGACGATCGCCGGCCTCGCCGACGGCACCGTCGACATCGTGATCGGCACACACCGCATCCTGTCGCAGAACATCGCGTTCAAGGACGTGGGGCTCGTCATCATCGACGAGGAGCAGCGGTTCGGCGTCGAGCACAAGGACCAGCTCAAGAAGCTCAAGACCAACGTCGACGTGCTCGCGATGTCCGCGACCCCGATCCCGCGGTCGCTCGAGATGGCCGTCACCGGCATCCGGGAGATGTCGACGCTCGCGACCCCGCCGGAGGACCGCCACCCCATCCTGACCTTCGTCGGGCCGCAGTCCGACCTGCAGGTCGCCGCCGCGATCCGCCGCGAGCTCCTGCGCGAGGGCCAGGTCTTCTACGTGCACAACCGCGTGAAGGACATCCAGTCGGTGGCGTCGCACCTGGCCGAGATCATCCCCGAGGCCCGGATCCAGGTCGCCCACGGGCAGATGTCCGAGGGCACCCTCGAGCAGGTCATGGTCGACTTCTGGGAGCGCAAGTTCGACGTGCTCGTGTCGACGACCATCGTCGAGACGGGCCTGGACATCGCCAACGCGAACACGCTGATCATCGACAAGGCCGACAAGTACGGGCTGTCCCAGCTCCACCAGCTCCGAGGTCGCGTCGGCCGCGGGCGTGAGCGCGGGTACGCGTACTTCCTCTACGACGCCGACAAGCCGCTCTCCGAGACCGCGCAGGACCGACTGGAGACCATCGCCGCGAACAACGAACTCGGTGCCGGTATGCAGGTGGCCATGAAGGACCTCGAGATCCGGGGTGCCGGCAACCTGCTCGGTGGTGAGCAGTCCGGGCACATCGCGGGGGTCGGGTTCGACCTCTACCTGCGGATGATCGGCGAGGCCGTGTCCCAGTTCAGGGGAGACGTCGCCGAGGGGCAGACCGAGCTCCGGCTCGAGATCCCGGTCGACGCGCACATCCCCGAGGACTACGTCGAGTCCGAGCGGCTCCGGCTCGAGGCGTACCAGAAGCTGTCGGCCGCATCGGCCCCGGCTGCGCAGCCCGAGGCGATCGACATGGTGCTCGACGAGCTCACCGACCGCTACGGCCAGCCGCCGCAGCCGGTGCTCACCCTGGTCGAGGTGTCGCGCCTGCGGCGCATGGCGCAGCAGGTCGGCCTGTCCGACGTCGTCGTGATGGGGTCGAACCTGCGGATCGCGGGCAAGGAGCTCGCCGACTCGGCCCAGGTCCGGCTGAAGCGCATGTTCCCCGGCGCGCGCTGGTTCCCGCAGCAGGACGCCGCGAGCATCCCGCTGCCGAAGCCGCACGGCGAGACGCTGCCCGACGACGGGCTCATCGAGTGGGTGGAGAGCATCCTGACGGCCGTCTACGGCGCGTCCAAGGCCCCCGCGGAGGCGCCCGCGTCCTGACACGCGGCCGGGCGCGGCCTGGAGGCGTGGCTCGACGCGGCTTGGAGGCGCGGCCCGACGCGGCTCGGAGGCGCGACCCGACGTGGCCTGGAGGCGCGGTGCCAGCCGGTACCGCGCCTCCAGGCCGTCGGGTGGCCGTCATCCGACATCGCACGTGTCGATGGACCCGTGCGGAGTCGCACGGTGCGCCTGGAACGACACGTCCGCTGTCGTCCGACGGCGGACGTGTCGTTGTGCAGCGGCCGCTCGGTGCGCTACTCGGTGGCCTCGGCCTCGGAGAGCTCGCGTCGCGCGCGGTAGCGGCGGGCGCGCAGGCTGACGACGACGGCGGACGCGAGGATCGCGATGCCGGACCCGACGAGCACGGCGAGGACGCCCTCGTCGAGGATCTCCTCGTTCCGGGCGAACGCCAGCTCGTTCATGAGCAGCGAGACCGTGAAGCCGATCCCGCCGAGCACGCCGACCGTCACGATCGACCAGAACGAGAGCGTCGATCGACCGGGGGCGCGGAAGATGCGCGTCGCGACGGCACCGAACAGCGTGATGCCGATGACCTTGCCGACCGGGAGCGCGAGGACGACGGCCCAGAACGTGGGGGAGAGCTCGCCGACGCCGACGCTCGGGATCACGACCGCCGCCGAGGCGAAGGCGAACACCGGCAGGACGACGGCGTTCGACCACGGCTCGACGTTCTCGTGCAGCGTGTGTCCCGGACGGCGGGGCAGGACGAGACCGAGCGCGACGCCGGCGATGGTCGCGTGCACTCCCGAGTGGTACACGAGCCACCACGTCACGAGGCCGACCAGCACCATCGCGGCGATGATCCACACGCGGCCGGTGCGGCCCGGACGCAGCAGCCGACCGAGCACCGCGAAGACGGCGAGGGCGACGACCGCACCGCCGAGCGCGAGGAAGTCGGTGCCGTGCGCGAAGACGACGGCGATGATGACGATCGCGATGAGGTCGTCGAGCACCGCGAGCGCGAGCAGGAAGACGCGGAGCGTGGAGGGCAGCCCTCGACCGAACATCGCCAGGACCCCGAGCGCGAACGCGATGTCCGTCGCGGTCGGGATGGGCCACCCGTGCTGGTAGGGCGTGCCCGAGGTCACCAGGAGGAAGATCCCGGCCGGCACGAGCACGCCGCCGACCGCGGCGATCGCCGGGATGACGGCCGTCTTCGGGTTCGAGAGTTCGCCGTCGAGCAGCTCCTGCTTCAACTCGATCGCGACCAGCAGGAAGAAGACCGCGAGCAGGCCGTCGCTGATCCAGTGCGACACGGACAGGTCGAGACCGACCGTTCCCCACGGCGAGTGCGCGTCGAGGGCTCGTTCGAGGCCAGGTCCGAGCGGCGAGTTCGCCACGAGGAGGCCGAGCACGGCGGCGGTCAGGAGCGCGATCGCGCTGAAACGGGGGGAGCGGACGAGTGCCGACATGGATCTCCGACGGTGTGCGGGTACGGGTACGGAACCGTCGACCAGACTTCCCGACACACCAGGGGTCAGCCTACCGGAGCGGCCTGCGTGCGAGCATGACGCCATGACCGCCGTCACGGACCTCGTCGAAGTCGTCGACCGCCTGCTCGCCCCCGACGGCGGTTGCGTGTGGAACCGTGCACAGACCCACGCATCGCTCGCGCGGTACGCCGTGGAGGAGTCGTACGAACTCGTCGACGCCATCGACTCCGGCGACGACGACGACCTCCGCGAGGAACTCGGCGACGTGCTCTACCAGGTCGTGTTGCACGCCGGACTGGCTGCAGCGCAGGGCCGGTTCGACCTCGAGGACGTCGCCGCCGGTGCTCGCGACAAGATGGTCCGTCGGCACCCGCACGTGTTCGGTGCCGAACGGGCGGACACGGAGGCGGAGGTCGTCCGGGTGTGGCGGGCGGCGAAGTCGGCCGAGAAGGCGTCGCGCACGAGCGTCCTCGACGGGGTCCCGAGGGCGATGCCGCCGCTGGAGCGAGCCGTGAAGCTGCTCGAACGCCTGGAGGACCGTGGCGACGCCGCCACGGTCGTCGCCGCCGCCGTGCGCGCATCGGGGCGGGAGATCGGGAAGACAGGCGGGTCGGCGGACGTGGGCACGGTCCGGTCGGCGGGTGCGAACGCTGTGGACGAGCGGTGGGGCGCGCGCATGCTCGCCGAGGTCGCCGCGGCGCGGGAGGCGGGCGTCGACGTGGTCGCGAGCCTGCGCGCTGCGGTGACCCGGCTGGAAGCCGAGGCGCGCGTCGGGGAGTGAGGCGGGCCTCCGAGGCCGGTGGGTTGCGCCGCTGAGGCGGGGCCGTCGCGCTACCGAGACGGGGCCGTCAAGCCGCTGAGACGAGAGAGCGGGCACCCTCCCAACCCGAAAAAGGAGGGTGCCCGCGAGCGGGCCACGACGTGCCAGGGGGACACGACGACAGGGACGCCCGCTCGAACCGCGGGGCACCGTTGCAGCACACCGGCCCCGCGAACGATCTGGTGGCCGGATCAGGAGGCCGCCAGACCGAGGTTCTGCATCCAGAGTATCAGTGGACCGGATGCGGTGCAAGGTCATGCCCTGGTTCTGGCAGGATTGGCGGCATGGCGACGACCGTGACGGCTCCCCGTGGCATGCGTGACTTCCTCCCGGCGGACAAGGCCCGTCGCGAGCACGTCCTCGGGGTGGTCCGGGACGTGTACGCGCGACACGGGTTCGACGAGATCGAGACCCCGGTCGTCGAGGACGCCGCACGCCTGCACTCGGGGCTGGGCGGCGACAACGAGAAGCTCGCGTTCGCGGTGATGCGCCGAGGGCTCACCACCGAGGACCTCCAGAAGGCGGATGCGCCGCTCGACCTCGCGGACCTCGGGCTCCGCTTCGACCTGACGGTCCCGCTCGCCCGCTTCTACGCCTCGCACCGCGCCGAGCTGCCCTCGGTGTTCCGTGCCGTGCAGATCGCACCCGTGTGGCGTGCCGAGCGTCCGCAGAAGGGGCGCTACCGGCAGTTCGTCCAGTGCGACATCGACATCCTCGGCGAGCCGGGGCAGCTCGCGGAGATCGAGCTCATCCGCGCGACCACCGCCGCGCTCGCCGCGCTCGGCATCGCGGACACCACCATCCGGATCAACGACCGTCGCATCCTGCTCGCGCTGCTCGCTTCGTGGGGGATCACCGACCCGGACGCCGCGGACCGGGCGCTGATCACGGTCGACAAGCTCGACAAGATCGGTGCGGACGGTGTGGCCGCCGAGCTCCGCGCGACGATCGGCGCCGACCTGCCGGGCCTCGAGGACACGATCCGTGCGCTCGAGGCCGCGGACTGGGCGTCCGTCGAGGGGGCGTCGTGGCTCGATGCCGAGGCGTTCGCGGACCTGCTCCGCCTCCGCCGGGCCCTGCCGGGCGTGGACCTGCGCTTCGACCCGACACTCGTGCGCGGCATGGGCTACTACACGGGCACGATCTTCGAGGTCGCCCACCCCGACTTCGGTTACAGCCTCGGCGGCGGCGGTCGCTACGACGGCATGATCGGACGCTTCCTCGGGCAGGACGTGCCCGCGGTCGGGTTCTCGCTCGGGTTCGAGCGGCTCGTCGACCTCGTCACGCTGCCGGAGTCGGCCGAGTCGGACGCCGTCGTGCTCCTGTACGACAAGGACGTCGACCCGGTCCGCCTCGCGGCGCTCAAGACCGAGGCCCTCGCGTCGCACCGTCGCGTCCGGCTCGAGCGGCGGCCGAAGAACACCAAGAACCTGCTCGCGAGCCTCGCCGAGCAGGGCTTCGCGGCCTTCGCCGGTGTGCGGGCCGACACCGAGACCCTGGAAGGTGTCGAGTTCCGCCCGCTGGCGTGAACTCCTCCACACCCGACGTCATCCGCGGCGAGGCGTCCACCGCGCCTCGGTAGGATCGACCCGCTGTCCACCACAACCGAACTCGTAGGGAGTACCCCGTGGCCCAGATCGATGCCGTAGGCGCACGCGAAGTCCTCGATTCCCGAGGCAACCCGACGGTCGAGGTCGAGGTCCTCCTCGACGACGGCGTGGTCTCGCGCGCGCTCGTCCCGTCCGGTGCCTCCACCGGTGCGTTCGAGGCGTACGAACTCCGCGACGGCGACGCGAACCGCTACGGCGGCAAGGGCGTCCTGAAGGCCGTCGACGCCGTCCTCGACGAGATCGGCCCGGCGCTCGAGGGCTTCGACGCCACCGACCAGCGCCTCGTCGACGCCGCGCTCATCGAGCTCGACGGCACCGAGAACAAGTCCCGCCTGGGCGCCAACGCGATCCTCGGCGCCTCGCTCGCCGTCGCCCGTGCCGCCGCCGACTCGGCCGACCTGCCGCTGTTCCGCTACCTCGGTGGCCCGAACGCGCACACGCTGCCCGTCCCGCTCATGAACGTCGTCAACGGTGGCGCGCACGCCGACACCAACGTCGACATCCAGGAGTTCTTCCTCGTGCCCTACGGCGCCGAGAGCTTCTCGGAGGCCCTGCGCTGGGGCGTCGAGACCTACCACGCCCTCAAGGGTGAGCTGAAGAAGCAGGGTCTCGCGACCGGCCTCGGCGACGAGGGCGGCTTCGCCCCTGAGCTCGCCTCGAACCGTGCTGCGCTCGACTTCCTGCTCGCCGCGATCGAGAAGGCCGGCTTCACCCCGGGCAAGGACATCGCGCTCGGCCTCGACGTCGCCGCGACCGAGTTCTTCCACGACGGCAAGTACGCGTTCGAGGGCAAGCAGCTCTCGAGCGAGGAGTTCACCGGGTACTTCTCGGACCTCGTCGCGAACTACCCGCTCGTCACCATCGAGGACGCCCTGGCCGAGGACGACTGGGAGGGCTGGAAGCACCTCACCGCCGAGCTCGGCTCGAAGCTGCAGCTCGTCGGCGACGACCTGTACGTCACGAACCCGAAGCGTCTGCAGCGGGGCATCGACGAGCAGGCCGGCAACTCGATCCTGGTCAAGGTGAACCAGATCGGCACGCTGACCGAGACCCTCGACGCCGTCTCCCTGGCGCACCGCCACGGCATGACCGCGATCCTGTCGCACCGCTCGGGCGAGACCGAGGACACCACCATCGCCGACATCGCGGTGGCCGTCGACGGTGGCCAGATCAAGACCGGTGCCCCGGCCCGCTCGGACCGCGTCGCGAAGTACAACCAGCTGCTCCGCATCGAGGAGGAGCTGGGCGACGCCGCGGTCTACGCCGGCCGCACCGCGTTCCCCCGCGCCGCTGCGCTCTAGGTCGCACCCGCACCACCACGAGACGCCGTCCTCCTCCGGGAGGGCGGCGTCTCGCCGTCCCCGGGCACTCCCGGTGTCGCCGTCGCGCCGGTCCGCCCTCGCCCTCGAATCGGTCTGCTCTCGCCCTCGAGCGGGCAACATCTGCGACGTCCGGCGCAGCAGTCCGACGGATCTCGCCCACTCGGCGGACGCGAGCGGCACGTCCTGCCCGTTCGGCGGCCAGCCGGCCCAGCGGTGGACGCTCGGCGGTGGGTGGCGGACGGGAGGCGCGTGGCGGCCGTGCGCCGCGCCTCCCGGCCGCTGGGAGGGTGCCGAGCGACGCACGACGGTCCGCGTGCCGGGTCACGTGACCGTGCCGTGCCGGGTTATCGTCGAGCCGTGCCCAGCCAGAAGCCCCGCGTCCGCCGCATCCCCGTGGCCGTGCCGGAGTCCGGTGCGCACGAGCAGCCCTGGTACCGGTCCATCCGGTTCTCCGGCTTCAGCCTCCTCATGCTCGCGATCATCGTGCTGTTCGTCGTCGTGCTCGCCCCCTCGCTGCGGACGCTCATCCAGCAGCAGGAGCAGATCGCGCAGCAGCAGCGCGAGGTCGCAGCGCAGAAGGCCGACGTCGCGCAGAAGAAGCAGGACGTCGCGCGGTGGGACGACCCGGCCTACATCGAGGCCCAGGCCCGCGACCGGCTGCTCTACGTGTACCCGGGCGAGGAGAGCTACCTCGTGATGGGTGCGGAGCAGGCGAAGGGGTCGGACCGGGCCGAGACCGACTCCGGCAGCCCGGTCAGCTCGACGGTGCAGACGCCGAAGGTCGACTGGGTGCAGGCGATGCTCTCCAGCGTGCTGCAGTCAGGACTGACCGAGAAGACCACCGAGCAGCTCGTGGCGCCCGACGTCTCCGGCACCGGAGACCCGACCGGCGCGGCGACGAGCGACAGCAAGTAGGGCAGCCGGGGGCGCCGCGGCGTCACGGAGTGGGACGGCGACCAGGACTCGGGTAGGCTCACGTGCCCGTGACGACCCCTCCCTTCGATCCGCCGTCCGACCGCGACATCCAGGTCGTCTCGGCGCAGCTCGGGCGACCGGCCCGCGACGTCGTCGGGATCGCTGCACGGTGCGCCTGCGGCAACCCCACCGTCGTGTCGACGAAGCCCCGACTCGCGAACGGCACCCCGTTCCCGACGTTCTACTACCTGTGCCACCCCGCCGCCACCGCGGCCGTGAGCACGCTCGAGGCGAACCACGTCATGCCCGAGCTCGCCGCCCTGCTCGAGGACGAGACCGTCGCGGCGCAGTACCGCGCGGCCCACGAGTCCTACCTGGCGGACCGCGAGTCGATCGAGCACGTCGACGAGATCGACGGCATCAGCGCGGGCGGCATGCCCACCCGCGTGAAGTGCCTGCACGCGCTCGTCGGCCACGCCCTCGCTGCCGGACCCGGCGTCAACCCCATCGGCGACCTCGCGCTCGAGCGCGTGGACTGGTCGCCCTCCCGCTGTGAGTGCCGGGCGTATGATGGCATCGCAGACGCTGGAGTCGGGGCGGGTGGCGGCGAAGACTGACCAGCCTCCCGGCAAGCAACCACCCCACTCCAAGGAGATCATCCCCCGTGCCCAAGATCCTCGTCGTCGGCGGCGGCTACGCCGGTTTCTACACCGCCTGGAAGCTCGAGAAGCACCTGCGTCAGGGTGAAGCCGAGGTCACCATGGTGGACCCGCTGCCGTACATGACGTACCAGCCGTTCCTGCCCGAGGTCGCCGCCGGCTCGATCGAGCCGCGTCACGCGATCGTGTCGCACCGTCGTCACCTGAAGAAGACCCGTGTCGTCACGGCGAAGGTCACGAAGGTCGACCACGCCACGAAGACCGCGACGATCACCCCGGCCGAGGGCGAGGCGTGGGAGGAGTCCTACGACCAGATCGTCATGACCGCCGGTGCCGTCTCGCGCACCTTCCCGATCCCGGGCGTCGCGGACGAGGCCATCGGCCTGAAGACCATCGAGGAGGCCGCGGCGATCCGCGACAAGATCCTCACGAACTTCCACAAGGCGGCGAACCTGCCGGCCGGTCCCGAGCGCGACCGACTGCTCACCGTCGTCGTGGTCGGCGGTGGCTTCGCCGGCATCGAGGTGTTCGCCGAGCTCCGCTCCTTCGCGTCCGACCTGCTGAAGAGCTTCCCGCAGCTGTCCTTCGACGACACGCACTTCCACCTGGTCGAGGCGATGGGCCGCATCATGCCCGAGGTGTCGCTCGAGACCTCGCACTGGGTGCTCGAGAACCTCGCGTCCCGCGGCGCGACCGTGCACCTCGAGACCCAGCTGGCCTCGGCCGAGGGCGGCGTCTGCCAGCTCAAGGCCAAGGACGAGTCGATCGAGACCATCGAGTCCGACCTCATCATCTGGACCGCCGGCGTCATGGCGAACCCGATGGTCAAGGGCACCGACTTCCCGCTCGAGCAGCGCGGTCGCATCCGCGTGCAGCCCGACCTCCGCGTGGTCGACGACAACGGCGTGATCGCCGACGCGTGGGCCTGCGGTGACGTCGCGGCCGTGCCGGACCTGACCGGTGGCGGTGTCGGCGGCTTCTGCGTGCCGAACGCCCAGCACGCCGTGCGTCAGGCGAAGCAGCTCGCGAAGAACCTGGTCGCGGTCGTCCGCGGCGAGGCGACGACCGACTACAAGCACGAGAACCTCGGTGCCGTCGCGGGCCTGGGTCTCGGCACGGGTGTGTTCCAGTCCGGCAAGTTCGCCATGAAGGGCTTCCTGGCCTGGGGTGCCCACCGCGGGTACCACGGCCTGGCGATGCCGTCGTGGGAGCGCAAGTGGCGCGTCATCGGCGACTGGGTCGGCGGCTTCTTCCTGGGCCGTGACATCGCGTCGCTCGACGACCGTGAGACCCCGCGTGCCGCGTTCGAGGCCTTCGCGTCGCGCCCGAAGCCCGCTGCAGCCGAGGAGCCCAAGGCCGTCGCTGCCCCGGCTCCGGCGGAGGGTCAGCCGGCCGACGCCGCCGGCCCCGCGTACGCCACCCCGGCCGAGGACGTCTCGAAGGACGCTGCGCCCGTCGCAGCCCCGGCGGACGCCAAGTAGCACCAGCACCAGCACCAGCACCGACGGCCGTCGCCCCACGTGGGGCGACGGCCGTCGTCGCGTCGGTAGGCTGTTGCGGCCCGCCCCCGTGGCCCAATCGGTAGAGGCACGCGACTTAAAATCGCCGAGTTGTGGGTTCGAGTCCCACCGGGGGTACGCGAGGCGCGGGTGCGCCGCCGGCCGCGCCGCCGCGCCGGCCGCGCCGCCGGCGACGGCGACGGCGGGCGAGTCTCGGCTCCGCGGACAGTTTCGCGGATCGGCCGTCGCGAACGTGTCCGCACAGGCGAGTCTCGTGCGAGCGCCCCGCCGTCCGCACAGGCGAGTCTCGTGCGAGCGCCCCGCCCGCACAGACCCCAGCCGCGCAGTAGCATCGACGTCCGTGGTCGGACTCGGAAGCGCTCTCGCGAACCTGCGCAACGCGCTCAACCGACCCGAGGCGCACGTCGAGGTCGTCGACGGCGAGACGGTCCCCACCGGGATGCTGCTCGGGACCCTCGGCGCCCTGCTGCTCGACGCCGGCAGCTCCGTCACCGACGTCCGCTCCGCGCTCGAGAAGGCCCGCGACGCCGCCGGGGTCGGACCGACGCTCGCCGTGGGTGTCCTACCCGCACTCGTCATGGTCAGTGAGGTCGCCACCGGCGCCGCCACCATCGTCAACGCCGAGGGCGTCGAGCTCTCGTCGCGTCAGGCAGCGCGGGCGAACCGCCTCGTGCTCGGCCTGGAACGCGGGTCCATCGCCCTCGCCGAGATCCCCGCCCGGGTGCGCGCGATCCGGACCGGGACCGTGCCGCCGCCGGCGCTGCCGTGGATCACCGGGAACGCCCTCACCTCGGTCGGACTGGCCGTCGTGTTCCGCTGCCCGTGGTGGGCGATCGTGCTCGCGCTCGTCGTCGGTGCCCTGGTCGGTGTGCTCAGCCTGGTGCTCCGCCGCTTCCGCGAGGCCGTCGCGATCATCCCGTTCCTGGCCGCGTTCATGTCGACGAGCGTCGTCGGCCTCGTCGCCGCCGGCACCGGGTTCGACCACGTGCCCCTGTTCGCGGTGTGTGCGCCCGTCGCGGTCTTCGTGCCCGGCGCGCTGATCACGAACGCGCTGCTCGAACTGACGGCCGCCGACATCGTGACCGGAGCCTCGCGCCTGGTGCAGGGGCTCATCACGCTCGGCTTCATGGCCGCCGGTATCGCCGCGGGGAGCGCCCTCACCGGCCTGCGCGTCGACCCGTCGTCGGCGGCCCTCGTCGGCGAGGTCGCCGGCGTCGGCACGCTCCGCGGTGGTTGGGAGGCCGTGCCGTCCTACTGGGTGTCCTGGGTGGCGGTGGCGGGCCTCGCCGTCGGCCTCGGGCTCGTGTTCCGCTCCGGCTGGCGGCTCACCGTCGTGTCCGTCGCCGTCATGATCAGCGCGTACGCGGTCGTGAGCGGCACGACGCCGGTGTGGGGCAGCGTGGTCGCGACCGGAGCTGCGGCCGCGCTGCTGTTCGTCGCGACGCGGTTGCTCGAGCGTGTGGTCCCGGTGATCCCGGCGACGGTGTCGTTCTTCCCCGCGTTCCTGCTGCTCGTGCCCGGCACCGTGGGACTCGTCGCGGTGACCACGTTCGACCCCGTCGCGCTCGGCACGCCCCTGGCCACGTTCGTCAGCCTGTGCATCGGGACGAAGATCGGCGGCCTGCTGCCCGGTCTGTTCCGGCGGAACGCCCCGCACCGCGTGGCCTGAGACCCGGGGCGCGCGGCGGTCGGGAGGCGCGCGGCCGCCCCGTCACGTGCCTCTCGTCCGACCGGTACGGGCCGGGAGGCGCGTGGCGGGCGAACCCGGCGTCTCCCGTCCCGTGGGTGGCGGGCCGGGAGGGGCGTGGGTGGCGAGCCCGGCGTCTCCCGTCCGGTGGGTGGCGGGCCGGGAGGGGCGTGGCGGGCGGGCGCGGCGCCTCCTGTCCGGTGGGTGGCGGGCCGGGAGGGGCGTGGCGGGCGGGCGCGGCGTCTCCCGTCCGGTGGGTGGCGGGCCGGGAGGGGCGTGGCGGGCGAGCCCGGCGCCTCCCGTCCCGTGGACGGACCGGTCAGCGGTGCTGTGCGGCGGTGCGCGAGCCGCGCAACCAGACCCAGCAGCAGACGACGGCGGCGGCGCACAGGGCGGAAGCCACCGCGGTCTCGGTCGGTGAGGGGACAGCGGGAGCACCCGCGCCCGCCGTCACCGCCGCCAGCGCGACCCCAGCGGCGGTGAGGCCGACCCAGCGCGCACGCGCCCCGGCGACGAGCACCGCACCCGTCGACCCGGGCAACGGCAGCAGCGACACGACGAGTGCCCCGACCGCGCCGACGCAGAGCGTGGTGGCGAACTCGGCCGTCAGCGTCGTCCAGAAGCCCGACCCGTGCACCAGCGAGTGCAGGACCCAGCCGACGGTGGCGACGCCGAGCAGCGCGGCCGAGCGGGCCGTGGCGCTCCGGACCCCGCGGGCGAGGCTCGAGCCCAGTCGCAGGGCGGCGGTGTCGGCGCCGGGGCGTCCGACGGGGACGAGGACGGCCCCGACGACCAGGGCGGGGGAGAGGTCGGTGACGCGGGTCAGGGCGCAGCCCAGCACGGCGGCGAGCACGAGCCAGGGGGAGACGCGGAAACCGACGGCGGCGCGGTCCTTGCCGGCCGCCCAGCGGGTGGCCAGGACGACGACCCCGGTGGTGACCGCCGAACCGAGCAGCACCGCGAGCGCGAGCCGGACGTAGCGGGCCTCGAGCGCGACGCCGACACCGAGGAGCGTCGTGACGACCACGATCCCGACGCCGACGGCCGTCGCGGCCCAGGTGGGCAGGACCTCGTCCCCGAGTCGTCGCTCCGTGCGCGAGCGGTTGCGGCCGAGCAGCGCGGCGAACGGGTTGCGCAGGCGACCCCGGGCCGCGGCGCCGACCACCGCGAGCGGCACGGCGACGAGCACGAGGAACCCGGCGGCGACGCCGGTGGCGAGCAGGACGGTGCCCCACGAGAACGAGGCCTGGATCGTCGGGACGCCGCGGTCGTAGGCGGTGTCGGCGGTCCAGTCGCCCGCGGGGCCGGACCAGTCGGGCACCCCGCTGGTGCTGCTCCCGGCGCCTGCCGTGCCGCTGCCCCCGGCCGTCCCGGTCGACCCGCCGCCGCTCGTGCCGGTGTCGGTCGGGGTCCCGGTGCCGTCCGTCGCACCGGACGTGTGGTCCGGCGTCGTCCCCGGCGTGCCGGACGACGACGTCTGCCCGCCCGGGGCCCCGGAGGCACTCGCGCTCGGCCCGGCGCTCGGCGCTGCGGTCGCGTCGCTCAGCACGACGCGGACCCCAGACGACGACGGTGAGGAGTTGCCCGCGGCGTCCTGCTGCATCGCGCTCAGCACCCGGGTCCCGGCGGGTGCGGTCGCGCCCGTCGTCGTGCACGCCCACCGGCCGTCGGCACCGACGTCGGAGCGGCACACCGGCGAGCGGTCGACGTACACGGTGAGGACGGCGCCGGGCTCACCGGTGCCGCGCACGGTGAGCGGCTGGGAGCGGACGCGCTCGTCGGACTCCGGCGTGGTGACGACCGGTGCTGCCGGGGCGGTCCGGTCCACGACCACCGTCCGCGGGGCCGAGGGGGCGCTCCGCAGGTCCGAGCGGAAGCCGTTCGCGGTGCTCGCGGTCTGCGCCGCGGAGACCGTGATGCGCCCGTCGCGCGCGCTGCCGGGCAGCGCGACGGTCCAGCGACCGCCGGCGTCCACCCGCGCGGTGCGGTCGGTCGGGGTGCCGGAGACCGACACGGCGACGGTCGCTCCGGGCAGGCCGGTGCCGGACACGGGACCCGAGGTGGGACCGTCGGTCGTGACGGCCGGCGGGACGACGACGTCCGAGGCCGGAGCGCGGGACGACCCGAGCGCGGCGTCGGTCTCGTCGGCGACCGTGAAGACCTGCTGCGGGCCCGAGCGGACGGTGGCGATGCACGACCAGGACCCGTCGGTCGCCACGGTCGTCGTGCAGCCGCTCGAGCCCGTGGCCGCCGGTCCGGTGACGCGCAGCCGGTGCCCGGGGGTCCCGGCGCCGTGCAGCCGGACGGTGGCGGTCGTGACGTCGCCGGGGTCGGCGATGCTCGGGCGGACGGCGGGGCGGTCCGTCGGCGAGGGTGCCGGGGAACCGGTGTCCGGTGGCAGGGTGCCGAACTGGGGGAAGGGCGTCGGGGAGGCGGTCCGGGCCGCGTCGTCGTCCTGCTGCGGCACGGTGTCGGTGGTGGAAGTCGTGGTCGTGGTCGCGGACGTCGTCGCGGGCGCGGCTGCGGCGGGCTGTGCGCCGAGCAGGACCGTCCCGGTGGCGAGCACCGTCACCAGCGCCGCGGCCAGCAGCCCGACGCGCGATCGGGGTCGACCCACGGGACCGCCGCCCCCGACGGTCCCCTCCTGCACGTTGTCCCCGAGCCTGTCCACCGTCTCCATCACACGCGATCATCGGGCTCGGGTCAATCCACCACCCGGATGATGTGTCCCGGGACCGATCCCCGGCTGGGGGTCCCCGGACGGTGGGTGTGCGCCACTCGGGAATCCCCCGTGAACCAGACTGCGCGAACGGGTCGTGCCGGTGCGCCTCGGTACACTCGTGGACGGTCGTCCCACGGCCACGCACCGGCCGCGGTCCCACTGCGCCGGACCCGAAGCGCAAAGGAGTACGCCCAGATGGACACCGGACTCGTCACGACGCTGATCGTCGTCGGAGTGGTGGTGGTCCTGCTCGTCGTGGTCGGGATCTACCTCTGGGTGACCTACAACTCGCTCGTCACGCTGAAGCTGCGCGTGGACGAGGCGTGGAGCGACATCACGGTGCAGCTGAAGCGCCGCGCGGACCTCATCCCCACCATCGTCGAGACGGTGAAGGGGTACGCAGCGCACGAGAAGTCCGTGTTCGAGTCGGTGACGCGCGCCCGCGCCGAGACCCTCGGCGCATCGGACGCCTCGAGCGCCTCGGTGGCCGAGGGGCACATGCAGAAAGCCCTGAAGGGTGTGTTCGCCGTCGCGGAGGGCTACCCCCAGCTGCAGTCGAGCCAGAACTTCCTGCAGCTGCAGTCGGAACTCGTCGACACCGAGGACAAGATCCAGTCCGCCCGGCGCTTCTACAACGGTGGCGTGCGCGAGCTGAACACGAAGATCCGGGTCTTCCCCAACTCGACCTTCGCGAAGAGCAAGGGCTTCAGCGAGGCGACGTTCTTCGAGACGGCCGAGCCCGCGGCGATCGCCGAACCGCCGCGCGTCCAGTTCTGACGCCGACCGGGGCGGCCTGACCCGTGTACAGCGCCATCGCGCGGAACAAGCGCAACACCGTCGTCATCATCCTGGTCTTCCTGCTCATCGTCGGGGCGCTCGGGTTCCTGGGCGGCTACCTCGCGGGCAACGTCTCCGTGGGCGTCATCGTGCTGCTCGTCGCGCTCGGGTACGCGGTGCTCCAGTACTTCCTGGCCGGGCGGCAGGCGACGGCCATCGCCGGCGGCGTCGAGATCGACCGGAACACGGAGCCGCGGCTCTGGCGGACGGTCGAGAACCTGGCGATCACGAACGGCATGCCGATGCCGCGGGTGTTCGTCATCGAGGATCCGGCACCGAACGCCTTCGCCACCGGACGGGACCCGGAGCACGCGATCGTCGCGGCGACGACCGGGTTGCTCGCGATCATGGACGACAGCGAGCTGCAGGGCGTCATGGCCCACGAGCTCGGTCACGTCAAGAACTACGACATCCGCGTCTCGACCATGGTGTTCGGCCTGGTCGTCGCGGTCGGGTTCCTGGCGGACGTGCTCCTGCGCATCTCGATCTTCAGCGGGCTGAGCGGGCGCGGGCGGAACAGCGACTCCGGGGGTGGAGGTGGCAACCCGATCGTCCTCGTCGCGGGGATCGTGGCCGTGCTCGTCGCCCCGATCGCGGCCGCGGCGGTGCAGGCGGCCGTCTCGCGGCAGCGGGAGTACCTCGCCGACGCCACGGGTGCGATGACCACGCGGTACCCCGAGGGACTCGCCCGTGCGCTGGAGAAGCTCCAGGCGTACGGCCGACCGACCCGGTCGCAGAACTCCTCGATGGCGCACCTGTGGATCGCGGACCCGATGCGACCGGGCGTGATGGACCGGTTGTTCTCCACGCACCCGCCGCTGCCCGACCGGGTCGCGCGACTCCGGGGGAGCCTCGACCGGTTCTGACGGGCGCTGCCGCCGTCGCCGCCGTCGCTGCGATGCCGGCGCCGAGACGCCGGTGTCCACACGAGACGGACCCGTGCCGGCGAGACGCCCTCGGAATCCGCGGCGCCTCGACGACGATGCGGCGTCTCGACGACGCTGCGGCGTCTCGACGACGTAGCGGCGTCTCGGCGACGACGCGGCGTCGCCACGACGCGGCGGCGTTCCGCGGGCCGTGCACGACCGGCGCGACGCAGCGGCGGGTGACGGGGCCACGACCCGAGCCGGACGGGCGGGGCGGACGGGCGCCGTGCCTCCCGGCCGCTGGTCACACGACCGTGTCGTCCTCGGGAGCCGGAGCATCGGCGTCGTCCGCCGCCTCGTGCGGGACGAGCGCGACCCCGAGCGCCGCGGCCACCGCACCCGCGGCGGTGCCGCGATCGGTGACCTCGACGCCGTCGAGGCCCTGCCACGCCGCCGCCCGCCGCAGCGTCTCGGCGAGGCGCTCCGCGTCGAGGTGCTCGCCGGGCTCCTGCCAGGCCGTCCGCACCCGGAGCACGCCGCGCTGCCGATCGCTCTTCAGGTCGACGCGTCCGGTCAGCCGGTCGTCCTGCAGGACGGGCAGCACGTAGTAGCCGAACACACGCTTCGGTGCCGGCGTGTAGATCTCGATGCGGTAGTGGAAGTCGTACATGCGTTCCGCCCGACGCCGGAACCACACGACGGGGTCGAACGGGCTGAGCACCGCGTCGGCGGCGACGTGCCGTGGGACCCTGGCGTCGACGTGCAGCCAGGCACGGTCCCGCCAGCCCGCCACCCGGACCGGTACGAGTTCGCCGCGCTCCTCGAGCTCCGTGATCGCGGCGGCGGTGTCGTCCGCACGCAGGCGGAAGTAGTCGGCGAGGTCCGCGCGGGTCCCGACGCCGGATGCGCGCGCGGCACGCCGGACCAGCTCCGTGACCGCCGTGTGGCGGTCGGGCGCGGCCTCGAGCGTCCCCACCGGCAGCACCTGGTCGGGCAGGGCGTAGACACGCTCGAACCCGGCGCGTCCGGCGCTCACGACCTCGCCCCAGCGGAACATCTGCTCGAGCCCCGCCTTCACGTCGCTCCACCCCCACCACGGCCCGCGTCGGACGTTCGCCTCGTGCTCGACCGCGCTGGCGGGCAGGGGCCCCTCGGCGGCGAGCAGTGCGCGGAGCTCCCGGCGGACGCTCGCGGTCCGTTCCACGCCGGCGATCCGGTTCGGTCGGGCGTCGCGTTCGCGGTACGCGTCCATCCGCCACCGGAAGAGCGGGAGGTCCGTCCGCGGCAGGAACGCCGCCTCGTGCGCCCAGTACTCCGCGTAGGGGCCGGAGCGCCGCATGGTGAGCCGGTCCAACGTGTCCCGGTCGTAGGGACCGAGGCGGGCGAAGAGGGGCAGGTAGTGGCTGCGTTCGAAGACGTTGACCGAGTCGATCTGCAGCAACCCGAGCCGGCCGATCGTGCTGGTCAGGGTGCGGGTGCCCACCGCGTCGCGCGGGGGTGCGCCGAAGCCCTGGGCCGCCAGCGTGACGCGGCGGGCCTCGGCGGCGGAGAGCGTGGACCGGACCATGGCACGACGCTACCGATCGACGCCGACACCGGGGTCGGGCCGACGTATGCCGCATCTGGAACACACACCGGCACGCGTCGGTACACTCACCGCATGGCCTGGGGAAAGAAGACGCATCCGGATCCCGTCGTCGAGCAGGTCGTGCCGACGGGCATGCGGATCGCGGGCGCGTGGTCGTGGCGCGTGCTCGTGGTCGTCGGTGTGGTCGCGGTCTTCATCTACCTCGTGACGTTGTTCAGCGAGGTGCTCATCCCGTTCCTCATCGGGATCGTCGTCGCCGCCCTGCTCGTGCCGCTGTCGAACTGGATGCAGCGCCACCACGTGCCGAAGTGGATCGCCGTCGTGGTCAGCCTCGTCGGGGGCCTCGCGGCCGTCGGCGGACTCATCTGGCTCGTCGTCGACCAGATCGCGGCGGCCTACCCCTCGCTCCGCGACCGGACGCTCTCGCAGTACGACAACATCCGCGAGTTCGTCCTCAGCTCCGGTCTGGGCATCAGCCAGTCCGACCTCAACAACTACCTCAACCAGGCGACCGACTGGCTGTCGAGCAACTCCGGCTCGATCCTGTCCGGGGTCGCGAGCGCGGGATCGTCGCTGACGCACCTGCTCACCGGCTTGTTCGTGGTCATCTTCACGGTGATCTTCCTGCTCATCGACGGCAAGAACGTGTGGCGCTGGACCGTCCGGCTGTTCCCGAAGAACGCCCGCGCCGCGATCGACGGCGCCGGGGTCGCCGGGTGGACCACCCTGACGAGCTTCATCCGCGTGCAGATCTTCGTCGCGTTCGTCGACGCCGTCGGCATCGGCATCGGTGCCGCCGCGCTGCAGCTGCCGCTCGTCATCCCGATCGCCGTGTTCGTGTTCCTCGGCGCGTTCATCCCGGTCGTCGGCGCCATCGTCACGGGCTTCCTCGCCGTCTTCATCGCCCTGATCTTCAACGGCTGGGTCGCGGCGCTCGTCATGCTCGGCGTGATCCTCGTCGTGCAGCAGGTCGAGGGGCACATCCTGCAGCCGCTCGTCATGGGCAGCGCGGTCAAGGTGCACCCGCTCGCCGTCGTCCTCGGCGTCACCGCGGCGTCCGGGCTGGCCGGCATCGCCGGAGCCTTCTTCGCGGTGCCGCTGATCGCGACCGTGAACTCGATGGTGACGACGATCGCGAGCGGCCGGTGGAAGGGGCTCGACTCCGACCACGTGCTCGAGGCGAAGCAGCGCGACCACCACGCGAGCGTCGAGGCGAAGAAGCGCCGTCGCTGGCGGAAGCGCCACCCCGACGGCGTCCCGGCCCCGGGCAGCGACGAACAGCCCACCGCCGCGAAGGGGACCGCGGGCTGAGCGGGCGTTCACCGACGGACCGTCACGAGTTCGCCGTGACGGCTCCGACGGACGATGATGGGTCCGTGACCGACACCTCCGCGCCCCAGCAGCAGACCGACGCGTTCCCGACGCTGGCGGACATCGAGGCCGCTCGGCAGACCATCGCGGGCGTCGCACGCGTCACGCCGATGGAGACGTCGCAGTTCCTCGCCGAGCTGCTCGGCTCGCCGGTGCACCTGAAGTGCGAGAACCTGCAGCGCACGGGCGCGTACAAGGTGCGCGGTGCCTACAACCGACTCGCCGCCCTCAGCACCGAGCAGCGAGCGGCGGGCGTCGTCGCCGCGAGCGCCGGCAACCACGCGCAGGGAGTCGCCCTCGCCGCTCGTGAGCTCGGCATCCCGGCCACGATCTTCACCCCGGTGGGCGTCGCGCTGCCGAAGCTCCAGGCGACGCGGCACTACGGCGCCGAGGTCGTGCTGCGGGGTCACTCGGTGGAGGAAGCGCTGAGCGCCGCGAAGGACTTCGCCGCCCACACCGGTGCGGTGTTCATCCCGCCCTTCGACCACCCGGACGTCATCGCGGGCCAGGGCACGCTGGGCCTCGAGATCATCGACCAGGTGCCCGACGTCGACACGGTGGTCGTGCCGATCGGTGGCGGCGGGGTCATCTCCGGCATCGCGCTCGCGGTGAAGGGCATGTCCGAGCGCCTCGGTCGTCCGATCCGGGTGATCGGCGTGCAGGCGGAGAACGCCGCGGCGTACCCGTCGTCGATCACCGCGGGAGCACCGGTGACGATCACGACGAAGCCGACGATCTCGGACGGCATCGCGGTCGCCCGACCGGGCGACCTGAACTTCCCGATCATCCGCGACCTGGTCGACGAGATCGTGACCGTCTCGGACGACGACACCGCCCGTGCCCTGCTGGTGCTGCTCGAGCGCGCCAAGCTCGTGGTCGAGGCCGCCGGCGCCGTCGGCGTCGCGGCGATCATGTCGGGCGCCGTCCGCGACACCGGCCGCACCGTCGTGCTGCTGAGCGGTGGGAACATCGACCCGCTCATGATGGAGCGGATCATCACCCGCGGTCTCGTCGCGGCGTCGCGCTACATCGGCATCCGGATCATGCTGCCCGACCGCCCCGGGCAGCTCGCCCGCGTCGCCCAGGTCATCTCGGACGCCGGCGCCAACGTGGTCGAGGTACTGCACACCCGGCACGGGCAGGGCCTGGTGATCAACGAGGTGGCCCTGGACCTGTCGATCGAGGCACGCGGTCCCGAGCACGCGCAGGAGGTCATCCAGCGCCTGCACGAGGTCGGCTTCCGCCCGGAGCTGCTCGAGAACTGACCCCGCCGCGCTGGCTGCACGCGTCGGTGTCAGCGGTGCGCACGGGACGGCCGCGCAGGCCTCAGGGTCGCGTGAGCGACACCGCGGACGGCCGGGAGGCGCGTGGAGCTCCCGTCATGACCCTCACGGTGATCCTGCCCTCGCTCCGCGACGTGGTCGCGCACTGACCGGCGCCGAGAGCCCAGTCGGCCCCTGCACAACGAAGAGCAGCTCGCGCCACGTGGTTCCGTGGTGCGAGCTGCTCCTCGTTGTGCACTGGCACGTCGCGCCGCCTGCTGGCCCGCCGCGCGCTCTGCGCCGCCCGCCCCGGCCGTCGCGCCGGGCGCACTGCGGCGCCGGGCGCCTACGGCTCGTAGCGCTCGACCTTCGTCACCTTGGCGCTGATCTCCTTGCCGTTCGGCGCGGTGTAGGTCGTCTCGTCGCCCGCGCGCAGCCCGAGGATCGCGGCACCGACCGGGCTCACCGGGCTGTACACGGTCAGGTCGGACCCCTCGGCCACGATCTCGCGGTTGCCCACGAGGAAGGTCGACTCGTCGCCGGCGATGACCGCCGTGACGACGGTGCCCGGCTCGACGGTGCCGTCGAAGTCGGCCTCGCCCACGGTGGCGTGCTTGAGCAGCTCGGTGAGCTGCCGGATGCGGGCCTCGATCTTGCCCTGCTCGTCCTTCGCGGCGTGGTAGCCGCCGTTCTCCTTGAGGTCGCCCTCTTCACGCGCCGCCTCGATGCGGTCCGCGATCTCCTTGCGGGCCGGGCCCGACAGCTGTTCGAGCTCGGCCGTGAGACGGTCGTGCGCCTCCTGGGTCAGCCAGGTGGTCTGCGTGTCGTTGCTCATCGGTCTCCCTTTCGACAAAGGACGAGACCGGCCGGTGTGGCCGGTCTCGTCCGCGAATCAGTCGAGTCTAGGGAACCCAGCAGTCGTGGATCAAGCCGGTCACGCCGCGGGTCGTGGTGTTCACCTCGGTCGAGATCGAGCGGGTGCGCTGCTCGGATGCCGGCAGCGTCACCTCCTTCCACCCGACGATCGAGTACGACTTGTCGAGCACCTGCACGGCGCACCGGACCTCGGTGCCCGGGTCGGCCGACACCTGTGAGTGCACGACGGTGCGGTGGTCGGAGACGACGGTGTACCCGAGCTCGGTGTTGTCGAGCCCGTGTGACTCCTGGTCGAGGCCGGCCCAGACCACCCACGCGACGAACACGAGCACGACGGCGATCGCCGCGAGGACCCCGAACAGCTTCCCGCGGCGCCGACGATCCGGCGTGCGCCCGTACCGGTCGTCCAGCGACGCGGTGGTGGCCGTGGCCGACGCAGCGGTGGGGGTGGGGTGCAGCGGTTCGGACAGTTCGGGGCTCCTGGGGTGATTATCCTGGTCCCAGGGTAGTTCACGCCCCGCTGTGCGCTGCCCCCACGCCCGGGTCGATCCGTGCGCGTCCCGCCCGCTCCGTCACCCGTGAGGATCCTCCGTGCCGTACCGCCTGCTGGCCGTCCACGCCCACCCCGACGACGAGTCGAGCAAGGGTGCCGCGACGGCCGCGAAGTACGTCGCCGAGGGGCACCAGGTGCTGGTCGTCTCCTGCACCGGCGGCGAGGCCGGGGACATCCTCAACGACCAGCTCGGTGAGCCGGCGACGAGCCGCGCCCACCGCGACATGGCGGGCTACCGGCGCACCGAGATGGCGGCTGCGCAGGCAGCGCTCGGCATCGACCACGTCTGGCTCGGCTACCACGACTCCGGGCTGCCGGACGCCGAGAAGGGCGAGACGGTCCGTCCGGGCACGTTCTCGACGGTGCCCCTCGAGTACTCGACCGAGGCACTCGTCCGCGTCGTCCGCCGCTTCCGTCCGCACGTGCTCGTCACCTACGACGAGAACGGCGGCTACCCGCACCCCGACCACATCCGCACGCACGAGGTCTCGGTCGCCGCCTGGCGCGCCGCCGCCGACCCCGCGGAGTACCCGGACGCCGGGGAGCCGTGGTCGATCAGCAAGCTCTACTACGAGCGCACCATGAACCCGCGCCGCTTCCGCACGATCTACGAGGCACTGCGCGAGCGCGACCCGGACAGCGCTGCCGTCGAGCAGCTGCGCGAGTGGGTGGAGCGGTTCGCCGACCGGCCGGACCTGGCGACGACCCACGTCGACGTCCGCGACCACTTCGACGCCCGCGACGCCGCCCTGCACGCGCACGCCAGCCAGGTGCCGCCGGACAGCGTCTTCTTCTCGTGGCCGAACGACCTCCTCGCGACGGTGTGGCCCACCGAGGACTACCAGCTCGTCGAGGCCCGCGTGCCCACCGACCTGCCGGAGTCCGACCTGTTCGCGGGGCTCCCTGACGACGAGGACACCACCGCGTGAGCACCATCCTGACGGCCACCGCCGCCGCCCCCAGCCCGAGCCCGTCGGTCGTGCCCGACGTCGACGTCACCCCCGGGGTCGCCGGCTTCGTCGCGATCGCGGTCGTCGCGGTCGTCACGATCCTGCTCGTGGTCGACATGACCCGCCGGATCCGTCGGACCCGCTACCGCGCGGAGATCCGCCAGCGGCTCGAGTCCGACGCGGGCGACGGCACGACGACGGACGAGCCGGTGCGTCGCGCCGACGAGGACGGCCGGACCGACGTGGGCGACGACACCGAACGCGGCTGAGCCCGCGACGTCGGCAGCGGCGACACCAGCAGCGGCGACGTCGGCAGCAGCGACGTCCCCAGCAGACGGACGAGAGGCCCGTGGCGAGCGTGCCACGGGCCTCCCGTCCGTCGTCCGGTCGCCCCTGCCGGCCGGTGCCGCGGTCCGCAGCGGCTGCGGTCAGCGCACCGGGTCGAGGGCCACGATGAGCACGCCGACCCACTGCGCGGCGAACGCGACGACGGTCAGTGCGTGGAAGACCTCGTGGAAGCCGAACACGGTCGGGGCGGGGTCGGGGCGCTTGAAGCCGTAGACCAGGGCGCCGATGACGTACGCCAGGCCGCCGGAGAGCACGAGGACCGTCATCGGGACGCTCGCGGCGAAGAACTGCGGGAGCAGACCGAGCGCGGCGCACCCGAGCACGAGGTAGATCGGCACGTACAGCCAGCGCGGGGCGCCGATCCACAGGACGCGGAAGGCGATGCCCAGCGCGGCTCCGGACCACATCACCCAGAGCACGACCACCATGAGCGTGTGCGGCAGCGCGCAGATCGCGATCGGCGTGTAGGTGCCGGCGATGAGCAGCAGGATGTTCGTGTGGTCGATCCGCTTGAGGACCTTCTTCACCGTCGGGCCCCACGGGAAGCGGTGGTAGGTCGCGGAGACGCCGAACATGAGCAGCGACGTCGCCATGAACACGGCGCTGCCGGCCTTCGCGGCCCCGCTGTCGGCCAGCGAGATGAGCACGATGCCCATCGCGATGGCGAACGGGAACGTGCCGAGGTGGATCCAGCCGCGCCAGGCGGGACGCGGCGGCTCGGTGGTGTCCGCTTCCTCGGTGAACGGGACGTGGGGGAGCGTGGCGGTCTCGTCCTGCATGGGGCGACAGTAGGGCCCCCGGCCGAACGGCAGCAGGGAATGCACAGCCCCGCACGACCGACGCCACGGTGCACTACAGTCGTGGCGTGACCGGCAGGGTGGGATGGGCAGGGCGCGGCGTCCTCTACCGTGCCTACCAGCGTCGTATCCGCCGCCAGATCGACGGCCAGGCGATGCCGAAGCACGTCGCCATGATCGTCGACGGCAACCGTCGCTGGGCCAAGCAGCTCGGCCTCGAGTCGGCCGCCCACGGGCACCGTGCCGGCGCCGCCAAGATCCCCGAGTTCCTCGACTGGTGCGACGAGCTCGGCATCGAGGTGGTCACGCTCTACCTGCTGTCCGCCGACAACCTGACGGGTCGGGGTGGCGAGGAGCTCGAGCAGCTCGTCGGCATCATCGGCGACCTGGCCGGGACGCTCGCCGTGCACCGCGACTGGCGCGTGCAGCACGTCGGGTCCGACGAGGGGCTGCCCGCGGGTCTCCTCGGGGCGCTCGCCGACGCCGAGGCCCGGAGCGCAGCCCACACCGGCCTGCACGTGAACCTCGCGGTGGGCTACGGCGGACGCCGGGAGATCGCCGACGCCATGCGGAGCATCGTCCGGGCGCACGGCGAGGGCGGCGGCACGCTCGACACCCTGGCCGAGGTGCTGACGCCCGAGCTCATCGGCGACCACCTGTACACGCAGGGCCAGCCCGATCCCGACCTGGTGATCCGCACCTCGGGTGAGCAGCGGTTGTCGGACTTCATGCTGTGGCAGAGCGCGCACAGCGAGTTCTACTTCGTCGAGGCCCTCTACCCGGACCTGCGCGAGGTCGACTTCCTGCGGGCCGTGCGCGACTTCGGTCTGCGCTCCCGTCGTTTCGGCGGCTGATCGCGGGAGGCTCCCGACGGCGGCGGCGAGTGCGTCGGGCGGCTCAGGTTCGCGCGGCCTCCGTGCGTCCCAGTAGACTCACAGGGTTTTCGTCCCACGGAAGGTTGCCCCTGTGAACATCGCCGAGTACGCGGCCGGCTTCGACGAGGAGCCCGGCTACCTCGACCACGCCGCCTTCGGGCCGGTGCAGACCGCCGTGCTCGAGGAGCAGCGGGTGCTCGGGACGATCCAGGAGCGCATGCGCTTCGGCGCCGTGGAGACCCTCGACGAGCAGGACGCCCGGGTGCGCACCGTCGCTGCCCGGCTCGTCGGCCGTCGCGAGGACCAGGTGGTCTCGCAGACCGCCACGACGCCGGGGCTGCTGCACACCGCGTTCGGCCTGACCGGCGGTGTCCTGGTGGCCGCCGACGAGTACCCGTCGCTGCCGCTCGCACTGGCGAGTGCCGCCTCGGCGACGGGCGGCCGCGTGCAGCCCGTCGTCGTCGAGTCCGGTGCCGGCTGGATGACCCCGACGCTGGTCCGGGAGCGCCTGACCGACGACGTCGCCGCCGTCGCCGTGTCGCTCGTCGACTGGCAGACCGGGTACCTCGCCGACCTCGCTGCGATCCGGGAGGTCATCGGGGACCGCCTGCTCATCGTCGACGCGATCCAGGGCTTCGGCGTCGTCGACGCCCCGTACGAGGTCGCCGACGTCGTCGCCACCGGCGGGCAGAAGTGGCTGCACGCCGGGTGGGGCACGGGCTTCCTCGCGTTCAGCGACCGGGCCCTGAACCGCCTGCGCCCGGCGCTGTCCGGGCCGCACGGCACGACCGGTTGGCCGACCGAGGTCCCCTCGGTGAAGCCGGGCGCCGCGGGGTACCAGATGACGCGCGTCGACCCGGTCGCCCAGGCCCGGATGGCGGTGTCCCTCGAGCGGCTGGTCTCCGTCGGGGTCGGAGCCGTGCAGGAGCGCGTGGCCGACCGGGTCGAGCGGGTGCTCGACATCGCCGACGAGTTCGGCCTGTCGGTCGAGTCCAGCCGTGACCCGCGCGAGCGTGCCGGCATCGTCGTGCTGCGTCCGCCGCAGGGTCGGCTCACGGCGCTGTCCGCGGCGCTGCACAACCACGGGGTCACGGCGACGACGCGGCTCGGGGTCGCGCGGGTGTCGGTGTTCGCGTCCACCACGGACGCGACGCTCGACATGTTCCGCGACGCGTGCCTGTCCTACGCCACGATGCAGTAGCGCGCCCGCCGGCCGCCCGCCGGCCCGCCGGCCTGGCCGCGGTCCGCGAGACTCGGCCGGGCGGACGTGTTCGCGCCTGCCAGCCCGCGAATCCGTCCGCGTCCGTGAGTCTCGCCGCTGCGCGCCTGCGCCCGAGGCGGCCGGGAGGCCCGTGGCGGGCCCGCCCCGTGCCTCCCGGCCGTCGTGGTGCGCGTTCACGTGACCGTAACCTCCGGGTCCGCGTGTCGCGGTCCGGCTGTCGGGGGCCGGTCGTAGCTTGGCCCCACCGGGCACGGTGCCCGGTCGGAGCGGCCAGGCAACGGTGCTTCGGGACCGCTCTCCGGCCGCGTCGAGGACAGTGACCGGGCCGAGCGCGGCCCGGGGATGGAGTGGTCGTGACCTCTCGCAACGTCGCTCGCGAACCCGCCCAGCGGTCCACCGCGGACTCGTCCACGTCGGTCGCTCAACGCACGTACGTGCTCGACACGTCGGTGCTCCTCAGCGATCCGCGGGCGCTGTTCCGCTTCGCCGAGCACGCCGTGGTGCTGCCCGTGGTCGTCGTCAGCGAGCTCGAGTCCAAGCGTGACGACCCGGAGATCGGGTACTTCGCGCGCCAGGCCCTGCGGCTGCTCGACGAACTGCGGGTCGAGCACGAGCGACTCGACTTCCCGGTCGCACTCGACGACGGCGGTTCCTTCCGCGTCGAGCTGAACCACTCCGAGCAGTCCGTGCTCCCGTCCGGGCTCCGGCTCGGGGACAACGACTCGCGGATCCTCGCGGTCGCGTCGAACCTGGCGAACGACGGGCTGGACGTCGTCGTCGTGTCGAAGGACCTGCCGCTCCGCGTGAAGGCGTCGTCGATCGGCATGGCCGCCGAGGAGTACCGCGCCGAGCTCGCCGTCGACTCCGGCTACACGGGCATCACCGACCTGCAGGTCTCCGGCGAGCAGATGAGCGACCTGTACGAGCACGAGGAGATCCGGTCCTCGCGGCTCGACGGCGTCCCGGTGAACACCGGCGTCGTCATCCACTCGGAGCGCGGGTCGGCCCTCGGCCGCGTGCACGAGGCCGGCGCGGTGTCGCTCGTCCGCGGCGACCGCGAGGTCTTCGGGCTGCGCGGGCGCTCCGCCGAGCAGCGGCTCGCGATCGACGCCCTGCTCGACCCGGAGATCGGCATCGTCTCGCTCGGGGGATCGGCCGGCACCGGCAAGTCGGCGCTCGCGCTCTGCGCCGGGCTCGAGGCGGTGCTCGAACGACAGCAGCACAAGAAGATCATGGTGTTCCGGCCGCTCTACGCCGTGGGCGGGCAGGAGCTCGGGTACCTGCCCGGCGACGCCTCCGAGAAGATGAACCCCTGGGCGCAGGCCGTGTTCGACACCCTCGGCGCGCTGGTGTCCGACAACGTCCTCGACGAGGTCGTCGAGCGCGGGATGCTCGAGGTGCTGCCGCTCACGCACATCCGCGGGCGGTCCCTGCACGACGCGTTCGTCATCGTGGACGAGGCGCAGTCGCTCGAGCGGAACGTCCTGCTGACCATGCTGTCGCGCATCGGGCAGAACTCGCGTGTGGTGCTGACGCACGACGTCGCCCAGCGGGACAACCTGCGGGTCGGCCGGCACGACGGTGTCGCGAGCGTGATCGAGCGCCTGAAGGGGCACCCGCTGTTCGCGCACGTGACGCTGACCCGCTCCGAGCGGTCGGCGATCGCGGCGCTCGTGACGGAGCTGCTCGACTCGCCCGACCTCGGGTAGCGCGGCTGGTCGGCCGCCGGCGGGACTCGCCTGGGCGGACACGTTCGCGGTCACAGGACTGCGAACGTGTCCGCAGGCGCGAGTCTCGGGGGCGACCCGACGACGGACGGGAGGCACGGTGCCAGCCGGCACCGTGCCTCCCGTCCGTCAGTGGGTCCCGTGGGTCAGTTCGGGTGCGTCATCGACAGCACGTCCAGCGCGCTGTCGAGCTGCTCCTCGGTGACCTCGCCGCGCTCGACGTGCCCCAGGGCGACGACCGCCTCGCGCACGGTGATGCCCTCGGCGACGGCGTACTTGGCGACCTTGGCCGCGGCCTCGTACCCGATGACGCGGTTGAGCGGCGTGACGATCGACGGGGACGACTCGGCGAACGCGCGGGCGCGCTCGAGGTTCGCCTGCAGCCCGTCGATGGTCTTGTCGGCGAGCACCCGCGAGCTGTTCGCGAGCAGGCGGATCGACTCGAGCAGGGCCGTGCCCATCACCGGGATCGCGACGTTGAGCTCGAAGGCACCCGAGGCGCCGGCCCAGGCGACCGTCGCGTCGTTGCCGATGACGCGTGCAGCGACCATCAGGGTGGCCTCGGGGATGACCGGGTTCACCTTGCCGGGCATGATCGACGAGCCGGGCTGCAGGTCCGGGATGTGCAGCTCGCCGAGGCCCGTGTTCGGACCCGAGCCCATCCAGCGCAGGTCGTTGTTGATCTTCGTCAGGCTGACCGCGATGACCTTGAGCGCACCCGACGCCTCGACCAGTGCGTCCCGGGCACCCTGTGCCTCGAAGTGGTCGAGCGCCTCGGTGATCGGCAGGCCGGTGTCCGAGGCCAGACGGGCGATGACCTGCTGCGGGAAGCCCTTCGGCGTGTTGATGCCGGTGCCCACCGCGGTGCCGCCGAGCGGGACCTCGGCGACGCGGGGGAGCGTGGCCTGCACGCGCTCGATGCCGAGCCGGACCTGGCGGGCGTAGCCGCCGAACTCCTGCCCGAGAGTGACCGGGGTGGCGTCCATCAGGTGGGTGCGTCCGGACTTCACGGCGTCGGCCCAGAGCGTCGCCTTGGCCTCGAGCGACTCCGCCAGGTGCTCGAGCGCGGGGACGAGCGTGCGGATGAGGGCCTCGGTCACGGCGACGTGCACGGAGGTCGGGAAGACGTCGTTCGACGACTGGGACGCGTTGACGTGGTCGTTCGGGTGGACGTCCGTGCCGGCGATGCGGGTCGCCAGGGTCGCGAGGACCTCGTTCATGTTCATGTTCGACGAGGTGCCGCTGCCCGTCTGGTAGACGTCCACCGGGAACTGGTCGTGGTGCTCGCCGCCGATGATCGCGTCGGCCGCCCGTGCGATCGCGTCGGCCACGGTCGGGTCGACGATGCCGAGGGACCCGTTGACGACCGCTGCGGCGCGCTTGATCCGGGCGAGGGCGACGATCTGTGCCGGCTCGAGTCCGCTGCCCGAGATCGGGAAGTTCTCGACCGCGCGCTGCGTCTGGGCGCGGTAGAGGGCATCCACCGGGACCCGGACCTCGCCCATCGTGTCGTGCTCGATGCGGAAGCCGTCACCGCCCGTCGCGGTCCGGTCGGTCGCGGTCTGGTCGGGCTCGCTGGTGTGGGTCACGTCGTCGTGGTCCTTCCTGTGGTGCACGGCCGGAGCGGTCGCCCCGGTGTCTTCGGCGGCCCGGTGGTCTCCGGGCGTCGCGTCGTGGCGGCCGGTCAGGCCTGGCCCACGACGGTGTCGATGGTGACCTCGCCCGTGGAGAGGTCGTAGGTCGCCCCGACGACGGCCAACCTACCGTCGGCGACCGCGTCGGAGACGACACCGGACCGCTCGATCACCTGGCGGAGCGTGGCCTCGAGGTGCGCGGCACCGACGGCCTCCTGCGGGAGCTCGGCGTCGGTCGCGCGGACCCGCTCGACGCTCGGCGCGATCGCGTCGACGAGCGACTGCAGGTGCGGCGCGGGCACGGGCTCGCCCGAGCGCGCCGCGGCGACGGCTCCGCACGCGGTGTGGCGGAGGACGACGACGAGCGGGGTGCCGAGGGCGACGACCGCGAACTCGATGGAGCCGAGCACGACGTCGTCGACGATCTGACCGGCGTTGCGGATCGCGAACAGGTCACCGATGCCCGCGTCGAAGACGTGCTCGAACGGCACGCGTGAGTCGGAGCAGCCGAGCACGGTCGCGAAGGGCGCCTGCGAGCCCGTGAGCTCGCCACGGCGGTCCGGGTCGATCCGGCCGGTGCGGCGCTTGTCGGCGGCGAAGCGGGCGTTGCCCTCGACGAGCAGGCGGAGGGCGTCGGACGGGGTGGAGGCGGCGCGGTCGGGCATGGTCTTCCTCGTGCTTCGGGTTCGGTCGGGCGGGGTCAGTTCGCGAGCTGCTCGGTGACGGCCTTCGCGACGGTCGTGAACGACGAGTCGTCGGCCGTGCCGGACAGGACGATGGTGTCGCGGCCGAAGGTGTGCACGAGCGAGTACGCGTGGTTCCCGGCGTCCTTGCCCTCGTCACGACGGTCGTACACGGTCCACTTCGTGCCGTCGATGGTGCGGTCACCGGTGGCGGGCTCCTGGTCGAGCTGGTTGGCCACCCACGACGCGTTCGCATCGATGCCCTGCTGGAGGCCGATGTACTGGCGGTCCGGGGTGACGAGGCCGACCGTCCAGACCCGCACGCCGTCCGACGTCTTGTCCTGGAAGTCGGCGCGGTTCGAGGTGAAACCGTCGGGCAGGTCCGGTGCCGCGAGCGTCACGCCGGGCACGTCGGCACCGGCGGCGACCTGCTGGTAGTCCACGGACCGGTCGACGGTCTGGTCCGGTCGCACGACCACGGCGACCAGGAAGAGCACGATGCCGAGCGATGCGATGAGCGCCAGCACGAGGTTGAATGCGGTCTGGTGCTCGCGGCGGGAGCGTCGCGCGGCGTCCTTCCGGGCCCAGGTCTCCTCCGGGGTCTCCGGGCGGCCGAGCTCGGCGACGATCGGGCGTCCGTCGGGGTCGGTCACCGTGCTGCTCCGTCCGGGTCGCCTGCGGTGTCCGCGGTGCCGTCACCGGCAGACGCGGCACGGGCGGCGTCCAGCCGGGCGCGCGCGCCGACGAGCCACTCCTCGCACCGGGCCGCGAGGGCTTCGCCACGCTCCCAGAGCGCGAGCGAACGCTCGAGCGTCGCGGACCCCTGCTCCAGCTCACCGACGACGCGCACGAGTTCGTCGCGCGCCGCCTCGTAGCTCAGCGACTGCACGTCGGACGGCACGGGTTCCTGCTGGGATGACACACCCCGATCCTACCGAGCACCCTCCGTCGGCGGTGCACCGCCGACGGAGCCCGTGGAGACCGGGCTACGCCCCGGAACCGTCCGGCCCCGGTCCCTCCGGCTCGAGTGTCCCCGTCGCCGTGCCCGCGCCGAGGGTGACGTGGACCGGCGTCGCACCATCGAGGTCCTCGGTACCGCGCACGACCCCGCCGTCACTCCGCTGCACGATGGCGTAGCCGCGGCGCAGGGTGTCGCGCGGCGAGAGCGCGCGCAGCCGCCCGGTCAGGTGCCCGACGTCGCTGTGCGAGCGCTCGAGGCGTCGGTCGAGCAGCTCACGGGCACGGGACAGGTCGCGTGCGACCTCCTCGGCCCGGGTGTCGACGAGCCAGGCGGTCGACGCCAGCGCCGGGCGCGACCGGAGGGCGGCGATCCGGTCGGCCTCGACCGACAGGGTGTGCGAGAGCCGCAGCCCGAGCCGGGCCCGGGCCTGGCGGACGTTCGCGAGCTCCTCGGCCACGTCGGGCACCACGCGCTTCGCGGCGTCCGTGGGGGTGGAGGCGCGCAGGTCGGCGACCTCGTCGAGGATCGGGCGGTCCGCCTCGTGCCCGATGGCGGAGACGATGGGAGTGGTGGCGGCAGCGGCGGTCCGGACGAGTCCCTCGTCGCTGAAGCCGAGCAGGTTCTGGAAGTCGCCGCCACCCCGGGCGACGATGATGACGTCGACGGTCGGGTCGGCGTCGAGCTCGACGATCGCGGCCGTGACCTCGCCCACGGCCCGCTCGCCCTGCACCGCCGTGTGCACCGTGCGGAACTCGACCTGCGGCCAGCGGAGCTGCGCGTTCCGCTTGACGTCCTTCTCGGCGTCGGAGTCCTTGCCGGTGATCAGGCCGATCCGGTGCGGCAGGAACGGCAGACGCTTCTTGCGGGACGGGTCGAACAGGCCCTCCGCCGCCAGGGTGCGCCGGAGCCGTTCGAGCCGCTCGAGCAGGTCACCGAGGCCGACGTGCTTCATCTCGACCACCTGCATGGTGAGCGAGCCGCCCTTGACCCAGTAGTTCGGCTTCACCGCGGCGACGACGCGGGCGCCCTGCCCCAGGTCCGCGGGCACCCGGGAACGCACGCTCGACCAGATCGAGAAGGACACGGTCGCGTCGACCTCGACGTCCTTGAGCTTGCCGTAGACGTTGCCGCCGGCGACGTTCCACTGCGTGATCTCGCCCTCGACCCAGGCGGTGCCGAGTCGGTCGATCCAGTCGCGGAGCTTCGCCCCGAGCAGGGCGACGGGCCACGGGTTGTCGGCCGTCGGCGGGCCCTGTTCGATCGCCATACCCACCATCGTGCCGCATCCCGGCGACAGCGCCGGCCCGCGGCGCCGCACGCCGGTGCTCCACCACGTCGTCACGGCCCGGCTCGGCCCCGGACGCACCCAGGCCCCGCGCGTGCCCGGCACCTATCATCGGGGACGTGACGATCACCAACGGCCGCACGGTCCCACTCGCCCCGCCGCGGGTGCACGCAGCGCGTGGTCGGCTGCGGGACGAGCCGGTCGCCGGCACGAAGAAGGTCCTGCTCGCCGCGCCCCGCGGGTACTGCGCGGGTGTCGACCGTGCCGTGGTCGCCGTCGAGAAGGCGCTCGAGCAGTACGGCGAGCCGGTCTACGTGCGGAAGCAGATCGTCCACAACGTCCACGTCGTCTCCACGCTCGAGCAGCGCGGCGCGGTGTTCGTCGACGACGTCGCCGAGGTCCCGCGCGGCGCACACGTCGTCTTCAGTGCGCACGGCGTCGCACCCGCCGTCGTGGCCGGTGCCGCAGAACGCGACCTGCACGCGATCGACGCGACCTGCCCCCTCGTCACCAAGGTCCACCGCGAGGCCACCCGCTTCGCGAAGGCGGACCGCACGATCGTCCTGATCGGCCACGCCGGTCACGAGGAGGTCGAGGGCACCATGGGCCACGCGCCCGAGCGCACGATCCTGGTCAACGGACCCGAGGACGTCGCCGCGCTCGAGGTGCCCGACCCCGACAACCTCGTCTGGCTGTCGCAGACCACCCTGAGCGTCGACGAGACGATGGAGACCGTCCGCCTGCTCCGTGAGCGGTTCCCGTCCATCGAGAACCCGCCGTCGGACGACATCTGCTACGCCACGCAGAACCGCCAGGTCGCGGTGAAGAAGGTGGCGCCCGACGCCGACCTCGTCATCGTCGTCGGTTCGGCGAACTCCTCGAACAGCGTGCGCCTCGTCGACGTCGCCCTCGAGTACGGTGCGGCGTCCGCCCACCGGGTCGACTACGCCGAGGAGATCCGCCAGGACTGGCTCGACGGTGTCCGCACGGTGGGTGTGACCAGCGGTGCCTCGGTGCCCGAGGAACTCGTCACGGAGGTGCTCGAGCAGCTCGCGGACGCCGGCTACGGCACCGTGGAAGAGGTCGTGACGGCGCACGAGGACCTCATGTTCTCGCTCCCCAAGGAGCTCCGCACGGACGCCGCGGGCAACCCCACCCGCGCCCTCGGCGGGCGTCGCTCGTGAGCGGCCTCCGCGGCGACTGGTCGTCGGCACCGGCCCGTGAACCGGGGCACGTGGACGAGACCGCCCTCGGCCTGGAGGCCCGTCCCGCCTCCGCCGCACCGGCCTCCGGTCGACGGGACGGCCGGGTCCACGGCACGCCCGCTCCCGAGTACGGCGAGTACGCGCCGGAGGGCTGGGTGAACCCGGTCCTGGTCGAGCAGGAACGGCGCGACCGGCAGCGGCGCGAGGCCGACGACCGTGCCCGCGCGGCACCCCAGGGGCCGACCGACCGTGGCACGGCACGCACGACCCGTCCGACGGACCGCCGCACTTCCGGTGGCACCGGCGCCGGGCCGTCGCGGGGTGCCGCGGCCGGTCAGGAGCGGCCGACGCTCTCGAGCCGCTTCGGGGCGTCGCAGTTCGACTTCGTGGTGACGGTCGCCCTGTTGGCGTTCGGTCTGCTGTCGGTCGTGCAGTCGCTCGCCGTGAGCGACGTCGCCTCCGCCGTGCGCAGGGCGTTCGAACAGCAGGGCCTGGAGCTCTCCGACCCCACGGCGCTGTCGACCGCCGCTGCCGTCGGAGCCATCGGCAACGTGGTCGTGTTCGCCCTCGTCGCGTGGTGGTCCCTGCGTCGGCTGGCCGCTCGGAGGTGGACGTTCTGGGTCCCGCTGCTCGGCGGGGCCGTGGCGTCGCTCGTCAGCCTGGTCGCCTTCGCCGTGGTGATGTTCCAGGACCCGGGCTTCGTGCAGGTGCTGATGCAGCAGTCCGGGGCCTGACCCTCGGGCCCTCGCTGTCGTGTGCGGGCCGTGCGCTCGTCAGCGACCGGTGTCGAGCAGTCCGGTGACCCGGTCGACCGTGGCGTCGATGTGGTCCTGCAGCGGTGTGCCGTCCGCGTCCTCGAGCCACGTCTCGAGCGCGGTCTGCAGGACGAGGACCGTGAGCCCGGCGACGGAGCGGGCGGTCCGGTCGTCCTCGCCGCGGCGACGGAAGCCGTCCCGGACCGCCGCCCGCAGGTCCTCCTGCTTCCGCAGGTCCCGCTCCCGCAGGTCGGGCTCCTCGCTGATGATCCGTCGTGCGGCGAGCACCTGGTCGCGGCGGGGGTCGAACCGCTCGGCCGCGAGCCGCCGGAGCCCGTCGAGGACCACGCGCATCGGTGCCTCCTCGGCCGGCGCGGTCTCGATCATCCGGGTCGCGATCGCGGGGATCTCGTCATCGCCGAAGAAGACCTCGCGCTTGTCGCTGAAGTGGCGGAAGAACGTGCGCCGGGTGACGCCCGCCCGCGCGACGATGTCGGGGACCGTCGTCGCATGGAAGCCGCGTTCCGCGAAGAGCTCCATCGCGGCCGTCCGCAGTCGCTCACGGGTGTCCGGTGCCCATCTCGCCATGGGGACACCCTAGTGATGACACTCGGTGCCGAGGGCGGGTAGAGTGACGACACCAGGTGTCATCGCTCGTGACGAAAGGCCCGCCGTGCCCGACAACTCCGCCGCTCTGCTCCGTGAACCCCGGGGCGCACTCGTCGTCGACCGGGTACCGGTCCCCGTCCCCGCCGAGGACGAGGTGGTCGTGCGCGTCCGCGCCGCTGCCGTCAACCCCGTGGACTGGGTGATCCAGGGCACGGGGCCGGTGACCTACCGCTGGCTCCGGACGCCGGCGGTGCTCGGCTCGGACGTCGCCGGCGAGGTCGTCGCCGTCGGCTCCGGCGTCACCCGCTTCGCGGTCGGCGACCGCGTCGTCGGACTCGCGACCGGGACCGACCGTGGCCGCGACCCGGTGCACGAGGGCGCGTTCCAGGAACACACCGCGCTGCTCGAACGCCTGACCGCCGCGGTGCCGGACGACGTGCCCCTCGAACAGGCCGCGGTCCTGCCGCTCGGGGCCTCGACCGCCGCCTGCGCGCTGTTCCAGCCGAAGCACCTCGGGCTCCCGCTCCCCGGGGCCGCCGACGCTCCGTCGGACCGCTCCGGCGTCGTCGTGGTCTGGGGTGGTTCGACGAGCGTCGGGATGAACGCGGTGCAGCTCGCCCGTGCCGCCGGGTACGCGGTCGTGAGCACCGCGTCGCCCCGGAACGCCGCGACCGTCCGGTCGCTCGGGGCCGACGTCGTCGTCGACCACGGTTCGCCGACGGCGGTGGACGACCTCGTCGCCGGCGTCGCCGGACGCCCCGTCGTCGGTGCCGTCGCGCTCGGGACGACCTCGACGGCCGCGTGCATCGAGGTGCTCCGCCGGACGGGTGGCACCGCGCTGGCGATGGCGAGCACGCCGGTCTCCCTCGACCGGATCGCCGGCCGTCGGCGACTCTTCCCGGCGATGCTCCCGGTGTTCACCCGCCTCGGACTCGCCACGCTGGCGCTCACGCTGCGTGCCCGTCGTGCGGGGATCCGGGCCGCGTTCGTGTGGGGGAGCAGCCTGCGCGACGACGACCTGGGCGCGGAGCTGTGGGGCCGGGTCCTGCCCGAGGGGCTCGCCGACGGCTCGATCCGACCGATGCCGGAGCCGCTCGTCGTCGGGCACGGGCCGGGCGCGGTGCAGGGCGCGATCGACCGGCAGCGCGCAGGGGTGTCCGCGCGCAAGGTGGTCGTGACGCTCTGACCAGCGGGCCAGCCGGCGCTGTCCGGCCGGGCAGGCCGTGACCCGCCTACCCGGCGAGGAAGGCGGCGACGGCGCCGTGCAGTGCCGCGAGGTCGTCCACGTGCACGAGCTCACGGACCGAGTGCATCGACAGCAGGCCGACGCCGATGTCGATCGTCGGGATGCCGAGCCGCGTCGCCGCGATCGGGCCGATGGTCGAGCCACCGGGGATGGTGTTCACGTTGACGAAGGGCTGCCAGGAGACGCCGGCGGCATCACAGGCGGTCGCCCACACGGCCTCGCCCTTCGCCTCGGTCATGTAACGCTGGTTCGCGCTGATCTTCAGGAGCGGGCCCGCTCCCGGACGCGGACGGTTCGTCGGGTCGTGCTTCTCCGGCTGGTTCGGGTGGACGAGGTGTCCGGCGTCGCTCGACAGGAGCCAGGACGCCCGGAACGCCCGGGCGGCCTCGGAGCGGGTGGCACCGAGCCCCTCCTGCACACGGCCGAGCACGTCCTCGAGGAACGGGCCACCGGCACCGGACGGAGTCGAGGAACCGATCTCCTCGTGGTCGAACGCCGCGAACACCGGGATGTGGTCGCCGTCGGTCCGCGAATCGACGACCCCGCGGAGCCCGGCGTGCACGCTCGTCAGGTTGTCCATGCGGCCGGACGCGAGGAACTCCCGATCGATGCCGATGCGCGCCGGGGGCTGCGTGTCCGCGAGGAAGAGGTCCCACGAGACCGCGTCCTCCCCGAGCCGGCCGCGCAGCCACCCGAGCACGTCGGTGCCACCGGTGGTGCCGTCCGTGCCGACGACCGGCAGGGTGTGGCGCTGCCGGTCGATCTCCTTGCCGTCGTTCACCCCGCGGTCGAGGTGGATCGCGAGGTTCGGGATCCGCGCGACCGCGTCTGTCGACACGAGCCGCACCGATCCGTCGGCGTCGACCACACGTCCGGCGATGCGGAGGTCGCGGTCGAACCAGGTCGACAGGAGCGCGCCGCCGTAGACCTCGACGTTGAGCTGCTCCCACCCGCCCACGCGCACGGCGGGGTTCGGCTTGATGCGGAAGCCGGGGGAGTCGGTGTGGGCACCGAGGATCCGGAAGGGGGTGGTGGGCGTCGCCGACTCCGGCAGACGCCAGGCGATGACCGCGCCGTCGCGGACGACGACGTAGGCGCCCGCCTCGGTCGGCCAGGCGTCGAGTTCCGACAGCTCGGTGAACCCCGCTGCGACGAGCTGGTCCCGCGCGACCGCGGCCGCGTGGAACGCGGTGGGGGACTCGGTGACGTACTGGGCGAACGAGGAGGCGATGGCGTCGGAGGTCACCCGCCCATCGTGGCACGGGCGGTGGCGGTGACCGGACGCGGAACGGGGCGCGTCCTTGCGGACGCGCCCCGTTCCTCCCGGCTGGTGGTGCCGATCAGCCCTTGCTGTTGCCGGCCGAGCCGAGGACCTTCGCCGCCTCGACGACGCGGGCCGCCATGGCGGTCTCGGCGACCTTGCCCCAGGCACGCGGGTCGTACTGCTTCTTGTTGCCGACCTCGCCGTCGATCTTCAGCACGCCCTCGTAGTTCCGGAACATCGAGTCGGCGATCGAGCGCGTGAACGCGTACTGCGTGTCCGTGTCGATGTTCATCTTGATGACACCGTTGCGCACGGCCTCGTGGATCTCGTCGTCGGTCGAGCCGGAGCCGCCGTGGAAGACGAGGTCGAGCGGGTTCTCACCGGTGCCGTGCTTCTGCGCGACCGAGGCCTGGATCTCGCCGAGGAGCTCCGGGCGCAGCTTGACGTTGCCCGGCTTGTAGACGCCGTGCACGTTGCCGAACGTGAGCGCGGCGATCCAGCGACCCCGGTCGCCGAGCCCGAGCGCGTCGACGACCTTCTCGACGTCGTTCGGGGTCGTGTAGAGCGCGTCGTTGGTGCCCTCGTGCTGGACGCCGTCCTCTTCTCCGCCGACGACGCCGATCTCGACCTCGAGGATCGCGTTGATGTTGCGCGTCTTCTCGATCATCGTGCGGGCGATCTCGATGTTCTCGTCGAGCGGCACGGCCGACCCGTCCCACATGTGCGACTGGAAGATCGGGTTGCGGCCCTGGCGGACCTCCTCCTCGCTCGCGGCGATGAGGGGCATGACGAAGCCGTCGAGGGCGTCCTTCGGGCAGTGGTCCGTGTGCAGCGCGACCGTGACGTCGTAGTTCTTCGCGACCTCGTGGGCGAAGCGGGCCATCGCGAGGGCGCCGGCGGCGCGGTTCTTCACGGTGTGCCCGGCGAAGTAGTCGGCGCCACCGGTCGTGACCTGGAGGATGCCGTCCGAGCCGGCCTCCTGCAGGCCCTGGAGGACCGCGTTGATCGTCTGGGAGGAGGACACGTTCACCGCGGGGTAGGCGAACTTGCCGGCCTTCGCTCGTTCGAGCATCTCGGCGTACTGTTCCGGCGTTGCGATGGGCACTGCGATCTCCTTCGACTGGTGGTTCCCCGCCGAGCCTAGTCAGGGCTCCTCAACGGGTTACAGCGTGCACGTCCGTGCACCCGTGCGGCCGCCCCGGAGCCCGGTCGGTAGGCTCTGGTCGTGACTCCCACGACTGAGACCGGCTCCCTGTTCCTCCAGCCCGACCGCAACCTGGCGCTCGAGCTCGTGCGTGCGACGGAGGCCGCCGCGATCCGTGCGCAGCCGTGGGTCGGCCGGGGCGAGAAGAACCTCGCGGACGGCGCAGCCGTCGACGCGATGCGGAAGTTCCTCGGCACGGTGAACTTCGACGGCGTGGTCGTCATCGGCGAGGGCGAGAAGGACGACGCCCCGATGCTCTTCAACGGCGAGCACGTCGGCAACGGCCACGGCCCGGCCTGCGACATCGCGGTCGACCCGATCGACGGCACCTCGCTCACCGCCGCCGGCCGGCAGAACGCCATCTCCGTGATGGCCGTCTCCGACCGCGGCTCGATGTACGACCCGTCGGCGGTGTTCTACATGGACAAGATCGCCGCGGGCCCCGAGGGCCGTGGCGTCCTCGACCTCGAGAAGCCGATCGGTGAGAACATCCGCGCGCTCGCGAAGGCGAAGCACAAGGACATCGAGGACATGCAGATCGCCGTCCTCGACCGCCCGCGCCACGACGAGCTCATCCGCGCGATCCGCGCAACGGGCGCCGGCACGCGCCTGCTGCTCGACGGTGACGTCGCCGGTGGCATCTCGGCGGCACTGCCCGGTTCGAAGATCGACATGTGCGTCGGTGTCGGCGGTACGCCCGAGGGCATCATCACCGCGTGCGCGATCAAGGCGCTCGGCGGCGTGATCCTCGGCAAGCTCCAGCCCAAGGACGACGAGGAGCGCCAGAAGGCACTCGACGCCGGGCACGACCTGGACAAGGTCCTCGACCAGGACGACCTCGTGACGGGCGACAACACGTTCTTCGTCGCGACGGGCGTCACCGACGGTGTCCTCGTGGACGGTGTCCGTCGGTCGCGCGGTGTCATCCACACCGACTCGCTCGTGCTCCGCTCGCGCTCGAACACGATCCGCCGCATCCAGGCCGACCACCGCGCCGAGAAGTGGTTCTGATCCGTCCCGGCCGCTGACGGCCGTCGGGACGCCTGACCGCTCGCACGACGAGAAGCACCCCGAACCACGCGATCACGTGGTTCGGGGTGCTTCTCGTCGTGCCGGAGCACCTCGCGCCGTGGCGCCTCGTGCCGCGGCGGCGCCGCGCGGTCAGTCCTCGTCGAGGGCGCCGACGAGCTCCGGCGCGGTGAGCAGCCGCGGCTCGTCGTCGATCGTCGCCGGGTCGGCGAGCACCTTCGACTCGTCGAGCAGCGACAGCCGCCGGGCGCTCGGCAGCACCTGGCGCTCGAGCGACCCCACGAAGCGGTTGTAGTCGACGACCGAGCCGCGGATGGCCCGGCCGAGCTTGTCGACGTGCCCGCCCATGGTGGCCAGGCGGCCGTACAGCTCGCGGGACACCCGGAAGAGCTCGCGTGCCTCGGCGGTGACGACGTCCTGCTGCCAGGAGAACGCCACCGTCTTCAGCACCGACCACAGCGTGACGGGTGACGCCAGTGCGATGCGCTTGCGGAAGGCGTGGTCGAGCAGTCCGGGGTCGGCGGCCAGCGCGCTCGAGACGAGCGACTCGGACGGGATGAACGCGATCGTCAACTCGGGCGACGCGTCGTAGCCCGTCCAGTACTCGCGGGCGGCGAGGGCGTCGACGTGCGCCCGGAGCGCCTTGACGTGCTGCGCGATGAGCTGCTCGCGCCGGGCACCCTCGGCACCCGTCGCGCTCGCCGGGATCTCGGCCGCCTGCAGGTAGGCGCTGAACGGCACCTTCGCGTCGACGGCGATCGTCTTGCCGCCGGGCAGGTGCACGACCATGTCGGGTCGGGCGGTCCCCGCGGTCGTCGTGACGGAGGACTGCACGTCGAAGTCCACGCGTTCGAGGAGCCCCGCGGCCTCGACGACGTTCCGGAGCTGCGTCTCGCCCCAGACGCCCCGGGTGCTGTTCGAGGAGAGGGCGCTCGCGAGGGTGTCCGCCGTCGCGCGGAGCCGTTCCTCGGACTCGGCGGCCGATCGCAGCTGGGCGGACAGGGCGCCGTACTGCTCGGTCCGCGACTGCTCGAGCTCGGCGATCTTCGCGCGCATGACGTCGAGCGTCTGCGCGACGGGGCTCAGCGCCGACAGCACCTTCGACTCGCCCTGGTTCCGCGCCGCGTCGGCGCCGTGCATGCGCTGCACGAGGTGCTCGAGCTCGGCGGCACGGCGTTCGAGGGAGTCGACCTGCCGGCGGTACTGGGCGTCCTGGGCGTCGAGGCGCTCCTCGGCGTCGGCGCGCACCGAGTCGAGCTGCGCACGCAGCACGTCGGCCGTCGCCCGTGCGGCTGCCGCGTCCACCCCGGCGCGCGAGCGGGCGAGCGACCACGCGACGACGGCACCGACGGCCGTACCGAGGACGAGGCCGATGACCAGGGCGAGGATCTGCATGTCGTGACCCTGGCAGGTCCCACCGACACGCGCCTCCGGGCCGGAGAGGTGCCCGACAGCAGCCCGGTCCATGTACTGACATCAGCGCAAAGTCCGTGTACAGTCGTGCTCGTCCGCCGATGAAGCCGCCCGGAAGGTCCCGCGTCGCATGACCGACGAAGCCTCGCACGTCCACGACGTGATCACGATGGGACGCGTCAGTGTCGACGTCTACCCGCAGCAGACCGGACCGCTCGAGGACGTCACCACCTTCTCGAAGTCCGTCGGTGGGAGCGCGACCAACGTCGCCGTCGCCGCCGCCCGGCACGGCGCGGACGCAGCGGTGATCACCCGCACCGGCAACGACCCCTTCGGCCGCTACATCGCCCGCACCCTGCCCGAGTTCGGCGTCGCGAACGACTTCGTCGAGCCGGTCGAGGGCCTCAACACGCCCGTGGCGTTCTGTGAGATCTTCCCGCCGGACGACTTCCCGCTCTACTTCTACCGCGCGCCGAAGGCGCCGGACCTGATGATCACGTCGGAGTCCCTGCCGCTGCACGCGATCGAACGGACGCGGGTGTTCTGGACGACCGTGACGGGACTCAGCGAGGAGCCGAGCCGCAGCGCGCACCACGCGGCCGCCGCGGCACGGAGCGCGGCACTGCGGGCGCCGGGCGCCACCGGGCGGCACACCGTGCTCGACCTCGACTACCGAGCGGTGTTCTGGCCCGAGCCGGCGGCCGCGACGCGCGAGGTCGCCGTCGCCCTCGACCACGCCACCGTCGCCGTCGGCAACCGTGAGGAGTGCGAGATCGCCGTGGGGGAGACCGACCCCCTGCGCGCCGCCGACGCCCTGCTCGAGCGCGGCGTCGAGCTCGCGATCGTGAAGCAGGGCCCGAGGGGCGTGCTGGCGAAGACCCGCGACGAGACCGTCGCGTACCGACCGCACGCCGTCGACGTCGTCAACGGCCTCGGGTCCGGCGACGGGTTCGGCGGAGCACTCGTGCACGGGCTGCTGCAGGGTTGGAGCCTCGACCGCACCCTCGCCTTCGCGAACGCGGCCGGGGCGATCGTCGCCACCCGGTTCGAGTGCTCGACCGCGATGCCGACGAGCGACGAGGTCGAGTGCTTCCTGCGCACGAACCCCGCGCCGGCGACCGCGGAGGAGGGCGTCGGTGCCTGAGGTCAGCCCGGCCGACTTCGCCCGGTTGCGCGACCTGCGCGCCGGGTCACCGGAACGCGTCGCGGAGGTCCTGCGGACCCGGATCCGCCGTCCGCTGCTCGCCGAGGACGGCAGGCTCCTCATCGTCGCCGCGGACCACCCCGCGCGCGGTGCGCTCGCGGTCCGCGACGACGCCTCGGCGATGGCCGACCGGTACGACCTGCTCGAACGGCTCGTCGTGGCCCTCGGCCGCCCGGGCGTCGACGGGGTCCTCGGCACGCCGGACGTCCTCGAGGACCTGGCGCTCCTCGGGGCGCTCGACGGCAAGGTCGTCGTCGGCTCGATGAACCGCGGCGGCCTGCGCGGAGCATCGTTCGAGCTCGACGACCGCTACACCGCGTACTCGGCGCAGGCGATCACGGACGCCGGGCTCGACGTCGCGAAGCTGCTCGTCCGGATCGCGCTCGACGATCCCGGCACCGCCTCGACGCTCGAGGCGACGGCGCGGGCGGTGACCGAGGCCGCGGCCCTGCAGCTTCCGATCATGCTCGAGCCGTTCATGTCCTCGTGGCGGGACGGCAGGGTCGTCAACGACCTGAGCGCCGACGCCGTCATCACGTCGATGGCGATCGCCGCCGGCCTGGGTGAGTCGAGCGCCTACAGCTGGCTCAAGGTCCCGGTCGTCGACGACATGGCACGCGTGATGGCCGCGACCACCCTGCCGACGCTGCTGCTCGGCGGCGACCCGTCGGGCAGTCCGGACGAGACGTACGCCGCCTGGGACGACGCGCTCGCCCTGCCGGGCGTCCGCGGGCTCGTCGTCGGTCGCACCCTGCTCTACCCGCAGGACGGCGACGTCGCCGCCGCCGTCGACGTCGCCGCCGCACTCGTCCACAGCCGGGAGGCACGGGGCGATCGCTCCACACCGGCTCGCCGCCGCGCCGACTCGCCTGCCCCGTCCGCCACCCTGGACCCGTCCGTCCCGGAAGGAAGCACCGCATGACCACCAGCACCGAGACCAGCGCCGGCAGCACGACGGTCGGGCACTGGATCGACGGCGAGCACGTCGCCTCGGCCTCCGGTCGGACCGCCCCGGTCCACGACCCGGCGCTCGGCGTCGTGACGAAGCGGGTCGCCCTGGCCGACGAGGCCGAGGTCCAGCGGGCGATCGCGAGTGCCAAGGCGGCGTTCCCGGGGTGGTCGGACCTGTCGCTCGCGAAGCGCCAGCAGATCATGTTCGCGTTCCGTGAGGTCCTCAACCGCGACAAGGCCGAGCTCGCCGAGATCATCACGAGCGAGCACGGCAAGGTCATCGACGACGCCCTGGGGGAGATCGCCCGCGGGCAGGAGGTGGTCGAGCTGGCGACGAACATCCCGTCGCTGATGAAGGGCGAGTTCTCGGACCAGGTGTCGACCGGCATCGACGTGTACTCGATCCGTCAACCGCTCGGTGTCGTGGGCATCATCTCGCCCTTCAACTTCCCGGCGATGGTGCCGCTCTGGTTCCTGCCGATCGCGATCGCCGCCGGCAACACCGTCGTGCTCAAGCCCAGCGAGAAGGACCCGTCCGCCGCGATGTGGCTCGCGCGGAAGTTCCGGGAGGCCGGTCTGCCCGACGGCGTGTTCACGGTGCTCAACGGCGACAAGGCAGCGGTCGACGGACTCCTCACCAGCCCCGACGTCGAGTCGATCTCGTTCGTCGGGTCCACGCCGATCGCCCGGTACGTGTCCGAGACGGGCACGAAGCACGGTAAGCGCGTCCAGGCGCTCGGCGGGGCGAAGAACCACATGCTGGTGCTGCCGGACGCGGACCTCGACCTCGTCGCGGACAATGCGGTCAACGCGGGCTTCGGCTCGGCCGGTGAGCGCTGCATGGCGATCTCGGTGGTGGTGGCGGTCGAGCCGGTCGCCGACGAGCTGATCGCGAAGATCAGCGAGCGCGCGGCGACGCTGCGCGTCGGCGACGGACGTCGGGGCTGCGACATGGGCCCGCTCGTCACCGAGCAGCACCGCGACAGGGTCGCTTCGTACATCGAGGTCGCCGAGCAGGACGGAGCCGAGGTCGTGGTGGACGGCCGCACCGTGCGACCCGACGGCGACGAGAACGGCTTCTGGCTCGGCCCGACGCTGATCGACCGGGTGCCGACGTCGAGTCGCGTCTACACGGAGGAGATCTTCGGTCCGGTGCTCTCGGTCGTCCGGGTGCAGTCCTACGACGAGGGGCTCGAGCTGATCAACTCCGGCGCCTTCGGCAACGGCACCGCGATCTTCACGAACGACGGTGGAGCCGCTCGACGATTCCAGCGCGACGTGCAGGTCGGCATGATCGGCATCAACGTGCCGATCCCGGTGCCGGTGGCGTACTACTCGTTCGGCGGCTGGAAGAACTCGCTGTTCGGCGACCACAAGGCGTACGGCGCCGACGGGGTGGCCTTCTTCACCAGGCAGAAGGCGATCACCTCCCGCTGGCTCGACCCGGCAGTGCACGGCGGTGTCGACCTCGGCTTCCCGTCGAACGGCTGACGCGCAGCATGGCGAACGAACAGCAGCAGCGCGACCGCTGGTTCATCCCGGCGGCCTCCCGCCCCGAGGCGGGCTGGACCGACGTGGTCGACGGCCGCGTCGAGGGGTGGACGCACACCGGTCTGCGGACCGGCGCCCTGCAGGACGGGGGCGAGCTGCGCCTCCCGGCCGACGCGGTCGAGCGCCTCGTCGTCCCGCTCGCCGGCAGCTTCACCGTGGCGTACGACGACACCGAGCAGGCGCTCGAGGGACGCACCGGCGTCTTCGAGGGGCCGACCGACGTCCTGTACCTGGGCTCCGGCACCGCCGCGACGATCACCGGCTCCGGTCGTGTCGCCGTGGCCGAGGCGCCCACGGAGACGGTCCGGCCGAGCACGTACATCGCCCGCGTCGACGTCCCCGTGGAACTCCGCGGCGCGGGGCAGTCGAGCCGGCAGGTGCACAACTTCGGGACCCCGGCCGCCCTCGACGCGGTGCGGTTCATCGTCTGCGAGGTGATCACGCCGGCCGGCAACTGGTCGTCGTACCCGCCGCACAAGCACGACACGAACCGCCCGGGCGAGGAGTCGGACCTCGAGGAGATCTACTACTACGAAGCCGCCGTGGCCCGTGGTGTGCAGGCTCCCGAGCAGGCCGACCCCTTCGCCCTGCACCGCACGTACGCCTCGGACGACCGGCCCATCGACGAGTTCCGCCAGGTGCGGACCGGGGACATCGCCCTCGTGCCGTACGGCTGGCACGGACCGGCCGTCGCGGCACCGGGCTACGACATGTACTACCTCAACGTCATGGCCGGACCGGACCCGGAGCGCGTCTGGAACATCACCGACGACCCCGCCCACGGGTGGGTCCGGCAGACGTGGACCTCGGAACCGATCGACCCGCGACTGCCCTACGAGAAGGAGCCCTCCCGATGAGCCAGCACGCCGGCCCGGAGCAGACCCGTCGGATGACCGTCGGTCAGGCGCTCGTCGCGTTCCTGGCGAACCAGTGGACCGTCGACGGCGACCACCGCGAGCGCACGATCCCGGGGATCTTCGGCATCTTCGGGCACGGCAACGTCGCCGGTCTCGGGCAGGCGATCAAGCAGCTCCACGTCGACCAGCCCGGCCTGCTGCCGTACCACCAGGCCCGCAACGAGCAGGCGATGGTGCACCAGGCCGTCGGGTTCGCCCGGATGCACCGCCGCCGGGCGACCTTCGCGTCGACGGCCTCGGTCGGCCCCGGCGCGGCGAACATGCTCACCGGCGCCGCGCTCGCGACGACGAACCGGCTGCCCGCGCTCCTGCTGCCGTCGGACACCTTCGCCACCCGCAGGACCGATCCGGTGCTGCAGCAGATCGAGATGCCCCACGACCCGTCGCTGCAGGTGACGGACGCGTTCCGGCCGCTGTCGCGGTTCTTCGACCGCGTCGAACGGCCCGAGCAGCTGTTCCCGATCGCGCTCGCCGCGATGCGGGTGCTCACCGACCCGGCCGAGACCGGCGCCGTGACGATCGCCCTGCCCGAGGACGTCCAGGCCGAAGCGCTCGACGTGCCGGTGACGTTCCTGCAACCGCGCGAGTGGCACGTCCGGCGTCCGCTGCCGGAACGCGGACCGCTGGCCCGTGCGGTCGAGGCGATCCGGAGCGCCGAGCGTCCCGTGGTCGTGGCCGGTGGTGGCGTGCTCTACTCGGGTGCCGAGGACGAACTCGCGGCCTTCGTCGAGACGACGGGCATCCCCGTCGGCACCTCGCAGGCGGGCGGCGGCTCGCTCGTCTGGGACCACCCGCAGTACCTCGGCGGCATCGGGGCGACGGGGACGGCTGCGGCGAACGCGATCGCCGCACGGGCCGACGTCGTGATCGGCATCGGCACGCGGTACAGCGACTTCACCACGGCGTCCCGGACGGCGTTCCAGGACCCCGACGTGACCTTCGTCAACGTGAACGTCGCCGCGTTCGACGCCCACAAGCACGGCTCGCAGCTGCCGCTGGTCGCGGACGCCCGGGAGGCGCTGGTCGCGCTGACCGAGATGCTCACGGCAGGTTCGTCGGACGCCCCGTCGTACGCCGTCTCCGCCGGGTACGCCGCCGAGGTCGCGTCGCGGAAGCAGGAGTGGGACGCCGTCGTCGACGCCGCGTCCGTGCCGTCCGGACGCGCGGTCCCGGGCCAGTCGGAGATCATCGGCGCGGTCCGGGCGGCGACGGACCCGCGCGACGTCGTGGTCCAGGCAGCCGGCTCGCTGCCCGGCGACCTGCACAAGCTCTGGCGGGTCCGCGACCCGCTCGGGTACCACGTCGAGTACGCCTTCTCGTGCATGGGCTACGAGATCGCCGGCGGCATCGGTGTGCGACGCGGCGCCCCGGACCGCGACGCGATCGTCCTCGTCGGCGACGGTTCGTACCTGATGCTGCACACCGAGCTGGTGACGGCGGTCGCCGAGGGCATCAAGGTCGTCGTCGTGCTCGTGCAGAACGACGGCTACGCGTCGATCGGCCGCCTGTCCGAGACCGTCGGTTCCGAGCGCTACGGCACGGAGTACCGCTACCGGGACGACACCGGGTCGTTCGAGAACGACGAGGTGCTGCCCGTCGACCTCGCCGCGAACGCGCGCTCCTACGGCGTCGACGTGATCGAGGTCCGCCCCGGCCCGGACGTGATCGCCGACCTGACCGCGGCCGTGCGGCAGGCCAAGGCGAACGACCACACCACGCTGGTGCACGTGCACGCCGACCCGCTCGCCCCCGCCCCCGAGGGTGACGGCTGGTGGGACGTCCCCGTCGCCGAGACCTCGACCCTGCCGAGCACCCGGCGGGCCCGCGCCGAGTACGAGCAGCAGGTCGCGTCGCAGCGCCCCCTGCTCGGCTGAACGAACCCATCCCACGAAGGACGACGACGTCATGACCGACACCGCCGACACCGCTGCCACCGACGCAGCGGCCGCCCCCGCCGCGATCCGCATCGGTACCGCCCCCGACTCCTGGGGCGTCTGGTTCCCGGACGACCCGGGCCAGGTGCCGTGGCAGCGCTTCCTCGACGAGGCCGCAGCAGCCGGCTACACGTGGATCGAGCTCGGTCCGTACGGGTACCTGCCCACCGATCCGGCGCAGCTGTCCGACGAGCTCGAGTCCCGCGGCCTCCGGCTGTCCGCCGGCACGGTCTTCACCGGGTTCCACAAGGGTGACGACCAGTTCCAGCGGGCGTGGGACCAGGCGGTCGCGGTCGCCGGGCTCGCGTCGGCGCTCGGTGCCCGGCACCTCGTGACGATCCCGGACCTCTGGCGCTCGGACGCGACCGGTGCGGTGCTCGAGTCGCGGACCCTGACCGACGAGCAGTGGGAGCGCCTCGGCAGGGGACACGACCAGCTGGGCAAGGCGCTGCTCGAGGAGTTCGGCGTCCGCCAGCAGTTCCACACGCACGCCGACAGCCACGTCGGCACGTACCGCGAGACCGTGCGCTTCCTCGAGGAGACCGACCCGCGGTACACGAACCTGTGCCTGGACACCGGGCACTTCGCCTACTACGGCGGCGACAACCTCCGCATGATCGCCGAACACCCGGAGCGCATCGGCTACCTCCACCTCAAGCAGGTCGACACCGAGCTGCTGTTCGACGTGCTCAAGAACGACGTGCCCTTCGCGACGGCCGTGGCGCAGGGCATCATGACCGAGCCGCCGCACGGCACCCCCGAGCTCGCCCCGGTCATCGAGGCCGTCGCCCGGATCGACCCGGACGTCTTCGGCATCGTCGAGCAGGACATGTACGGCTGCTCGGTCGACGCCCCCGGCCCGATCGCCGAGCGCACCGTCCAGCACATCCTCGAGTCGACCGCCTCGGCGCGCGTCCGCTGACCCCCCAGGAGAACCCCGTGAGCACCACCGAGAACCTCCGCGTCGCCGTCGTCGGAGCCGGCGCGATGGGCAGCGACCACGTCCGTCGCATCACGTCCACGATCGCCGGCGCAGACGTCGTCGCCGTCGTCGACCCGGACACCGCCCGGGCCACCGCCACCGCCGAGCGGGCACCGGGGGCGCTCACCGCAGCGTCGTTCGAGGACGCCCTCGACGCGACGCCGATCGATGCCGTGCTCGTCGCGACGCCCGGGTTCCTGCACGAGCCCGTCCTCGTTCCGGCGATCGAGCGTGGTCTCGCCGTCCTGTGCGAGAAACCCCTCACCACGAGCGCGGAGGACTCCCTGCGCATCGTCGAGCTCGAGCAGGCGAGGTCCGACCGCCCACGGATCCAGGTCGGCTTCATGCGTCGCTTCGACAAGGGGTACCAGGAGCTCCGGGCACTCCGCGAGTCCGGCACGAACGGCGCGCTGCTCGCCCTGCACCACGCGCACCGCAACCCGACGACGCCGCCGAACTTCAGCGAGTCGATGCTCATCCACGACTCGGTCATCCACGAGATCGACATCATCCCGTTCCTCACGGGCGAGCCGATCGTCGCGGTCGAGGTGAAGAAGCCCCGCAGGAACTCGCTCGGACCGGTCGACCTGCCGGAGCCGCAGTTCGTGCTGTTCACCACCGCGTCGGGCACCATGGCGATCGTCGAGATCAACGTCAACGCGCAGTTCGGGTACCAGGTGACGACCGACGCCGTGTTCGAGTCCGGCGTCGCGTACATCGGGCGCGAGACGACGATGAACGTCGTGTCGGCCGGTGTCTCGGGCCAGGGCGTCACCCCGTCCTTCGTCGAGCGCTTCGGCGCCGCGTACGACGAGGAGGTCCAGCGCTGGGTGGACGCTGCCCGCACCGGGGGCATCGACGGGCCGAGCGCCTGGGACGGCTACACGGCGTCGGTCGTCGCCGAGGTCGCCGTGCGGGCGCAGCAGACCGGCGCCCTCGAGCACGTGACCTACGCCACCGCGAAGCCCGCGTTCTACGAGACGACGCCTGACGCCTGAGGACGCACCCTGACGAAGGACGCCCGACGGCGGCGCCCGACGGCGGCGCCCGGCGGCGGGCGCCCGGCGACGGAGGTGCCGGCACCGGTGCTGGAGACGGGCCGTGTACCGGACGGGAGGCGCGGTGCATGCTGGCACCGCGCCTCCCGTCCGCGACGGCGCACCGCCACCCCCACGCACCCCCAGGAGGCACCATGCCGCTCGTCCGCATCGATCTCGTCACCGGTCGCACCCCGGAGCAGGTGCGTGCCGTCGCCGACGCGATCCACACCGCCATCGTCGCCGAGTACGGCATCCCCGAGCGCGACCGGTTCCAGGTGATCACCGAGCACCCGGCGCAGCAGATCATCGCGCAGGACGCCGGTCTCGGCTTCGAGCGGACCGAGGGCGTCGTCATGGTCCAGGTCTTCACCCAGGGCGGTCGGAGCGACGAGGCGAAGCAGGGTCTCTACCGCGCCGTGCACGACCGGCTCGCCGAGGTCGGCGTCGCGAGCGAGGACGTCTTCATCGGCTACGTGGAGAACGGGCCGCAGGACTGGTCGTTCGGGTTCGGCCGCGCCCAGTACGTGACCGGCGAGCTCGGCGTCCCCTCCGCCGGCTGAGGCAGCGGGTCCGCCGGCCTACTTGTCGACGAGGGTGACCTCGAACGAGTAGCGGTCCGGGCGGTAGCAGTGCACCCCGTACTCCACCGCCCGGCCCGACGCGTCGTACGCCGTGCGGCTCATCGTCAGGACCGGGTCACCGTCCTCGATCTCGAGCAGCGAGGCCTCGTCGTCGGTGGCCGCCCGTGCCCCGATCCGTTGCTTCGCGACCCGCATCGTGACACCCCGGCCGCGGAGCAGCTGGTACAGCCCGTGCGTCCGCAGGTCCTCGTCGGTGATCGCCGTGAACTCGGGCGGCAGGAAGTTCTCGAGGATCGCCATCGGGACGTCCTCGGCGAAGCGGACGCGGCGGATGTGGACGACCGGCGTGCCCGGGGCGGTGCCGAGGGCCTCGGCGACGACGTCGCTCGCCGGCAGGTCCGTGCGCTCGAGCAGCGTGGTCGCCGGTGCCTGCGAGCCCTGCGCGAGGTCGTCGTACAGGCTCGTCAGCTCCACCTTGCGCGTCACGGGGCCGTGCACGACCTGCGTGCCGATCCCTCGACGACGGACGAGCAGCCCCTTGTCGACCAGGTCCTGGATGGCTCGGCGGATCGTCGGGCGCGAGAGCCCGAGTCGCTCGCCGAGGGCGATCTCGTTCTCGAGCCGTGCGCCGGGCGGCATCGCGCCGGAGCGGATCGCCTCCTCGAGCCGCGATGCGACCTGGAAGTACAGCGGCACCGGCCCGGAGCGGTCCAGGTCCGTGGAGAAGTCGGACGGCAGCTGGCCCTCGTTGGTCATCGCGGTCCTCCGGGTGGGGAGGGCACCGGCGACGGCACCCCACGGCTATGTCGTGACAATAGCACCGGACTCCGCGCGGCCCGGCTCCCCGGGATCGTCAGTCGGCGAAGATCATCGGACGGTTCGACAGCCGCGGCTGGGCTGCCGCGCGGGGCTGCTCCGTCCGCGGTCGCACCGGCGCGATGTGCACCCGGGTGGCCGCACCGAGCGCCTCGACCGTGTCGCACCCGTGCTGCCCCGCGGCGTGCACGACGATCGCGGCGCAGGCCTCGGCGTCGGCAGCGGCGTCGTGGTGCTGGAAGCCCTCGTACCCGGCCGCGCGGGCCGCCATCGGGAGTCGGTAGGAGTCGAGCGTGTAGGTCTTGCGCGCCACCTGGAGCGAGCACAGCGAGTGGTGCTCCGCCAGTTCCGTGCCGGTCGCCGAGCAGCCGCCGGCGATCACACCCATGTCGAACCGGGCGTTGTGCGCGACCAGGACGTCCCCCTCGGCGAACGCCACGATGTCCCGGTACTGCTCGGCCCACCCCTTCGCCCCGACCACGTCCGTCGCGACGATGCCGTGGATGCGGGTGTTCCACTCGAGGAACGCGTCGTGGCCCAGCGGTGGCTGGATGAACCAGGAGGCCCGCTCGACCACGCGGCCGCCGCGGACCTTGACGAGTCCGACGGAGCAGGCGCTCGCGGGGGAGCTGTTCGCGGTCTCGAAGTCGATCGCGGTGAAGTTCAACGGCACGCCCTCGATGGTCGCACGGGGTTCCGACATCACCCGCACGCGGCCTCGGCGTTGCGGCCCGGCGCGGTAGCGTCCGAGGCGTGACCGCCACCGCCACCACGACCCCGCTCGTCCTCGTCCTGCCCGGTGCCGGGTACGGGCAGCAGGCGCCCCTGCTCTGGTGGACGCGCGCGATCGCTGCGCAGCACGGCGTCGAGGTCGTCGCGCCGGCGTGGAGGGTCGACGCCGCAGCGAAGGACGACCCGGTGGCCTTCGTCGAGCGCCACGTCGCGGGCGCACTCGACGGCCGCCGCCCGGACCTCGTCGTCGCGAAGTCGTTCGGCTGCTCCGCCCTGCCCTGGGCGGTCCGCCACGACGTCGACGGGGTCTGGCTCACGCCGGTCCTCACCGATCCGGCCGTCGTCGCCGCGCTCGCCGCGGCGGGCACCGGTTCGCTCGCCGTCGGCGGCTCCGCCGACCCGATCTGGCTGCCCTCCGCGGTCGGGACGACACGCGCCGGACTGCACACGGTGGACGGTGCGGACCACGCGCTCGAGGTGCGCGGTGACTGGCGCGGTTCCCAGCGCCTCCAGACCGAGGTGCTCGCCCTGGTCGACGAGCGCATCAGAGCGCTGGTGTCCTGACCCGCCGCGACGTACAGTCGGCGCATGGGGGAGCCGAGGGACCTGGACGAGCTGTTGGCGGGCGCACACCGCGTGGACGCGCGGCCGCACACGGTGCGGCGTGGGATCGGTCTCGGGACCACCCTGCTCGTGACCGCGGTGCTGGTCGCCGGCATCGTGCTCGGGATCGCGCACGGCCTGCTGCTCACGTTCGTGAGCTTCCTGTCCGGCATCTGGCCGTCCTGACGGCACCGGCCTGGAGGACCGGGTCGGCTCCGGCGGGCCGCCGCCGGTAGGCTGTGCTCCCGTGGCTCTCACCATCGGAATCGTCGGTCTCCCGAACGTCGGCAAGTCGACCCTGTTCAACGCCCTGACCAAGAACCAGGTCCTCGCCGCGAACTACCCGTTCGCGACGATCGAACCGAACGTCGGCGTGGTGAACCTGCCCGATCCGCGGCTCGACCAGCTCGCGACGCTCTTCAGCTCCGAGAAGACCGTGCCCGCGCCCGTGTCGTTCGTCGACATCGCCGGCATCGTGAAGGGTGCGAGCGAGGGCGAGGGCCTCGGCAACAAGTTCCTCGCGAACATCCGCGAGGCCGACGCCATCGCGCAGGTCGTCCGTGGCTTCACCGACGACGACGTCGTGCACGTGGCGAACAAGGTCTCGCCGAAGGACGACCTCGAGGTCATCAACACCGAGCTCATCCTCGCGGACCTCGAGACCATCGAGAAGGCGCTGCCCCGGTACGAGAAGACCGTGAAGCTCAAGCAGGCCGAGCCGATCGTGCTCGAGACCGCGAACGAGGCGAGGGCGGCGCTCGAGCAGGGCACGCTGCTCTCCGCGACCTCGATCGACCTCGCGCCGATCGCCGAGCTCGGCCTCCTGTCGGCCAAGCCGTTCATCTTCGTCTTCAACGTCGACGAGGCGATCCTGACCGACGAGTCCCGCAAGGCCGAGCTGGCCGCGCTCGTGGCACCGGCGCAAGCCGTGTTCCTCGACGCCCAGGTCGAGTCGGAGCTCATCGAGCTCGACCCCGAGGACGCCGCCGAACTGCTCGAGTCGACCGGGCAGACCGAGTCCGGCCTCGACCAGCTCGCCCGCATCGGGTTCGACACCCTCGGGCTGCAGACCTACCTGACCGCCGGGCCGAAGGAAGCCCGGGCGTGGACGATCGGCAAGGGGTGGAAGGCTCCCCAGGCTGCCGGCGTGATCCACACCGACTTCGAGAAGGGCTTCATCAAGGCCGAGGTCATCTCGTTCGAGGACCTCATGGCGGCGGGCTCGATCGCGGAGGCCCGTGCCCACGGCAAGGCCCGCATCGAGGGCAAGGACTACGTCATGCAGGACGGCGACGTGGTGGAGTTCCGAATCGGATCAACATCTTCTGGATCGAAGTGAGGGTGCAGGAAGATGATCAAGTCAGCGAACCAGTATCCGGTGCATACGCTCTTCAGTCATGAGGGCAACGTGCTCTACAAGATCCCGCCGTACCAGCGTGAGTACTCGTGGCACAAAGCTCAGTGGGAGGACCTCTTCGAGGACTTGATCGACGCTGACGGGGCGCACTTCCTAGGCACCATCATCACGCTCGACCAGACCACTGACGCGCTCGAAGGCAGCATCCTTCAGGTGGTCGATGGTCAACAACGGCTCACGACGCTCACGCTCCTCCTGGCCGCTGTGTACTCAGTGCTCAAGGAGCACATGGATAGCCTCGACGATGACACCCGGACCGACGTCACCAATCTCGGGCGTCAGCTGGTGCGTAAGAGTGACGGACAGCCGAGGGTCACGCCCCAAAAGCAGGGCCTGAACCTTTTCGACTACCTCAAGGTTCTCGAGGAGGCCGGGCTGCCCGTCGAAGGCGAGTGGAAGCCGTACTACCCAAGTCGACGGATCGCGAAGTGCTATCAGTACTTCCGCTCTGCAATTCTCAAGCTCGCCGACACTGAGGACATAGCTGAGACCGAGGCCGCGCTTCGAGTTCACGAGGCAGCCTTGAAAGCGGTCATCGTGAAGATCGAGGTGGTGAGTCATTCAGACGCCTTCGTTCTCTTCGAGTCGCTGAATAACCGTGGCATGCCGCTTTCGCCGGTGGATTTGATCAAGAATCACCTGCTCGCCGAGTCGGAGAAAAAGAAGATCATGAACGTCGATCAGGCGTTCAAACACTGGAACGACATGCTGACGAGCCTGGGGGACAATTACTCCACTCAGGAGCGTTTTCTCCGGCACTACTACAACGCATTCAAGTCAGAGCTACCCGATGTGCCCAACGCCTCTGTCGCCACCAAGTCGAATCTCATTCGGATTTACGAGGACCTTCTCGAGCGGGACTTGAAAAAGGTGGCGGATGCTCTCGTCACCGCGAGCAAGATCTACGGTCGCATCAACTGTGTTGTCGAGCTTGACCGACCGACGTCGCTCGACAGGGCCTTCCAACGGCTCCTGCGAGTTCAGGGTGCCCCGTCCTACGTCCTCTTGATGTGGTTGATGGCGAAGCAGGACGAACTTGAGCTCAATGAAGCCGATATTGAAGCAATTGCCGATCTCCTCACGAGCTTTTTTGTGCGTCGCAACTTGACTGGCTATCCGCCAACATATGCGCTGACGAAGCTTTTCATGACGGCTATTAATGCAATTGACGCGCGCCGCGGTGAGGATATCTTTGGGATCGTCGCCGAGAAGCTGACCGCGGTGTCGGCGTCGGACGACGAGTTTCGGGCACGGCTCTTGGGTCGCATTTATGACGACAGCACTGATGTTGCAAGGTTTGCCTTGACGATACTTGCCGAAGACGAGATGACCAAGGAGACGGCAGTCGATCTCTGGCGTCAGGAGAAGAATCACTTCGTTTGGACTATCGAGCACATCCTCCCACAAGGTGAAAACCTGCCGAGGGCGTGGGTTGATATGCTCGGGGGCGAGGAAGTGGCTGCCGAAGTGCAGGAGGAACACAAGCACCGGCTTGGCAACCTCACGATCACCGCTTATAACAGCAACCTCGGAAACAAGTCGTTTGTGGAGAAGCGCGACCGACTCGACTCCAAAGGTCGACCGATCGGTTACCGCAACGGGCTGTCGCTGAATGCTGAGTTGGTGACGCTTGATTCTTGGACGAGTGACGACATTGAGCGCCGCACGCAGGAGCTGGCATCACGGGTGATGTCACGGTTCCCGCTTCCCGGGCCGGTTGACGGCGACCTGGTGGAGTTCCGTAGCGGACTCACCTCTGGTGGGAAGAAGTAGGCTGCTCCAGGTCCGCCTACGCCCAACTCATACGAAAGACGAAGATGATCAGGGACGCTCACGAGGCCAACGCGACGACCAAGCCGACTGACTTCGAGGTGGCGCGGCTCCAAGCTGCACTGCCCGAGTATTTCGACAAGGACGGCAGTTTCAGGCTCGACCGCCTGCAGGAAGCTCTGAGCTCGGCCGACGTGTCTGTGTCCCGCGAGGGCTTCGAGCTGAAGTTCTTGGGGAAGTCGTACGCGAAGTACCTGACCTCGACGCGCACTGAGACTGTCGTGGTTCCCGACCTTGAGCACAACGCTGAGCCGGCGAACGCGAACTCCGAGAACCTCTACATCGTCGGGGACAACCTCGACGCGCTCAAGCATCTCACCGGGTCGTACGCGGGCACGATCAAATGCATCTATATCGATCCGCCGTACAACACGGGCAAGGACGGCTTCGTCTACAACGATGACTTCGGCTATTCGGCCGACGACCTCGTGCGCAAGATCGGTCTCGACGAAGACGAAGCTCGTCGCGTCATCGGCCTCCATGGGAAGTCTTCGCACTCCGCCTGGCTCACCTTCATGTACCCGCGCCTCGAGCTCGCGCAGGAGCTGCTCGCAGACGATGGTGTCATCTTCATCAGCGTCGACGACAACGAGATGGCCAACGCCCGGGCGCTCTGCGACGAAGTCTTCGGTGAGGGCAACTGGCTTGGCACGCTCGTGTGGAAGAACGCGACGGACAACAACCCGTCGCAGATCGCGATCGAGCATGAGTACGTGCTCGTCTATGCGAAGTCGCGTGACTTCACTGCGCCCGTATGGAAATCAGATGTGTCCGCGATCAAGGACCTGTTGGTTTCGGTCGGTGCGGAGCTGGCGGATGCACACGCCGACGAGACAGATATGCAGGCCGCATACACGTCGTGGTTCCGCGCGAACAAGTGGCAGCTCGGTCCGCTGGACCGCTATAAGTACATCGATGCCGGCGGCGTTTACACAGGTAGTCAGAGCGTCCACAACCCGGGCCGAGAAGGCTACCGGTACGACATCCTGCATCCCGTTACGGGACAGCCCTGCAAGGAGCCTCTGTTCGGATACCGATTCCCAGAAGCATCGATGAAGCAGCTGATCGAGGACGGAAAGATCCTCTTCGGCGAGGATGAGAGCAAGATCGTCGAGATCAAGGTCTACGCCCGCGACTTTGCAGACAAGCTCAACAGCGTGATCACGCTCGACGGGCGGACTGGGGCAACCGAGACCGCAAACCTTCTCGAGGACAAGGTCTTCACAAACCCCAAGCCGAGTCAACTCCTCACCCAGCTTCTGGGCTTTGTTTTGAAGCCGGGCGATACCGTGTTGGACTTCTTTTCCGGATCGGCGACTACCGCCGACGCGGTCATGCAGCTGAATGCTCGTGACGGAGGTGACCGCCGGTACATCATGGTTCAGCTTCCCGAGGTGATCGAGCCCGGAAAGCCCGGCTACGCGCAGGGGTACCGGACTATCGACCAGATCGGACGGGCGAGGATCACCAAGGCTGCGGAGAAGCTTCGTAACGCTTCCGGTGAGCAGTTCGACTATGGTTTCCGTCTCTTCCGCCTGAACGAGCCGAGCGCTCGTACGTTGGATGAGCTCCAGTCGTTCGACCCGAACGAGGACGGCGCGCTTCTGTCCGGCGACTTCGTATCGAAGTTCGCAACGGACGGCACTCCCGGCGAGCAGGTCGCTCTCGCGACGTGGATGGTCGAGGACGGCTTCGGTCTTACCGCTGACGTCGAGAGCGTCCGGCTCGATGAGTACGAGCTCCAGGTCTGCGATGACACCGGATACGTCGTCGAGGTGGGGCTTTCGAGCGAGGACGTGGTGGCGCTCGTGTCCAAGATCGAGACGGGCGCCCTCGACCTGAAGCGTCTCGTCGTCTTCGGCTACTCCGTGACGTTCTCGGTGCTGCACGAGCTGAAGCAGAACCTCAAGTCGCTCCGTTCCGGCCAGACGGCATCTGTGATCGAGCGGTACTGACCGATGCAGATCCGACTCCAAACGCTCGAGCACCAGCAGCGCGCTCTGCGCGCGCTGACGCACGTCTTCAAGGACGTCGACCTCGACGGCAGCTCGCCGCTCGAGGCGAACCTGACGTTCGATCCCGCAGATCCGCAGATCGGCGAGAACATCGAGGCGATCCAGTCCGGTGTGCTGGACGGTATCGAGGCGATCCCTCGCCAGTGGCGGGGTCGCGTGAACGACGGCGTGCTCGGTATCGACGCCAAGATGGAGACGGGAACCGGCAAGACGCTGGTCTACACACAGCTCATGTATGAGCTCAACCAGCGGTACGGCTTCACGAAGTTCATCGTCCTCGTGCCGTCGACCCCGATCAAGGAAGGCGCGAAGGCGTTCATCCAGTCGGGCTACGCGCGCAAGTACTTCAGCGACTCGTACGGCTCGCAGCGGGACCTGCAGCTGTTCACCCTTGACCCGCAGAAGCGGTCCAAGGGGCGGAAGATGTTCCCGAACTCCATCGCCAGCTTCGCGCACGCGTCGCGATTGACTCGTGGGCGCATCTCCGCTCTCCTGATGACCGACGGCATGCTCCTGTCGCAGAAGACGATGCGCGCCGAATACGACCAGACCGTGCTCGGCGTGACTAGCGTCCCCTACGAAGCTCTGCGCGAGACCCGCCCAATCGTCATCATCGATGAGCCCCATCGCTTCCGGCGTGACAACAAGGCGTACCAGACGCTCATCGACGAGATCCAGCCGCTGGCGGTCTTCCGCTTCGGCGCGACGTTCCCTGAACTCGGCAAGACCGGCAGGACCGACTACAACAACCTCGTGTTCAACCTCGGTGCCGTTGAGTCGTTCAACGAGCAGTTGGTCAAGGGCGTCCAGGTCCAGTACCCGCAGGACAGCAGCAGCGCGACGACGCGGCTGAAGCTCGTGAGCCTCTCCGCGAGCAAGCCCAAGCAGGCCACTTTCCAGAACGTGGGGACCGGCAAGCCGCTCACGTTCGACCTGGGGGAGTCGCTCGGCATCGCCGACGGCGCGTTCGCCGGCATCACGGTCGACGGCATCGGCAAGACCGACAATCCGAGGATCACATCTGGCGTCACGCTGTCCAACGGCCAAGCGTTGGCAAAGGGTGACATTATCTCGGCTCGGGTCTACTCCGACACGTACCAGGGCGTGATGATGAAGCAGGCGCTCGACAACCACTTCGAGACCGAGTGGGACAACTTCCGGCGCTCGTCGAAGGTCAAGACGCTCACGCTGTTCTTCATCGACTCGATCGAGTCATATCGGGGGAGTGACGGCTCGAAGGGGCATCTCCGGCAGCGCTTTGAAGAACTCCTCGAAGCACGTCTTACGGCCGAGATCGAGAAGCGCCAGGGCGACTCGTCGCCGGTAGCGAAGGAGTACGTGGCGTTCCTACAGGCATCGCTCGCCGACGTCGAGGCGACGAACGCCGGCTACTTCGCAGCAGACAACTCGACGGCGGACGAAGACATCCAGCGTGAAGTCGACGACATCCTCCGGAACAAGGAGTTGATGCTCTCGTTTCAGAACCCGAACGGCGCGCCCAACACGCGTCGATTCCTCTTCTCGAAGTGGACGCTGCGCGAGGGTTGGGACAACCCGAACGTGTTCCAGATCGTCAAGCTCCGCTCGTCGGGATCTGAGATCTCGAAGCTGCAGGAGGTCGGCCGCGGTCTCCGCCTGCCCGTGGATGCGAAGGGAACTCGTCTCGCGGGGGAGCAGTTCTACCTCACGTACCTCATCGACTACACCGAGGAGGCGTTCGCCAAATCGCTGGTCAAGGAGATCACGTCCGACGCCGCGACGAGCTCGGTGAAGGTGAAGGATCTGCTCGCCAAGGTTGCAGACAGCCTCGGCAAGACGGAGACCGAGTTCTTCTTCGAGCTCGTGCAGCAAGGGCTCCTCGACCTGGAGATGAACGTCGTGCCGGGGCGCGAGCAGGATCTGTTCGCCGCGTACCCGGGCTTCAACCCCAACGGTCTGAAGCCGGACAAGATCCTGACGGGCGACCGGAAGGTGAAGGTCGGCATCCGTGCCGAGCGGTACTCTGAGCTCAAGGACCTGTGGGAGGCGCTCAACGCTAAGTACTACCTTCGCCTCGACGATCTCGCCCCCGAGGAGATCGACAAGTGCATCGACGACGTGCTCGGCACGGGGATCTACCGGCAGGAGTTCGGCCGATTCGCTCAGGACATCCTCGTGCGTATGGACGATGGGACGTCGCTTGAAGTGCGGTCGGGGACGAAGGACCGCTTCGACGCGACCGAGACGGTGCCGTATGGCCTCTGGCTGAGGCGGGTCCACGAGCAGACGGCCCTGCCCATCGATCGCGTTCACGCAGGGCTCGTCCGTCTCCACTCGAAGGAGCGAGTGCTGAAGGACTTCTTCAACAAGGCGACGCTGCACGAGTTCGTCGCCGAGTTCTCGCAGTGGATGGAGCGAAACTACCTCGAGCGCTTCTCGTACTCGAAGATCGACGGTGTCGTGCTCGGCACCGAACTCACCGATGCCGATGGCGCTCCGCTGGAGAGCATCACGCAGGGAAACGTCGGCGTGTTCCGAGACGAACACGCCATCGTGCCGGACAAGTTCCTGTACGACGCGTTCGTGTACGACTCGCCTAAAGAACGCGAGACGATCCGCGACTCCACGCTCGGCGAGGTCGCCGTCTTCGGCAAGATCCCGCGCCGCTCGATCAAGGTCCCGCTCTACTTCGGCGGCACCACGAGCCCGGACTTCATGTACGTGCTGAAGCGCCCGGACGGGAAGCTGTCCCTCAACTTCATCATCGAGACAAAGGACGTCAAGAATCGCTCCGACCTCCGCGAGAGCGAGAAGCTCAGGATGACGGCCGCGCGGCGCTTCTTCGAGTCGATGAGCAAGGACGGCATCGAGGTGACGTTCCGGGACCAGGTGCATCGCGACGACATCGCATCGTTGATCCAGCAAGTCATTGCCGGCTGACGCGCCGCGGGCGCGCCCTGGACTTCCGTCACGGCAGCGCCGGGTTGCCCGCAGGGTGAAGTACACGGTCGCAATCGATTGCGCGCGGTTGTGCTAGCCTCTTCGTCAGTCAATAAGCCCCGCCCTCACCGGCGAACCGGGATGAGGCTGGCGTGAGGCCCTGGGTCCTATGACACCCTGGCTCCTGAGGATGGGAGCAGCTCTGAGCAACGCCACAGAGTGAAACTTCGATTTCGAAGGGTCACTCGTAGTGTCTCGTTGCTCCCCAGGCGTCATCACGCCCGCCCGTCTCTCGATCCCGGCTGCGGCTGCTCGCCAGCAGGTCGCGCCCATCACCGTCCAGCGTCGCATCCGCGCGGGCGTCCTCCCTGCCGTACTTGTCGGCAAGCGATACGAAGTTGAGGTCGCGGACCTCGACCGCGTGTTCGCGCCGCGCCCGGTGGTGGCGGCGCGCAAGAGCGACGCGCTTCTCGCCGAGCTTGAGCGTGCCGCTGAGCGTGTCGCCGCCGAGGCGCCCCCACTGACTGAAGCGGCGCGTGAGCGTCTCCGTGACCTGCTCGGCGGTGTTCTGTGACCGCCGTAGCCCGCCTCGAGCCGGTCGATGACCGCCCGCAGGGCGGCCTCCAGGAAAGCCACGAAAAAACGCGGAAAGTCGGTGATCGCCTCTCAGAGGACGTCGCCGAGCGCCCTCTGACCGCCGAAAACCCGCATGAAATCAACGCATGCGAGGGCGGGGGACTCCTTGGGTCCCCCGCCCCCACGTCACCGAGTTCGGTCACCGAGAATCGAAACGCGGTGGTGCAGAACTCGGTGAGCGGCTATCTCGAGGTGGTCTCGACGCCCGACGAGATCGCCGCCGCGGCGGCGTTCTTCGCGGACGCGAAGGCAGCCGAGACAACGGGACAGCGCCAGCGCGCGAACCGGCAGCACGGCTCAGTCTTCGGCCTCATGCAGTACCGCCAGAACGCTCGCACGGGGCAGGTCATGCTCACCCAGGAGACCATCGATACCGGCCTGGAGCGGCTGCGGGATCTCGATGTCCTCGACCTGTACGCCGACGTCTGGCAGTCCCGCGACACCTACAACAGCAAGGGCGCGGCCGAGCGCACCGCCAAGGGTTGGGGCACCGTCAACCCGGGCGACCGGGTGCCGTTGCACTGGCACTGCGCGATCCTGCTCAAGCGGGGGTGCGATCTGACGATCCGACAGGTCTCGGACGCCTTCGAGATCCCTTCGGCCCGCATTCGCCTGCCGCGCGAAGCGCTCGGCGATGACGCGCCGAAGGGCCGCGGCGCGGCGCGCCGCGCGTTCCTCGACCTCTGCGCGTACCTCACCCACGAGCTTGTCGCGGGGGATCACAGTGTCTGAGGCCAAGCGGACGCCGAAGTTCGATGACGGCGAGGTCCGGGTCCGCTATGACGACTCGGAGGTGCGCGCCAACTTCGACCTGCGCGCGGCGCTCGAAGAGCACTTCGCCGCGCGCACGCGCAGCGGAGGCGGCGGGGGCGGCGGGCTCGCGGAGCGTAAGCGCAAGCTTCGCCGTCTTGTCCGTCTGGACGGGGTGACTCTGGACGAGGCGCGAGAGCTCGATTTCGACGCCTGGGCCGATGACCTTCCGCGCCTGCGCGCGATGCGCGATGACTACCTCGCAGACCCGGCGCACAGGCCCCCGATCGGCTCGGTCTTCACCAAGGGTGTCGTGATGATCTGCGCGGCGTCGGGGCATGGAAAGGGTGTGCTCGCCGATGAGACCGCGGCGCAGATCGTCACGCTGGCGCTGCTCGGTGGCGGTCGCCCGTGGTCGATCGCGATGCCCGCCGGGCGCAATGCAGTTGAGGACGTCAAGGGTGCCGAGATCGTCGTCCACGACGATGCGCGCTTCTGGCTCCTGCCCACGCACGACGAGTTCCTTCGGTGGCTCGACCCCAACCGCACGACGGCGGCGGCGACGCGCAACACCAACACCCCGGCGCCCGCGCCGCGGGCGATCCTGCTCACGACTTCGAACACGCTCGAAGAGTTCGCAATGACCGTGTTCACGAGGAAGCCGTCCGGCGACCTTGCGCAGAACGCGCGCTTCGAGCGCGGCTCGGTCGTGATCGACGAGCTTCTGCGGCGGATCGGGTGGCACGTCGAGATCCGCACACCCGAGTGGGTGCTAGAGCAGGAGGGTCGCATCGCGAAGCCGGACTTCCTGGCACTGCTGCGGGCCGAGATGGTCGTCTCGATCCATCGGATGGTCGTGGTGCCGGAACAGCGGCAGCGCGTCTACGCCCGCGACGGGTTGCTCCTGGGCGAGGCCTCGACGACCCGCAGGCCGCAGCTGATCGCAATGCTCCGAGGCGTCGAACCTGCCGCCCGCTTCCTCGCGATCTCCCTACTCAGCGAGTGCTCGCCCGACGTCTGGGCCGGGATCCCGGCCGACGAGGCACAGGCGCTCGGCGTCGAGCACCAGGCGATCCGCATCGACGGTCTCCAGCGCGCGGCCGAGGCGGTGGCCGCATGAGCGCCCTCGACGCCGAGATTGTCGCCGCGCAAGTCGCGGCCCGCAAGCGCCTCGCCCGCCTGCGCGAGAAGCAGCGCCGTGACCGCGCCCGGGTCGATGCCCGTGTCCTCACGATCCTCCGCGGCAAGCTCCGCCCGGCTGATCTCGCCGCGGTCGAGGCCGAGGCGCGGGCGCAGCTCGACGCCGAGGCTGCCGAGCGCTCGCGCCGCGCTCGCGATGCCCGACAGCGGCGGGCTGACTCGTGATGCTCGCGCAGCGCAGCATCGCGCACACCGTGGGTGCTCCCGTGCGACAGCACGGGAGCCCCGCGGTGTGCTTCGGCGTCGCAGCAACAGCGGCGCTCGACGTGCTCGCGCACGCGAGCACGAGGGGGTCGAGGGGGTGCCCCCTCGCAAGTGCACCGCGAGAACCGGCGCGCCAGCGCCGGGGGTCGCGCTGCCTGCTTGCGTACAGACTCCCGACCATTCCCCGCTGCTTCGCCCCGACAGCAGAGGACATCTCGTGACTCGCGCTGATCAGCAGCACCGTCCGCCCGCGCGCTCCTCCAGCGTCAAGGCCCGCGTGACCTCCGACGAAGCTCGCGCCATCGAGCAGGCCGCCGCGCTTCACGGTCTCCCCGTCGCCACCTTCGTTCGCGCCGCGGTTCTCGATGCCGCAGCGCCCGATGGAAGGCTGCGGCAGGCCGCGCAGCGGCACTTGCCCCCGCCTCCACCCATGCCGGTGCTCGACGCCGCCGACCGTGCGCGCCTCGCCGACCTCCGGGCCGCTATCGGCCGGACGGGCGGCCTCGCCAACTCGCTCGTGCGCCTCGCGCACCGCGGGGAGATCCGGGACGCATCCCTGGGCGTGGCCGTCCGCGACCTCGCCGCCACCTGCCGTCAGCTCGTCGCCCTGCTCGGCGGGAGCACGCGGTGATCTGCACAGTGGCGCCGGTCTACGATCTCGACGCTCGCGCCCTCTACCTCGCGCTCGGCGCTCCGGGCTCAGAGAAGCGACGCGGCCACGAAGAGGCGGGAACCGACCGGCTCGGCGCGGGGACGCTGATCGACGCTCCGTCGCTGTCGGCGTTCGTGGCCGAGGCTGAGCGGCTCACCGCGGGGCGCCGCGTGAAGGCGCAGGGCATCGTCATCTCGGCACCGACTTCGGAGCTTGACGCGACCAACGAGGACGATCAGCGCCTCATCGCGGCGATCACCGTCGAGGCGCTCCGCCGCGCCTACCCGGGTGCGCTCATCGCCGTGATCCCCCACGGGGATGGGGGCGCCGCCCACGCGCACGCTCTCGTCGTGAACGATCTCGCGGGCCGCGCCATTCGCGAGAACCGCACGCACTGGGCGCTGTCGAAGATCGTCGACGAGGTGACCCGCGAGCACGGGCTCTCCGTGATCGATGATCCGCAGCCGAAGATCGCCCCGCCGGAATGGGCCGCCCGGCGCGACGAGGTGCCGAGCTTCGATCGGCTGCTCGGCGACACCGTGGCCGACGTGCTCGGCGACGAGACCATCACGAGCTGGGCCGCGCTCCGGTTCGCGCTCGAAGAGCATGGCGTCACGGTCGAGCCGAAGTTGGTGCCGAACCGCGCGACGGGCGAGATCGTCACGGGCCTGACCTTCAAGATGCTCGACACGACGGGCGAAGGCAAGCCTCGCATCCGCCGCCGCAAGGCGTCATCGCTCGGCGCCGAGTTCACGCACGCTGCGATCGTGCAGCGCCTCGCAGGCCGTGTCGCTGAGCTGACGATCCCGCAGGCCGCGCAGCACGTCGCTGTTGTTCCCGGCCGCACCCGAGGGGATCTCGTCGGCGTCCTGACCGGCGTGCTGGCCTCCGGGCTGTTCGCGGTGCCGGGCCTGCCCGGCTACGCGCGCGCCGCGCTGAAGGTCGGCGTGACGGTGGCTCGCGCTCACCAGCGGACGGGCTTCTCGTATGCCTGGGCCGACTCCCCGCAGGCCCGTTGGCACGAGACCGAGCTGCCCGTCGAGCTGTCCGAGGATCACGTGCGCGCCCAGCTCGCCGAGGCCGAGATCATCCGCCAGCAGATCGAGGAGATCGAGGCCGAGGCTGCGAGCCCTCGCCGCCGTCGCCGCGCGGCGCTCCCAGACCTTCCTCCCGCCGCCCAGCGGCACGCCGAGGCGCAGCGCCTCTACCGCGAACGCGGCGCCCGCGCTCTCGGCGACTGACCAGCAAGACCCCAACAAGAAAGGCCCGACACCTCATGACGACAGCCGCACATCCTCTCGCGCTCCGCGCGCACGAGCTCTCCGCCACGGCCGCCCGCCGTCATCTCGCGCTGCTCGCCGCGCTGCCCGTCCCGTTCGCGGAGACACGTGCACGCGTCACGCGCGCGAGCTGCCACACGCTCACGGATCAGTTCGGCCCTGAGCGGGCTGTGCTCCGCGCTCCCAGGACCGCGCTCCCGGGCGTCGATCTCGTCCAGCTCCACGCGGTGACGACGCATCTCACCACGTATCTCGGCCGCACGCTCGCCGAGGTCATCGAGGCCGAGGAGGAGGAGTGGGAGCGTCGCCTGACCAGGGCCGGAGCCCTGCGTGTGGGCGCCATGCGCCGCCTGCTCGACGCCGAGCGTCTGCGGGCGGCGACGGTCGAGCACGTGGCCGAGTCGCTCGCGATCTTCGAGGTGCTCCCGGTGCGCCCGGCCGACTTCGACGTGATGCTTACCGAGGTCGCTCACGCCTCCGGCTTCGCCCCGGTGAACGGCGGATACCGTCTCCTTGACGGTGTGCGCCCGGTCGGTCCCCTCATCACGGATGGGGATCTCGGCGTCGGGCGCTCCCGGGCCGAGCTGGAGGTCTCAGCCGCCGATGCCGCCGACGAGTTCGCCGAGGTGTGGGAGCTGATCCTCGCGCTCCTGTGGTCGAGCAGCGGCAGCGACAGCATCGACTCGCTGCTCGATGACGCGAGTGCCCTCGGCGTCGAACTGGATGATTTCGGCCCGGCTACCGCCGACGACATCGATCTGGACGACCCCGACGAGGTGCTGCGGTTCGACTTCCGGAGGGCTGCACACCTGCACGCACAGGTCGCCCCTGCCCGTGAGGCGGCACGACAGCTCGCCAGGGGGGAGCGTGAGCGGGCCGCCGAGCGTGAGCGTCGTCAGCAGCGTTGGGCTGAGCATCAGGCTAAGCAGGCGCGCGAGCGCGAGATCCGGCGCCGCATCAGTAAGGCCGAGATCCGCGATCTGCGATTCGACCGCGACGCCACGCCCAACCACGACAACAGCGACGGCGACAAGCCCGGGCCTAAGAGCGACAAGGGCGACGACGGCTGGTCCTTGTAGCTGCGCACCTGATCCCCCCGCCGATGGCAAGGGCGTGCCCCGCGCGCCCGCGGCAGCCCACGAGCGCCCCGACCTTTACGGTTCGGGGCGCTCGTCTGCGCTCGCGCTACTTGAGCCAGTCAATGGCCACCGTGTCGGGGTTGAATGCCTTCACGCCGCGCGGGTGCCCGTGCAGGCGAATCTCGCAGAGCGCCTCGATGACGCCGCGCTGCGCGCCGAGGTCGGCCGCACCGAACGCTGCCACGGGGTCCTGCGCGCCGAGCACCGCGCCTGCGGTGGCGCTGGCTGCCAGACGCACGCGCTCGGCCTCCAGGACTGTGATCGCTGCTTCCTCGTAGTCGCGCACTCGCTTGAGGTCGCGGCCTTCGATCTCCTCGGCGTCGTAGTCGCGCTGAGCCCTCGCGATCTTCGCGCGATGTGCGCCGATCGCGGCCTTGATCTCGTGCAGTCGCGGCTCGTTGCGGTTCGGCAATAGGTCGGCCAAGTCGGGGCGTGCCAGGCGTGCACGGATGGCGGCGGTCACGTACGCGTCGATCTGCTCCCGGCTTCGGGTGACGTGCCCGGCACAACGGTATCGGCCCGTGTGGGCACGCACGCGCTGCTCGCACACGCCGCAGCGGTACAAGCCGCTGCCGAGGTGGCGGCGGTCGGTGCCGACGCGGTTCGTGACCCGCTCGGTGCTATCGAGCCGATCCTGTACCGCCGACCAAGAGCCCTCGTCGACGATGGGCTCCCACTGCCCGCGCACGGGCTCGCCCGTCTCGTCTCGAAGGATCGACGCACGCCACGCTCGCCGCTTTCCGCCGTCTGGCTGCCCATCCTTCGGTGTGTATGTCGAGTACCCGGCGTATCGCGGGTTTCGAAGTATGCCGAGCACCGTGCTCGGTGGCCACGGGGCGTCATCAGGCACGGGCCGCAGCTTCCGCTGCTTCTGTGTCGGAAGGGTCTTGTTCTCCTCCTCGCGCCGAGCGTTGCGCTCCAGGGTGATCGTCTGCGTGTGCCGGGGGAGCGCCGGTACCTTCGGCGGGATGCGCTCGCCGGTCTCGCCGGACAGAGCTGCCGCGATGGCTCTGAGCGAGCTTCCGCTGTTGAACGACGCGAAGATCGCCCGCACCGCCTCCGCCTCGCTCGGGATGATGTCTCCTGCGACGGTGTAGCCGACCGGACGCATGCCCTTCGGGGCCCGGCCTTGCGCTGCTCGTTGGGCTTGAGCGGCCGCCTGCCGAGCGGTCTTTCGCTCGACCTCAGAGCGGGCAACTGCGGCCTTCACGCGGGCGAACAGGCGTCCGCCATCGGTGGTCAGATCAGCTTCACCGTTGGCGGTCACAAGACGCAGTCCACGCGCCTCGGCGGCGTCGATCCAGTCCTCCAGCTGTCGAGGCTGGCGGGTGAGTCGGTCGAGATCCCAGCAGATGATCGCGTCGAACTCTCCCGCCTCGAATCCGCTCACCAGGTCGTCATATCCGGGGCGTCGCTTCGTCTTGTCCGTCGCGCTCCGTGACTGGTCGACGTACTCGCGGACTACCTCCCACCCGCGGGTCTCGGCGATGGCCAGGCAATCGGCGCGCTGCCGGTCGATGGCCAGGCCGTCCATCTCTCGATCCATAGAGATGCGAAGGTAGATCGCAGCGCGCGCGGGAGTCTCAGGCATGCGCCCACCGTACACCCGAGATGGTTATCCGCTACGAAACGTAGTGGAGTTCCGCTTCAACAACTGACCGGTACGCGGCGGCCGACGGCTGTCGGCCGCCGCGCTCGGAAGTCCGGTCAGGCCGTCTCGAGGTCCCACACCGGCGGCACGTACTCGCGCGACCAGCCCTCGCGGAGTCGGGTGACCGCGCGGTCGAACGACTCGAGCAGGTCCATCTCCGGCCGCACCATCGACTGCAGCTGCAGCCCCTCGTACGTCGCGAGGAGCTGCTCGGCGCCACGAGCCGGCTCCATGGTGCGCGGCTCCCGGCCGAGCTCGACGTCCCGCTGCAGGGCCGCCAGCACGAACCCGTGGAAGCGACGCCAGCGCAGGTGGAGCATCGGTGCGAGCGGGTGGTGCGGCGTCGCGGCGATGTTGAGCGTCGAGGTCAGGAAGCGCATGAGCGACGGGTCGGCGACGTTCGCGCGGACGATGGCGCGGAGGAACACGATCGTGCCGCTGCGCTCGGCGATCGGCAGCAGCGCGGTGGTCCGCTGGTCGTTCCACTGGTCGATGGTGGCGAGCAGGAGGCCGTCCCAGGTCGGGAACACCTCGGTGACGACGTCGAGCGGCTGCGACGCCTCGGTGGCCACGTGCTCGTACGACACCTCGTGCAGGGCGTTCGCGCGGAGCACACGGATCATCGCGTCGACGATCTCGACCCGGAGCAGCGCTGACGTGTCGAGGGGGTGGAACGATCGCATGGGTCCAGTCCACCGGGTGCGTGCTGCCCTGACCAGTCCCCAGAACTGGGAAGAGCCGATCTCCGCAGCCGCGCAGTCCCGGCGTGGCGGAGGAGCAGCGCGTCCCCCGGGGCCCGTCCGAGCTGAGTGCCCATCGAGGATGCAGCGTTGACTGGACCGATGAAGTACGTGGTCTACGGAGAGAACCGAGTGATGACCGGCGACGCGATCGCCGAGGCGGTGCTCGCCTACGCCGCTGCGCTCGGCGAGAACGGCACGACGGACATCGTCGAGATCCCGACCGCGGACGCCGAGGGCTACGGCACCACGGCGGAGGTCCTGCTCGGCCCGGCTTCCCAGATCATGGTCGAGGCGGCGCCGGACGACGAGCTGGAGCCCGAGGACGAGGACCTGGTCAACGAGCTCGGGCGCCGCATCGCGGTGGTGGGCGGCGGACGGTTCACGGACGCCGCGTCGTCGCACTCCGACGAGCCGGAGGCCAAGCGCCTCCGGACGGACCCGCCTGAGGTCTGACCGGCGCACGCCCCGAGGAGTGGACTGGCCACGGAACGCACACTCCAGACCTCCTCGCACACGCGGTACCTACTTTCGAGGGAGAGATGAGGAGGAGACGTGAAGTACATCAACTACGACGCGAGCCAGATCCTCACCGGGGACCTGATCGCGGACGCGGTCGCCGACTACGCGGCCGTCCTCGGAGCGAACTCGCGCACCGACACGATCACGGTGCCGAGCGTCGGTGACGACGGTTCGGTGTCGACGTCGATCCTGCTCGTCGGCCCGGCGAGCGAGCTCTGCGTGACGGTCGCCCCGGACGACGAGCTCGAGCCCGAGGACCCGGCGTTCATCCGTCGCCTGCGCGACGCGGCACGGCGTGCGGGTCCGGCGCTCCCGGTGAACGCGGACGGTGGCACGCGCTTCCGTGGAGCCGAGGGGCCGTCGTCGTACGGGCCGGCCTGACACCCCTAAGGCACAGACGACGAACGCCGCCGGCGCTGAGCCGGCGGCGTTCGTCGTGTGTGGACCGGGAACCGTGTGAGCGGTTCCGGCGGGTCCGACCTAGGCGGCCAGGGCGAGCTCGCCCTTGCCGACGCGGCGCGCGAGCAGGATGGTCCGGCTCGACTCGCCCCGCCAGGAGCGGCCGGGTACGGTCCAGCCGGCCTCGCCGTCGATGTCCACGCGTGCGTCACGCGTGACGAACAGGCGCAGGTCGTCGGCCGCGATGCGGACGAGGTACTCGCGCTGCGAGCGGTCGTCGCGGACCGGGAACTCGGCGATGCGGTCGGGGGAGACGGTGGGGGCCGCGAGTGCGGTCCCGGAGATGGTGATGCGGTCGTTGCTGGTCATGGTGGTGCGGTACTTCCTGGTCGTTCGGCACCCGGCCGTGCTCTGGTCGGCGGACTCCGTGGTCCGGCACGACGCATCGGCTGCGGGTGCGCACGTCGTGTCTCGACGTGCTGCTCGTCCGTTCGGATCGAGCGGTGGTCTCGGTGGAATGCGACCCGGCGGGTCGGTACGAGACGTGCTGGTGTGCGCGAGTCAGATGGGTTCGCTGCAGTGCACCAATGAGACACTATACGTCGCTTCGTCCGGAACGTCCAGCAAGACGGACGGGAGGCGCGGTGCGGGCGTGCACCGCGCCTTCCGTCCGGTGGGCCGTCAGTTCAGAGCGGGGGTGTCCTCCGGCACGACGCCGTCGCCGTACAGGTCGGTCGCCAGGTCGCGGAGCGCGCGCAGCGCGACGCGCTGCGTCAGCGGACCGTAGGAGATGCGGGCGACGCCGAGGGCCTCGTACTCGGCAGCCGGCAGGGCGCCCGGCAGTCCGATCACCGAGAGCTTGCCGCGACCGAGCCCGTCGACGAGTCGTTCGACCACGTCGCGCTGGATCGCACCCGGCACGAAGACGAGTGCGGCGCCGTTGTCGAGGAACGCCTTCCCGCGGGCGATGGCGTCCTCGATGCTCTCGTCGATCGGGCGGTCGCCACCCCGGGCGATCGCGTCGGTGCGGGCATTGAGCTGGAAGGCGACGCCCTCGGCCTCGGCTGCGGCGGTGATCGCGGCGACGCGGGCGACGGCCTCGTCGAAGGGACGGAGGCGGTCCTCGACGTTCGCGCCGACGATCCCGGCGGCGATCGCGCGACGGATCGTCTCGGCCGGGTCCGCGTACCCGTCGTCGAGGTCCGCCGTGACGGGCAGGTCCGTCGCGGCGGCGACGGTCGCGGCGCCCGCGAGGGCCACGTCGAGCGGCATCCCGCCGTCGTCGTAGCCGTGGCTCGCGGCGATGGAGTGCCCGGCGGTCGCGATCGCCTTCGTCTCCGGCAGGTCGCTCACGACCTTCGCGCTGATCGCGTCCCACACGTTCACGACGCGCAGGATCTCGGGGGCTTCGTGCAGCTGCTTGAGGGTGGTCGCCTTGTCGGCGGTGCTCGTGCTCATGGTGCCGAACCTACGTGGGCGGGCCTCGGCACGCACGGGAGGTGACCGCTGGACGACGCGGGATGACGGCCGGACTCGCACCGGGCCTCCCGGTCGATGCATGCTGGGACGCATGGCTGACGACGAACAGGACCCGGTCGGCACGCTCCGCGGGGTCCGCACGAGCATCAAGTGGACGCGCTACGCGCCCGACGTGCTGCCCCTGTTCGTCGCCGAGATGGACCACGACGTGGCGCCGGCGATCCGGCAGGCACTGGTCGAGCGGGTGCAGCAGTCCGACCTCGGGTACCTGGACGGCCCCGGGCCGCTCGCGCCGGCGTTCGCGCAGTTCGCGCGCGACCGGTGGGGGTGGGCGGTCGACCCGGAGCGTGTGCACCTGGCGACGGACGTCAGCGTCGGGATCGTCGAGTCGCTCCGGCTCGCGCTGCCCGAGGGCGGACGCGTCGCGATCACCCCGCCGGTGTACCCGCCGTTCTTCGAGCTCGTCGAGGAAGCACGATGTCGGGTCGAGGAGGTCCCGCTGACCGAGCAGTGGGGTGTCTACCGGCTCGACCTCGCCGGGCTCGAGCGCGCCTTCGCCGACGGCGTCCGGGTGTTCCTGCTCTGCAACCCGCACAACCCGATGGGACTCGTGCACGACCGGGCCGACCTCGAGGCGCTCGCCGAGCTGGCGGCACGGTACGACGTGCTCGTCGTCAGCGACGAGATCCACGCGCCGCTCACGCACCCGGGGGTCCGCTTCACCCCGTTCGCGATGGTCGCCGAGCAGCACGGCGCCCGCAGCGTCTGCGTGACGAGCGCGAGCAAGGGCTGGAACCTCGCCGGCGTGAAGTGCTCCGTCATGGTCGCGGGGGACGACCGGACCGCGGCGCTCCTCGACACGCTGTGGGAGGAGGTCGCCTGCCGCACGAGCATCCTCGGGCTGCACGCGAACCTCGCCGCGTTCACCCTCGCGACGGACTGGCTCGACGACGTCGTCGCCCGCATCGTCGCGAACGAGCGGCTGCTCGGGGCCCTGCTCGCCGAGCACCTGCCCGGGGTGGTCTACACGCGGCCGCGGGCCGGCTACCTGGCATGGCTCGACTTCCGGGGGATCGGCCTCGGGGACGACCCGGCGGTGCCGCTCCGTGAGCACGCGTACGTGGCGCTGAACTCCGGGCTCGGCTTCGGCGCCCAGGGGCGGGGGTTCGCGCGGCTCAACCTGGCGTGCTCGCCGGAGACCCTGCGCGAGGCCGTGCAGCGCATCGCGGCGGCCTACCCGTCGAGCGCGCAGGAGGGACTGGTCTGGCACGTCGCCTGAGCGGTCGGTCGCGCTCGGACGAGTCTCGGGCTCCGCGACCCGTCCCTGGCCCGGGCGCGAGGGACGTCGCGCAGCTCGAGCCTCACCGCGGGAGGACGCTCGCGGAGGAGCGCCGCGACAACGTCAGTCGGACAGCTCGTCGACGTACTGGTTGCGGCCGACGACGCGGATGCGCAGGTCGTCGTCGCGGTCCATCGCGAGGAACTCCCGTGCGACCGGACCGACGGAGGACCAGCGGAGCACCTCGGTGATCGGGGTCCCCTCGATGAACACCTGCCACACGCCGCGCTCACGGACGGCCTGCACCTCGTACGTCGCCATGCGGCGAGCGTACCGGCTCACGGCAGGCGCTTCTCGTACCACCGCATGGTCGGGACGGTCCCGTCCGGCTTCGCCCAGTCCGCGGGAGACCGGTGGGTCAACCGCCAGCCGCGGCGCTCGTAGAGCCGCCACGCGGTCCACGCCGAGCGGTGCCCGGGCGGGGTCAGCCACGCGACCGGATCGTCGGGCCAGTGCGCCGGGTAGCCGTCCTCGTCGTGCGTGCGCTGGAGCACCCGGACCAGGTGCTCCAGGTCGTCGTCGCGGCGCGGTCGGATGTGCACGATCGCGACGCTACCGTTATCCGGTGCCCGAAATAGCATGTCAGGCACTGTCAGGGACATTGGGTTGAGTCAGGTCGGCTGACAGCCCGGCCCGCAGGTGTCAGGGACTGGCTCCGGCAGGGACCGTCGCGTCGAGTCGAACGATGCGCTGGAGGCTGACGTCGCGCACGAAGCCATTGAACCGGCTCGACATCGACAGCCGGATACGCGTGAATCCTGTTTGATCGATGGAAGCCCGTCGCGGTTGACGGGATTTCTTGCTCCCGAGCGGGCGCGGACCACGGAACCTGGGCGCGCGAGCTGCTCTCGCGACGCGCGCTCCGAGCATGAGTCCTGGGGGAGTCGCCTTCTCGGTCCCGACCGGTCGCAGCCTGCTTCAAGTAGCGCGCCGTACAGCATATGCGAGTTCTGCTCGCCGGTTGACACTCGGCGTAGGCAAACATCTGGCTCAGGATGGACTGTAGCGACACTCCTGAAAGAGGTCAGCTTGTGCGCATTTGAACACGAGACGGTCAGGCGGCGGAGATTGGCTTGAGATCGTGCCGACCCGCAAAACGCGGTATTGCAGAAATGGTCATCTCTGCGAGACACGCAAAGCGGCGGAGCCGGGTCACAGGCGAACGCCGCCGTGTCCCGTGACTTGTGAAGGGAGAGGCACAATAGTTCTTAGAGATCGCCACGGGCCCGAGGGGACGCTGGCGGCCCTCGACAACTGAGCCCATAAGCCGGTAAACGGGGGTTTCATCCGAGAAGACACGTCCTAGGCCGTGGTGCCGATACGGTGGACGCAACGCGTGAACATGTTCGCGTACTTATCAGACCTTCATGGGCAACGGGGAGATCGTGGCAGAAGAGAACACCCCGCGATTGCGCGTGCACGAGTTCGCGAGCCGGAGCGGCGTCAAGACCCGCGATGTCCTCCAAGCCTTGGCGGACATGAACGAGTATGTACGCTCGCCATCAAGTGTCTTGCCTCCGCCGGTCGTGCGGCGATTAGGAGTGGCGCTCGGTGTTGATCCCACGCTCTTGGTCGACGAACCTGTCGCTCGCACGCCACCCGTGGAAGCGGTACGCGAGACGGAGGCGTTCTCCAATGACTACGGATGGCATTCGGGGGCTGTTAAAGCGCCCCGGAGCGTTGCGCTGCAACGCGAGCTCGAAGCCGTTGAGGCGAGATATCCGGCGCTGGTGGAACATCGGCGCCAGCTCGCATCCATGGGGTCTCAGGTCATCAGAGCATCACTGATCAAGGGCGGCCCGTTGAGCGGTGGCGCGAACCTCCGCATCCGGTTCAGCGAAGCCATCGAGTCCGCGTTCGGGCTTACCCGCGAGGTGCTCGCGATCTACCTGCCATACGAGGATTTCCAGATGCGCTCCTATGAGGCAGTGCTCCGCCAACTCAAGGACGAACGACACGTCGTGACGCCGGACGTCATCCTTATCTGGACTCCCGACGAGCGTCTTGGAACGAAGCTAGCCGAATGGAGGAATCTGCGTACAGTAGCCATCCCATTCAAGCTGGACAGCGTGAACTCCTTCGGGCTCATAGAACTCCTCCAGAATCACATCCACATCCGCAATCTCTTCGAGGTCACGACCCCCGTGTCGGGCGACACATTCTTCGGCCGTAGAACGGTCCTCCAAAGTCTGCGCGAAGATGTACTAGCCCAACGGGCAGCAGGCATCTTTGGACTCCGAAAAGCGGGAAAGACCAGCATTCTTCTGGAGCTTTCGGATGAGCTGCGTGCGGACGGCGTGCTGCCCGTTCTCATCGATCTTGAGGCGCTACCGTCCCCGCCAGTTGACCCGACCGACGATCTGCTCGCTCTGTTGCGCCTGCGCATGATGGAAGCGCTGAAGGGTCAAGAACTACGCGTGAAGGAACTGGCGGAGCTTCCGGACTTCCCAAGCACCATGCAGTTCAAGATCGCGGTGCAGAAACTTCTCCGACACCTCGGCTCGAGCGGGACTCGTGTGCTACTGATGCTGGACGAGATCGAGTACGTGACACCGAGCGGAAAAGCTGGGGCGGCGGCTGCTGACCTGCCCCGGGTTGCACAGGTGCTGGCCACGCTTCGAAGCTTGACCCAAGAGTCCGACAACATGTCCCTTCTCCTCGCAGGTCTGACTAGCTCGATTGTGGAGGACGGGACACTTCACGGTAGGCCGAACCCATTCTTTTCCTGGGCACGGAAGGTGTATCTCGGTCCCCTCGAGCGGGATGAAGCGGCAGATCTTGCTCTCTCTCTGGGCCGGCGGATGGGCATATTCATAACGGAAGGCGGGCTGGACGCACTGTACGAGGCCTCAGGTGGGCACGCCTACCTCTATCGCCATCTTGCGTCGACCGTCGTCAAGACGCTCCCAGTCAACTTGACCAATCGGATCATGGCACGCAGGGATGTGCTGAGCGCGCTCAGCGCCTGGAAGTCTGAGGTGCACGCCCACATAGTCGAGATGATCCGGCACGTCGAGGGTTACTACCCCGTTGAATCCGTCCTCTTGGATGCGCTCCGCGCTGCTCCGGATCTGTTCAACGAGTTCGCTGACTCGGAGATCGATGCGACCCGCCACTTGGTGGATCTGGGCCTATTGGAATCCACAGATGGCGGGTACCGTCCCGCTGCGCTGCTGGAGCTATTGTGACTTCGCCGAGTAGCCAGGCACATTGGCCAGGGTGGGCTAACTCAATCGCAGAGCAGACCACTGTTAGCAGTATCGTCTTTCTTCAACTCGGCTCCAGCTACCTCGCGACCGCAGACGTCTTGTCCAGCGCTGGATTCGTTCTCGTGGACGCGGATGCGTTCCTCGACGGTGAAGACGTCGAGGGAAACCTCGTCGTATTGACCGATCTCGACGCCCTCTCGTCACCCGCAAGCGCAGCGCGCATGGGCAAGCTCCGTATGAAAGTGCACGCTGAGGTCAAGGCTGGCCGGCGGTTCGTGCTGCAATCCCGCGCTCCCCGCCTCATCTACGCATCTCGGGGAAGTTTGTTGGCGCAGGACGCGACGTTCGCCACGGGGCCGTCCCGCAGCTCGTGGGCTGATCCACACCACGCGACTCCAGTGTTCGAAGCCGAGCTGGACGAGACCCGGCCCTTTCGGACGGTGCTGCGGCAAACGCTCACAGAACTTGGCGTATCCGTGTGTGCGCGGCTTGACCGGCTCGTCTACGAATCGGGCAACCCCGCCCCCGGAGTTCATGAGCTGGACGCGACGGAAGTAGAGGCTCTACGAGGGGCTGGCCTCGTCGACAGTGTCGGGGGCTGGCAAGTCGAAGACCTCGCGGCCGTCCTTCGTCGAGAACTCACGGACGTACTCGACGAAGGGCGGGATGGTTCCAGCTACCTCAGCGATGTAGTAGTCGAGTTCGACGCCCTGACCTCAGCGCTTCGCAGGACTGTACGTGCTGCCGCTCGAGCACGCTGGGGTCCCAGCTGGGCGTCGGAGTGCCTACCTGAAGCGGTTGCCCTTGAGGTGGTCAAACGGGCATCCAGCGAATTGGCGCCGATGGTGGAATCGATTGAGGATATTCGGGACGCGCTCGCTTGGTTGAGTGCGAAAGAGCTGCTGGGACTTCGTCGGGAGAGTGCGCTCGGGGGCCTCGGGATGTCTGAGAGCATGTGGAAGGCGGCCGAACGAGAACTAGCGGCAGTCGAAGATCGGCTTCGTTTCTTTGGGCATCTCACACGTCAGGACGAGGCTTGCGTAAAGAAGTGGAGCGGTTGGTTGGGCCAAAAGCTCTCACACACGAGTCACCTCAGCCCTGATAGCGGGCTCGCCATCGAGTCGGCCAATGAAGGGGCACTGCTCCGTCAGATCAGAGATGGCCTGCTCCACAACCCCGCCTTCTCTACGGCGTCGGGAGCCGCGTTCATGCAGCTCGTGACTTCGACTCTGCGCTTCCTGAGGCTCGCTGCGGACCACCGCGCCCCGTACACACGTCCGTTCCCTAAGGGGAAAGCGCCGTTAGAAGCAGCGCTGCAGGAGCACTACTTCTGGTACCTCGGTGCGACGGGCCTAGGAGACAGTACGTTCATGGAAGTGCCTAACATCTCCACTGGGCGCGTGGATGTGCTCGTGGTGGGGGAGGGTGGCAAGCGCTTCGTCACCGAGGTCAAACGGGAGCTGAGCGACGCGTCATTTCCAGCGATTGCGGATGCGTACTTCGGTCAGGCAGCGGACTATCACGTCAACAGCGATCCACTCGGTCAGCTGCTTGTTTTAGACCTTACCGATCACTCAGAGGGAGTGCCGGCGGTCGCGAATTCCATCAGCGTGGAAACGCGCGACGTAGGTGGGAGCTTGCGATCCATTGTGATTTACGTAGTCCGCGGCAATCGACCCGAACCGAGCGCGACCAAATCCCCGCGTCCGGTGCAGTCGGGTCCGGAAAACGAATAGGCGCAAGGTAAAGGTTCGACCTAGAGGCTCCGGGCACGCTGTCGGACCTGGGGCGCTCGTTCCACGGCACGCTCCGCAACGGCGTGCTCGTCTACGTGGAGCGCGACCCGCCACAGACGCCGCATTGCATCTCACCCTCACCAAGGAGCGGCTCATCCGCCTCGCCGGCGGAGGCCTCGACGCCGAGGGCCTGGACGTGCGCGGCGACCTCGGCGTCCTGAAGCAGTTGCTCAGGGTGCTGAGCCCCGGGAGACCCGGCGTTCGAGATCGTGCTGCCGTGAGGACGCGGCAGAAAGGCCAGCGAAGCAGAAGCTGACACGCACGCAGTGTCCGTCGCGGTCGCGACCGTCATCCCCTCACGGATTCCGACAGTTGGCTGGCGACGGGAGCGGACCGTCGTCGTGCCCCTACCAAGCCCGGCCACGCGGGACACACCGACGGGCTTTCGCGCGGGCAATGGCTCAGCAAACCACGCTGTCCGACGGCTCGCGGCGAGCCCGCCACTACGTGCCGCAGGCCTGTCCAAGACACCGCGATGGTTGGGAACTGTCCGCCGCAGGGTCGAGCCCCAGGGCATGCGCGCGAGCAGATGTCGGTTGGTAGCTAAGCCTTGCGCCCTAGGACGTTATCGAGGAGGATAACCTTTGGACTCTTGAGTCCAATCAGGTTGGCCGACCCGAAGGGCTTTATGATGGCGACCGTCGAGGTAACAGACAACAATTTCCGGGAGATCGTAGAACGCGATGGGATCGTCATTCTCGATTTCTGGGCCGAGTGGTGCGGAGCGTGCAGGTCGTTCGCACCTGTGTACGAGGCCGCGTCCGAGAAGCATTCGGACGTTGTGTTTGGCAAGGTGGACGCCGACGCTGCCACTCGGCTTTCAATCTCCACCGGCATCCGCGCGCTGCCCACCGTCGCGGTCTATCGTGATTCGATCCGGGTGTTCTTCCAGGCGGGGGCTCTGCCGAAGCCCGCGCTGGAGGACCTGATCGGGCAGGTCAGGGCGCTGGACATGGATCGGGTCCGCGCGGAGCTTGATGCCCATGGTTCTGGCCACGTCCATTCATAGCCGTAGATGGCCGGCACAGCGTTGCGCCGGCTGACGTGTAGTGAAGGAGGATGCACTTGGAGGTCTCGACGATCAGTGCTGATCAACTAGCGGGCTTGAGCGGTACCGTCTCAATGGGCGGCCTCATACAGGGGACGTCAATGCTTCGTCCGGGACGCTGCCATGTCTGAGGTGAAATCTCCGATCCGGATCGGAGACGACGCGGCCTTGCTTGAACTTGTGCCGTCTACGTCGGGTGTGCCGACAGCCGAAGACCAGCGGATGGTATTGGCTGCATACCATGTCTCAGGAAAGCTGGGCTATCGCGCCCGGAGGTCCGAGGCCGCACGGATTCGAGATGAAGTTGTTGCGTCGTTGCGCGAGGTCCAACCCCGCACGGTGGTCGCGGTTTTCGGGGGCTCCCACGGGGCGTCTCGACGACGTGTCGATCGTATGGCGCGCCGGATCACCCGTGGCGTCAGCGTGATCGCGACGAACACGGTCGGTTCCGATACGACGGTGATCGGCCTTGTGATTATGTCTGGCCAGGAGCGAGATCTCGCCGCGACGTGCGTGCGGCACGTCGCAACGGAGCCGCCAGCGAGGGGCGACGGACTCGTCTTCCACGCTGCCGATCTCCGCCGCGCGAACATCTACGAACTCATCGAAGAGGCGGTCGTCTGAGGCCGCCCACATGCAGTTCGAGCCGCGGACCGTGAGAGGTTCAAGCGATGAAGAAGGGCGACAATATCCTTGCGCGGGACATCCCCTGCGCGTGACAAGAATCCCCGTGAGTTGCGGTGAACAGTCGTAGCCGCCCATGTAACCGGGATGAGGTTCCGCAACGATAGTTACGTAGCCAACCGCCGCTATGACGTGCCTACTCCCGCCGATATGCTCGTCCAGCAATTTGGCGAATCGACCGACGATAAGGGTTGTTGAAGCATCGCGCCGAGGCCCCTCAGGTCAGCGAGAACACTCAAAACCGCAGAGGAGGGCGTGCTCAGCAACTGAGCACGCCCTCTGCCATTCATTGATCAGCTTGTCGTCGCGCGCGCCGGCCGGGCCGAGCGGGTCGACAGCACCCATTCTGGGCGCTCATAGTGGCACGTGTACCCGTTCGGATAACGCTCCAGATAGTCCTGATGCTCAGGCTCCGCTTCCCAGAACGGACCTGCCGACTCGATAGTGGTGACTACTCTGCCCGGCCACGCGCCTGAAGCGTTCACGTCCGCAATAGTGTCGCGGGCGATCTGCGCCTGCTCCGGTGTGAGTGGGAAGATCGTGGAACGGTAGCTCAGACCGACATCGTTACCCTGCCGGGTGGGTGTCGTCGGGTCATGGATCTGGAAGAAGTACTCCAGGATGTCTCGATAGGTCGTTTTGGCCGGGTCGAAGACGACCTCCAGAGCTTCGGCGTGACCCGGATGGTCTCGATACGTGGCGTGGCTGTTCCGACCGCCGGTGTAACCGACACGCGTCTGCAGCACACCGGGCCGGCGACGAATGAGCTGCTGCATGCCCCAAAAACATCCGCCGGCGATGACAGCTGTCTCAGTGCCCGGCGTGCTGGTGATCTGTCCGGTGTCCTGAATGCCGCTGGTCATGATGCGTTCTCCTCAGTTGTGTCAGTAGTGTCGAACAGCGAGCGATACTCGCCGTACCCCTCGGCATCGAGTTCGGCCACGGGGATGAAGCGGAGGGCTGCGGAATTCATGCAGTAGCGCAGGCCCCCAGCCTCGGCGGGGCCGTCATCGAACACGTGCCCCAGATGGCTGTCGGCACCGCTGGAGCGGGCCTCAGTCCGCTCCATCCAGAGCGTTCTGTCCGTCTTGGTCCGGACGGCATCCGGCTGGATAGGCCTGGTGAAGCTCGGCCATCCGGTACCGCTTTCGTACTTGTCGGTGGAAGAGAACAGGGGCTGACCCGAGACGACATCGACGTAGATGCCGGGCTCGTGGTTGCTCCAGTACTCATTGCGGAACGACGGCTCGGTGCCGTCCTCCTGTGTGACGCGGTACTGCAGTGGGGTGAGGCGGCTGAGCGCCTCGGGAGTCTTGCGATAGTCGTTGGACACGATTCCTCCTGTTCGGACGCCGCTGGCGTGCGGTGTCACTAGATGGAACGCATCAGTTGGACCATTTGGTCCCATTATCCTGAGAGCCGGCTGTGACTTCAGCCCCGTTCCTTGTTCGCGCTGCTTACGTGCTCTGTCTCGGACCAGGACCTCAGGAGAGGTGCCCGTCGGCGTCGCGGGCGCGCACCGGATGTTCGCTCAAGATTGAGATTCTGTTGAAGAGGTTGATGGACGTTGCTACCCATTCGGCGCTGACGAAGCTTACCTCCCCTAGGGCGTGCCGGGCAGCGATGAGGTCCGCTTTGCTGTTCTCGCTCAGCGGCACGGCTGTCGCTGTCTCAGCGACAGCGAGCAGGGCTGTTTCCCGGCTGGTGAACAGTGTCGTTTCTCGCCACGCAGGTAGCAGGTCCAGCTTCTGCTGGGGCACGCCGTGCTTTCGAGCTTGACGTGAGTGCAGATCCAGGCAGAACACGCATCCGTTGAGTTGGGATACGCGCACTTTGATGATCTCGCTCTCGGCGAGAGTCAACCCGCTGGCGGTTGCACTGGAGATGGCAGTTGCGAACTCGCCCGCCGCTTTCCACGCATCGGGCAGAGCTTTGTCCATGTAAGGAAGATCTTCAGCGTGCATCATCACGCCGATGCCTCAGTGACGGCGTCCATGCTGACGCGAACTCGCATTGCCCGGGAAGGCAGGGTCGACGATGTCTGCGTACTCCGGGTGTGTCTTCACGAACGCCGTGGCGAAGGGGCACGTCAGAGTCACGGTTCGTCCCTGTGAGCGGAGCATATCGAGGACTCCACCAAGTAGTTTGCCTGCGATTCCGTGTCCGCGGAACTCGGGGAAGACGGAAGTCGCCAGAAGTGTGACTCGCGTCCCTGTTTCCTGGTAAAGGAGTCCTGCTGCCGCACGACCCTCGACCGTGTACTCGTACACGGCGGCCTCCTTATTGTCGGTGATGCTGAATGGTTCCGCATCGAGTTCGGCTGACGCAGTCGCTACGAGTTCCTCCGTCATTCGATCAGTGTCCGTGAGCGTGATCATTCGCGGTTGATTCGAGTCCATGTGTCCTGCCTGTGTCTTGTTGTCACGCCTGTGGGTTCTCCTCAGGGCGCCTGGGTAGCACCCATTCGGCGCGTTCGAAGTGGCAGGTGTAGCCATGGGGGTAGGTGACCAGATAGTCCTGATGCTCGGGCTCGGCTTCCCAGAATGCGTCGGCAGGTTCGATGGTGGTGACGGCCGGGCCTGGCCAGAGTCCTGATGCGTCAACGTCTGCGACTGTGTCTCGCGCGATCTGCTCCTGACGCATCGAGATGGGGAAGATCGCGGAGCGATAGCTGCTGCCGTAATCGTTGCCTTGGCTGTTCAGCGTTGTGGGGTCGTGCACCTGGAAGAAGTAGGCGAGTACCTCGCGATATGTCGTGACGGTCGGATCGAACTCGATCTCGATTGCCTCGGCGTGCCCCGGATGATTGCCGTAGGTTGCGTGGTCGTTCTCGCCGCCGGTGTAGCCGACACGTGTGTTGACCACGCCCGGCTGGTGACGGAACAGGTCCTCCATGCCCCAGAAGCACCCGCCTGCGAGGACAGCCGTCTCGGTGTCCGGGTTGTCGGTTATGTTCCCGGTGTCGTCGACACCGCTGGTCACGCCACGTGGCCCTTCTCTTCAGCGTCGAAGGTGAACAGGGAGCGGTATGCTCCGTACCCCTCCTCCTCGAGCGACGAAACGGGGACGAAGCGGAGGGCCGCCGAGTTCATGCAGTAGCGAAGCCCGCCAGCCTCCTGCGGCCCGTCGGTGAACAGGTGACCGAGATGGCTGTCCGCACCCGCCGAGCGCACTTCGGTGCGTGGTTCGCTTAACTGGAAGTCGGATCTGGTGTCCACAGCATCCCGAGTGATCGGCTTGGTGAAACTCGGCCAGCCCGTTCCACTGTCGTACTTGTCGGTCGACGAGAACAGAGGCTCCCCGGAGACGATGTCGACATAGATACCCGGTTCATCGTTTGCCCAATACTCGTTGTCGAAAGCTGGCTCAGTGCCCTCTTCCTGAGTGACGTAGTGCTGGTGCTCCGTCAGGCGGCTCAGCGCCTCCTTCTTGGCGTGATTCTGCGAGCTCACAGCTCCTCCTCCTCGTTGGGTCCGTCCTCACACCATAGAACATTTTGGGACCCCTGGGTCCAAAAACTGCTATCCGCAGGTATGCTCGACAGACATGAGCCGGTCTGACGAGGCGACGGCAAAGCTAGCTCGGATGCGCGAGAGCCCGGCAACTGCAGGCACTCCGTTGGACTCGAAAGGCCCGGTATGAACGACTCGAACTCCCCGCCTCGGCCCGCCGCTGACGCTACCGATCCGAAGCAGCACAGAGCCCCAGTGATCTCCTCTGAGCAGCGTGCTCTCATTGAAGAGATGGAGAGGACTGCGCCAACGGAAGGACGGTTCTCGATAACGCGTGACGATGCCGCTGGCCTTTTCGTGGCTGCGAAGGATGACGTCGAGTTCGGTGGCGTGCTGTTCGCCGAGAGTGATGGTCAGGTGTTGCTTCTGTCGACATCGATCCTGCCGGCTTTCCGCGGCCAGGGCCTCGCTACCGAACTCACTCGGCGCGTACTCAACCTGCTGCGCGCCGAGGGAAAGAGTGTGACCGTCAGGTGCCCGGTGTTCAGGTCCTTCTTGCAGCACTACCCGGAGTATGAACAGCCTCTGCACGAACGGCCCGAAAGTGATCGGAACGAGGATGGTTAGTCAGATGAACGACTTCGGTCCTGTCCTTGAGACAGTGAGCTTCACGAACACGCGGTTCGACCCCAACCAGACCCGCTTCGGCCACTTGGCGGGCGAAATGGCAGCAGCCTTCGGATACGCGGCGGAACTCGTCGGAGATTCGCGCCTGATGCAACTTCTCAGGCTGCGCGTTGCGCAGCTGAACCCGTGCTCTTACTGCCTCATCTTGCATAGTGAGGTCGCAGCCAAGATCGGGATCTCCTCGGTCGTCATCGCGCACCTACCCTCATGGCGAGAGAGCAGGATGTTCTCCGAACCTGAACGAGCTGCTCTCGGGTACTGCGAAGCACTCACCATTTTCGACCAGGAGAGGTTCGAGACGGCGCATGACGAGCTGCGTGCCTACTTCAATGAGCGGGACGTCGCGGAGATCGCCGCGGTGGTGATTAACATGAACGTGTGGACCCGGCTCAAGCTCGCACAAGGTGCCGTGCCTGTCGCCGCGGATGAAGGAACGCGAAACCGCGCGGAGGACGACTCTGTGTGAGTCTCTTCGTACCCCAGGCGCGGCCCTAGCTGATGTCGCCCGCTCAGGCCGGCGCCTCGAAGGCTTTGACCTGGGCCAACGCTGCGTCGAGAGCGGCACGCATGGGATAGACATCCCGCGTAGCTTTGGCTAGCAGGTAGCCACCTTGCATGGCGGCCAGCAGAGTATTCGCGAGCGCCCGGGAGTCTGCTTCAGCCTGAAGAACACCGTGGGTCTTGAGCCGGTCAAGTGCCTTCCCTAGCACCTCGAGCCACTCGTCGAAGTGCGCAGCGATAGCGCGTCGTGCATCCTCGTCGTGATCGGCAAGCTCGTTCGCAATCGAACCAAGCGGGCAACCGTACGCGCCGTGACGGATCGCGTTGCGGTCGACGAGCTCGTCCCGCCACAGCTCGAACCCTCGAAGCGAGACGACTTTGTCGAGCCTGCTCCGCTGCTGCGCGAGCAGACTTTCGGCCCGAACATCGATAACCGTCCGAACGAGATCCCGCTTGTCGGGGAAGTGCTGGTAGAGCTGAGACTTGGACGTGGCGCTGGCGATACGCACGTCGCTCAGCGTGGTAGCGGCCACACCGCGCTCGCTGATCAAAGCATCTGCCGCCTCGATGATGCGCACCTTCGTCGCCGCCCCGCGCGCCGTCAAGCGGCGTTGGGGCCGTGGTTGGCCGCTGTTGCTCACATGAACCAGGATATCCCGCTCGCACCGTACTCGACTGGAACGCTACGGACCGCTGCTAGCGGGCATTCGGGGGATCGAGGCGGGCCGCTGGCCGAGCTCGCATGGCGCGCCGCCCTTACCGAGACGAGCGCATCCCGTGCGTTCGTGGTCTCCAGATCTGGTCCGATCCAGAAACTCGTGGACCAGCATGTCCAGAAGTGACATGAGCAGCGCGCGCAGATAGACACTTCTTGTCTCAGATAATCGGACCCCCTAGTCCATCCGCGCTATGCTCGGGCGATGACTACGGAACTGTCTGGAAACGTGCATCAGGAAGAGCCGAAGGGTTCGGCCCCGCGTGAAGCCGCCACGCTTCGAGCCTCGATCAGCGACGCAACGCCCCTGCAGGAACTACAGGCGCTCATCAGTGGAACGTCGTCGTCGGGCGTCATCGGCTGCAGCTGCGGCCTTGACCATTCCCTGGACCAACTGGCCGTCGAGTTCGACTTTCCCGAGGCATTGCGTGAGAGCTTGTTGATGGCAGGAACGCGTCCGAAGCTCGAAATTCACGGGAAGTCGTACCTGCTCCGCATCACGCGTGCATCCTTCGTCTCCAATGAAGTCGTGATCGCGCCGGTCCAGGTGGTGTGCCACGGACAGTGGATGGTCGTCTTCGAGGATCCGCACGAGGCTGCGACCGCGTGGCATCCGACTTCCACTGCCCCCGAGGGGGCAGGAATCGCGGGCGACACGAGCGGGGTACTGTCCGGCCTCATCGATGCGTCGGTCCAGTCCCATCGCCACGCAATCGACATGATCGAAGACGCGATGATCGATAGCGAAGCGCACGTTTTCAATCGCGAGGGCGAGGGAGTGGAAAGCGTCTACCGTCTCGGACAGCAGGTGACCACGCTCAAGGCTTCACTAACGACCCTGGCGCGGTTCATCAGACAGATCCCGCCGCCCGACGCGATGAACGACCATGACTGGGGCGCAATCATCGTCGGTCATTCAAACGAGGTGGCCGATATTCTCACGCACGTCGTCGACATACATGCGCAACTGACCCAGCTGGTCGCTGTCAACACCGCTCTGATCGCGCGGCGCCAGAACGACGACATGAAGAGAATATCCGCATGGGCGGCGATCCTTTTCGCGCCAACGCTTGTCGGTGCTATTTACGGCATGAACTTCGCCGTGATGCCTGAGCTTGAGTGGACTTTCGGATATCCTCTTGCCATCGGAGCCATGTTCGCCATCGGCGTGATTCTCTTTGTCATCTTCCGTCGTCAGCGGTGGCTGTGATCCGCCCCGAGGCAGGAGCGCATCTCCGCTGGTACTGCGGGTGATGACCTGATCGAAGTACGAGGCGTCGGGCCGATCCCGGGGCGACTCCGGCTGACTCAGCGCTCGGTTCCGTCGGCGATCCCACCCACTTCCTCCAGGGCTATCGCGGCGCGATGAGAGGAATCATCCCGCCGAATCTGATGAGCGTCCTCGAGAACTCGATCAATGTCTGACTCGGGAATGAAGACAGCGCCGGAAGCGTCGCAGAATACGTACTGACCAGGATGCACACCTACCCCACCGATAACAACGGGGACGTTCGTCTGATAGGGCGTCACGTCACCGCCACCCCATGCGATGGCTTCAGCTGAGCACCAGGCCGCGTAAGGCTCGTCGGCCAGCTCGCCGAAATCGCGCAATCGACCATCAGTCAGAACCCCGGCAAGTCCGGCATTCGCGAGCCGAGAAAGCTTGGTTCCTCCTGCAAGGGAAGTGTCGGTGTAGCCGTTGCTCGCCATGACGAGGACAGTGTTTTCAAGCGCTGTCTGCGCACCGGCCACCGCCTGATGGAACAGGCGTCCGAAATTGTAGTGGGCGGGATCCAGAGCCGCAGCGCACGACGGGAAGAACGAGATCGTGATAACTCGTCCGAACAGTTTTCGGTCGGGAGTGGGGCTCACAAGCCCCGTGATATGGGCTCGGTGTCCATGCAGCCTGCCCAAAGCGTCGGTGATGTCGGCGCTTGTGAGCTCCGCCGACAAGCCCACGCGTCGTGCATCGGCCGCTTCCGATTTGATAACTGCGTCGCCCATGGTTGTTCCTCCAGGTCGGTTGTGCGCCGGTCGCGTGGGGCTCTTCCGATCCCCGTTGGCGGCGTCCTATCGTCAGCCAATGCCGAGGCATCACCCGAGCGAAGGCTTTCCGGCGGGTCTATCCACCGTAGGGCATGTTGGACCCCAAAGACCATATGACGAGTGGCTCCGCCAAAATGATCAAGAAGAGCTCAAACTCGGTCTGGGCCGCACCAATGACGAGACATTCGTGACGTCGATGCGGTCGATCAACCGCGTGGTGGTAAACCCGTTGTTCCTGCTGCCGATCTTCTTGCCCCGGTGATCCTCGGTGGGCGGGGCTGCTCGATCAGAGTCAGCCCCGCTGATGGATGCTCGTCACCAGCGGTGTCGTCTTCTTTGCCGGAGCGACCCTCGTCACGGTCGCCGGCAACGTCCCGTTGAACACCGCGTTGGATGACTCGACGTCGGCTGCGACGGGGGCACGCGCTGCATTCGAGCGTCGATGGAACGTGCTGAATGGGGTACGCTCGGCGTCATCGTCGGCTCGGTACGCCCGCTCGAGGAGGCGGCGGACGCATTCCAGAGGCGAGCACGCATGCAGGGAAAGGTCATCATCCGCGTTGCGGATGATGACCTTTCGGGGTGACCCTCGTCCGAGGAGTGGAGACCGGGGCGCCCAGGGGTGTGGGGGGGGCTGGGCGCCCCGGGGCTTTGTGATCAGGCAGACGCTGTCCGCTTGGGCAGCACCCATTCCGGGCGCACGAAGTGGCAGGTGTAGCCATTCGGGTAGGTGATCAGGTAGTCCTGATGTTCGGGCTCCGCCTCCCAGAACGGCCCGGCCCGCTCGATGGTCGTCACCGCATCGCCGGGCCAGAGCCCCGAGGCGTTCACGTCCGCAATGGTTTCCCGTGCGACCTCTTCCTGCTCTGAGGTGAGAGGGAAGATGGCAGAACGGTAGCTGGAGCCGAAGTCGTTGCCCTGGCTGTTCAGCGTCGTCGGGTCATGCACCTGGAAGAAGAACGCCAGGATGTCCCGATACGTCGTCTCCGTCGCGTCGAAGACGATCTCAACCGCCTCCGCGTGTCCGGGGTGGTTGCGGTACGTCGCGTGGTCGTTCTCGCCGCCGGTATAGCCCACGCGGGTGTCGAGCACACCGGGCTGTCGGCGGATGAGGTCTTCCAGCCCCCAGAAGCAGCCGCCGGCGAGGACGGCAGTCTCTGTCCCTGGGGTGCGGGTGACCTCGCCGGTGTCATCGATTCCACTGGTCATGATGCCTCCTCCTGAATGGGGGTTTCGTTGCTCGCGGCGTTCGAAGCCTCGAACAGGCCCTTGTACTGGCCGTAGCCCTGCGCGTCCAGCTCGCTGACGGGAACGAATCGGAGGGCCGCGGAGTTCATGCAGTAGCGCTCCCCGCCCTTGGCGGTGGGGCCGTCGCCGAAGATGTGGCCAAGATGGCTGTCCGCGCCACTCGAACGAGCTTCAATGCGCACCATGCCGTGAGACCTGTCGGTGACGCTGACCACCGCCTTGGGACTGATGGGTCGGGTGAAGCTCGGCCATCCCGTGCCGCTGTCGTACTTGTCCGTAGACGAGAACAGGGGCTGACCGGAGACCACGTCGACGTAGATGCCGGGCTCGTGATGGTCCCAATATTCGTTCCCGAACGCGGGCTCTGTCGCCGACTCTTGAGTGACGCGGCGCTGGCGTTCGGTGAGACGGCTGATGGCCTCGGGGGTCTTGCTGTACTCGGTTGACATTGTGCTCTCCTTAGTAACTGTGGCTACCGAAGCCACAAGATGGGGAAAAGTTGCTGGTGCTGTGCCGACTCCGCTGACTGTGGGGAACTCATGTCGCGCGCCACGGGTCGCGTGGCAACAGGTCATGCGCCGCAACAGCAGCGACAAGACCCTGCAGTATTTGTCCGCAGGGCCGACAGTTGACGAAATGATCAGCGGTTCTGGGGCTCCTGGACGGAGCATCTACTCCCGCGCGAAGCTCGTCGACGTACACATTCACCACGGACTGAGCGGCAACGCACGCGAGGCCGCGATGATCTGCGGCCAGCGAACGACGCCTCATCCCACGCTTCGCCATCGCCTTCTTCCCTTCCGCCGGATTTTGCTGTCCATCTATCCATGAGCGACGCTGAGGCTGAGAACCTTACGCGCTGATCTGCCGGCACTCATACTGGACGAAACAATCCCATATGGAGTAGGAAGGGACCGGGTCCCGTAATCCGATTGCGTCTCGAAGCTGTGGCGCCGGCCCGTACAGGACCACCGAGGAACTGGAGCAAGCGTGTCGCAGAATCAAGAGCCACCCGCGGAAGGAATTCGAGACGGCGATCCCATTGGGATGGACGCCCTTGCCGGCGCTCTGACGCGTTCACCGCTCGCCTATAGCGATGGAACTGCGCAGGTCTTCCTGCCCGACGGGAGCACGACGTTCACCGAGCGTGACGGCAGCAGGACAACCGGCGAATGGGGGGTCGATGAGGGGGGACGGTTCTGGTCGTTCTGGCCCCCGTCATACCGCGCGGAGTACGACGTGTCTTGGGCTGTGGAGTCCACTCGCGTGGTCGGTGTGAGATTTCAAGAACGAGCGCGAGGGGCAACCTCGGACGGCAGATATGTGGACGGTGATTAGGGATCATGGCTGTATTCGGAGCTCGACGGCGTAACAATGACCCGGCCTTGCCGCCCGGTCAGCACTTGACGGAGTCCTTTCCGGTGCTCTCAGCCGGCCCCACCCCTCGGATCGAAAGAGAAACATGGTCGTTCTCCATCGAAACCGAGTCCGGTGACGTCCACCGGTGGTCGTGGGAGGAGTTCGTGGCTCTTCCCTCGGAGGAGATCTCTACAGACATCCACTGCGTCACTAGCTGGTCGAAGCTGGGCACGAGCTGGCGCGGTGTGTCGTTGGACACGCTCTTCGCTGACGTCCAGACGAGTCGTCAGTTCGTCATGGCGCACTCCTACGGCGGCTACACGACCAACCTTCCGCTAGCCGATCTCCTGAATGGTCGAGCCTGGATCGCCAATGAGTACGGCGGGGGACCACTCGACCCCGAGCACGGCGGGCCGGCTCGCCTGCTGGTTCCGCACCTGTACTTCTGGAAGAGCGCGAAGTGGGTTCGCGGCCTCGTGATGCAGGACGCGAACCGTCCAGGGTTCTGGGAGCAGTACGGTTACCATCTGCATGGTGACCCGTGGCGGGAAGAACGGTATTCGTGACCGACTCCACGTTCGCCTGGAGGAAGGGACGGCTGGCGCAGTCCGCGACGCTGAGTTCATCGGCGCGCAGTCTGACCTTCGACGTTCCCGGATGGTCGGGAAATCAGCCCGGACAGCATGTTGACGTTCGCCTCACGGCGCCGGACGGCTATCAGGCGGTGCGGTCGTACTCACTTGCCAACTCGGGCGCCGGGGAAAGTCTCGAGTTGGCCGTTGAACGGCTGCCTGACGGTGAGGTGTCTCCATTTCTCGTCGATGAACTGGAAGTTGGCGATGAGGTCGAATTACGTGGTCCCCTCGGGCGGTGGTTCGTGTGGCAGCCCGAGGAAACCCGGCCCGTGCAATTGATCGGCGGGGGATCGGGTGTTGTTCCACTCGTCGCGATGATTCGTGCCCATGCGGACGCGGGTAGCTTCATTCCCATGCAGCTCCTGTATTCGCTGCGTTCCCCCGAGAACGCGCTGTATCAGGAGGAACTGCGTTCCCTGTCCGACACAGCGGCCACGACATGGCACTACACACGAGTGGCGCCCGAAGGTTGGGCAGGCAAGCCTGCCCGTCTTACCGCCGAGGTGCTACGGGCCAAAACGCTTGCGCCAGAGAGCGACCCGATCATTTACATCTGCGGGCCCACGGGATTCGTCGAATCGGTCGCGCACGAGCTGATACGGCTCGGTCACGACCCGGAGGGCATCCGCACCGAACGTTTCGGAGGGGCATGATGACTCATCTAGACGGCAACGTTCTCGCGGGCGTCGCCTCATCATTGTTCGCGTTTGACCTTCCGACGGCAACCGGACAGTGCGATGCGTGCCTAGATGTCGCATCACTCGCGGAAGCGATGGTCTACGGCGCGCCTATGGGCTTCGTCGTCCGTTGCCGAAACTGCTGTGGGGTATTGGCGCTTCTCGTGGAACGCCCGGGGGACCTGAGGTTGGACATGCGCGGTTTACGGTGGCTCACGCCGTCGGCGGCTGACTACCATCGTCCGGCTGCGGTCGCGGAAGGAACCCGCTCTCCGTGATTGTGCCGCTCGCAGGAAGGTAGCGGGCGCGGAGCTTACATCCACATGTCGGCGGGCAAGGCGAGTCTCCTCGGCGTGCAACCACGTCCACGGGCTTCGCTCTTTGAAGGTGTGGCCGACGTTGTAGCTGGCTGCCCGACCTCTCGTCACGACCGCAGCTCTTGAGATCAGCTCTGCGAAAGGGGCACGGCATGAACCAGCTTCAGTACACCAACACCAGGTTCGATCCGAATAGGACCAGACTGCACGACATCGCAAAGGACATGGCGGAGGCATTCGGGTACACAGCAACGCTCGGGATCGATAGTGAACTCGCGCAGCTACTCCGCCTGCGGGTGGCTCAGCTGAACCCCTGCTCGTACTGCCTCATTCTGCATACAGAGGCTGCGCACGCCGCGGGGTCCACGCCGGCGAAGGTGGCGCATTTGCTGAGCTGGCGAGAGAGCACCCTCTTCTCGCCGGAAAGCGCGGCGCTCGAGTGGCTGGTGCCGCGCTACCTGAGATTCTTCCGGTAAGCCGCTTGTCGTGGATGCTTCATGAACGCTGTCGGCAAGCAGCACCGCTACTCCTTCTGATCAACGAGAAGATGGAGCGCCCCCAACGCCCGGCACTTTGGCGTCGCCACAAAGACCTCTCGATCCAGTAAGCTTCGCCGGCCTCACTGTGGAGTCGGTCGCCATGTCCGCCCTTCTTCATCGCGCAGCGATCGCAGACCAGGGTCCTTGCAACGCCTCCAAGCGAGCGGGGGACCTCGCGATTACATTGGACATGTCCAACGTAAATACCCGTTCAGTAGGGAAAAAACCTCTGATACGGTAGCGACCTGTGAGGCATTCATCAGCGGCTCGGACCACCAACCCGTCACTAGCGCGCACTATGTCGGGCTGCTCTCCGGTGTCGGGATGGATGAGCGGACAACAACGGCCGTCGGGCCGGCCTATCGCCTCCGTGTCGCGAGTGAGGTGGGACCATCTCACTACCTGACGGCCCCTATCGCTTGGACGTCGCGACACTTCCCGGTGGTGAGCGGAGGTTCGTCATCGTGGACGCGTATGACCACCTGCACGCATCTTCTTCATGGCTCGCAGCCCTCGAAGACCTTGACAGATCTCCGAACACCGCGGAGCACTACGGGCGCCGTGTTGTCCGGTACCTGAACTGGACGCTCACAACGGCCGACTGGCGGGCGGTTTCCGTGAATCACCTCGTGTTGTGGCGGCGCGCGCTCATGGCGACCTCGACCATGAACGCGGAAACTGTTGACGCGCACATTATCGCTATCCGATCATTCTACGAATGGGCAGCCACCAGGGAGTTGGTCCGGCCGTCCGTGGCAGCCCAGTTTTCAGAGATGAAGTGGTTCGCCCCGGGAAGTCCCGCTGGCGGCGAGCACGGACGTCATCGTTCGGTGACCGCGGAGAGGCTCCGCGGGGAGCCCCGGAAACCGTCTCCGCCACCTCGGTGGATTAGCGACCGTGGCGCGCGCGACAGGCTGGAGACCCTTGCTCTCCCGGCTCGCGACCGATTCCTCATCGATCTCCTGTACTTCACGGGAATTCGGGTGGGCGAGGCGGCCTCGTTGTTCACAGCCGACATGCACTTGGGTGGGGGAACCCGCAGTTCGGGGTGCAACATTCGTGACCCCCACTTCCACGTCAAGATGGACAACCCTGTGACCAACGGCGCCCGCGCGAAGGGGGCCGAACGCACGCTGTTTGCAAAACAACTGCTTGTCGATGGGTACATCGACTACGTCATTCAGCGCAGGGAAATCCTCGGCAATAGTGATAACTCGCCGCACATGCTCGTAAATCTCTACACCCACGGGCGCGCACTGGGCGAAGCCATGAAGGAGGATCGGATAGCAGAGATTGTCGAAGAGTGCGGCAAGAAGATTGACTATCCACTGAGTGGGCCGCACATGCTTCGGCACACCTTCGCCACTCGGCTCGTGCGAGGGTACGACGTCCCTAAACAGCCCCTCGAAGTGGTGCAAGCCCTCATGGGGCACCGCAGCAAGCAATCAACCCAGATCTATGTGCATGACGTTGAGATCGCGATGGTGGCTGCTCTCGACAGCCTTCCGACGCGTCGCCTCAACCTGGAGACACGCCGTGACTGAATTCGCTAACGACTTTCGCACCTCGACGAGCCACGAACTGACGCCCTCACAAGAATGGGCAAATTACATTCGAGGTCGCGTGATGATGGACTGGCGGCCCGGTGAGTTCGATCCCGACACTCTTGTATACACGCCTGACGTCGATAGGGCGGACACGTACCTGAGCCGGTGTTCGAAAGCAGGGTGCGAGACCAGGGTCCAGGGCAAGCTGTGCCCCGTGTGTCATAAAGAACGTAAGCGCCTCATGGCCGAGGGCGCCGACGCATTCAACCTTGCCGAATGGCTCGAAGTCCCACGCGAAAAGATCGAGCGGCCGACCAGTTGTGTGATCACCGGGTGTCAGCGCAGTGTCGTGAATACCGGGTTGTGCGTGAATCACCGAACTGCGTGGTGGGGCTGGAAGCGTCGCACGGGGAGGTCGGACATGGGGGAGTGGATCACTGAGCGGCGTCCGAAGCCCTTCCCTCCAGCCGAGCAAAAGTGTCGGGCGGTGATCTGTAAGCGGGATGGTGCGGGAGCTTGGGTCCTTTGTGACGTCCACGAAGGAGCCTGCCGTTCTTGGGCGAAGCGAATGGGCATCGGGAAGCCCAACCCTGCTGATGTCGAGAGTTGGCTGCACAATTATTTCGAGCTGCCTGTTTCCGCAGACCAGAAGTACACATACGCGCAGCGCACCGCGACGCCATTTCATCTACTTCGAGAGCCGATCCGGTCCGAGTTGCTGTTCGCCCTGCAGCAGAGAGACATATCCGCCAACGCGCACATCCCACCGATCCTCGTTCGCCGCGTGTATCAGTTGCTTCGCAACTCCGAGCACGAGACGCTCGTCGGTCTCAACGCCTTGAACCTCCCGACGCCACACGCGAACATCGCAGGCTTCTATCGGGATCTGCAGTCCAGGATTGACCAGGCGCATCGTGAGTGGGCGGGGGAGCAGGGGCGGACGTTTGGGCTGTATTTCCTCACAGACCTCGACTTGAAATACTCAGTGAAGCCAGTCCACCGGCGGACGCGGATCGACCTGCGTGAACTGAGGCTACGTTGGTGGGTGGAAAGCGTGGATTCATACATCCTCGAGGCTGGTCCCCATGGGCGGAACAAGCTCGAAGCCGCGGTTCGAGTCGCACGGATTGTCGACCAAGTTCTTCACGCGAGAGGAACGCCCGTTGAAGCGCTCGGAGGGGCCGACGCCACCGCCGTCCTGAAAGCGATTCGTAAGGCGTGGGACACGATCCACGCTCAACGGCTCGCCCTCGCCGCGCTGAGGGGAATGCTTGATTTCTTTCGCGCCTCGGAGGACTTTCTCCCGGTCTGGCGACGGCTGCCAGCCACCTTCGACCGCGAATTCCTGCGTCAAAAGGCTGTTGGCAAACCGCCGGGCGGCAAGGAGCATGATGACTCTTTCCGATTCATCCCGCAACCAATTGTCGACTGGTTGATGGACCACCTGCATCTCCTACAGCGACACTCAGCCCTAGTCACGGCCGAAGCGAAGGTCATGATCTACTTGCAAGAGCGATGCGGACGTCGAACTTCTGAGACGGTTCGGCTAAAGGAAGAATGCATCTCGTATGACAGTGCCGGGCAGGCCTACCTCGAGTGGGATCGCGTCAAGCCACCCTTCGGTCGTGGCACGCGTCTCCCGATCCACAAGGATGTTCACGATGCAATCAGGCAATGGCAAGAAATCAAGATCGAGCACGGCATCGAGTCTCAGTGGCTCTTTCCTACGGACCGAGGAAGAAAGGACGCGCCGCGTTCAGCAGCATTCTTGAACGCAAGGATCGACGAGCTCGTAGCCGTTGTGCTCGACGAAGCTCCGTTCATGGAAGAGGTGGAAGGCGCAGACGGAAACTACATCAGGTTCGATCTGACAACTATCGACGCGTACGCCTTTCGCCATGCATTCGCGCAACGTCATGCCGATGCGACCGACCGTGAGGGGCGTCCGACTTGCACTCCGGAGGAACTGCAGGAGTGGATGGGCCATAAGAGTTTCAAGACGACGATGAACTACTTTCTCATCACCAGCAGACGAAAGCGGCACGCGATGTCGTCGCTTCCCTCGCGGCGGCTCAACTGGTCAGGTGAAGCAGTTACTGTGGATCGAGAGCGCGATGGTTTCACCAAGTTGGCTGTCTCTCTTGGGTCATGCACGGAGCCCGCTAACGTGGCGGCCGGCGGTGCTGCATGTGCGATGGATCATGTCTGCGAATCATGCCCGTTCTTCCTGGTCGATCCTTTCGAAAGAGACGGACTGCTAGCAAAGCGTCTGTATCTGCAGGCACAGATTGAGCGCGTGCGAATCATCGCGCCGGACAGTCACATGATTAGTCACTACGAGCGCAGAACACGCGACTGCGACCGAATTCTCGCCGGCATTGATTCCTACATCGATAATCTGCCTGAAATGGAAAGGTCATCAATACACCTAGCTCTCGAGAAGATGGAGGACATTCGGCGTCGAGCTGGCGCTCCCCGTCGTATCGACCTTCGTGCTATTCATGGCGAATTCTCGCATCTGTCGGACATCGAGCGCGCCGGCGCAACGAAGGGCATCGAATGAGTCGTGGCGCAATTCAAGGCCTCCATGCAAGTCGTAGACAAGCGTCTCTTGACAAAAGAGCGGCGGTGTTACGGGCCTTGGACGCGGCGATGGATTCAAGCGAGAAGATCACCATATCCGGAGTCGCCCGTGAAGCGCGCGTCTCGCGCGAGTTCATTCATACTCAGGGTGATCTGGCCGAGCGTATTCGTCAGTCGGGTCGCCAGCAGGCAGAATTACGGCGCCGGCTTGAAAGCGACGAGGCGAACTGGCGCGAGGGTCAGGCGGTAGATCGAGCGACCTTGATGAAGAAGCTTGTAGAGCAGCGCAAACGAATCGGTAGTCTCGAACAGAAAGTCGATGAACTGCGAGCCGCAAGGAGGCGCCTACTAGGCGAGCGGCTGGTCGCGCTTGACTCCCCCAGCTCAATCGAAACGCTCGAGGCGCTGGTGACCTCGGAACACTTCGCTTCAGAGAACGAACGACTGCAACGCGAGCTGGACGAAGCAGTCAAACTGTCCACCCGGTTGAGGGGTGAACTCGGAGGCGCTCGTGAGCTACTACGTGAGTTACTCCGCGACTCGGCCGGGGAAGAGGCATTGCGTCCCATCGTCCCCATTCGTTCAGCCGACCCTAGACCTGGTGATTCGGTTTAGCCACGACGGCCGTGCCTGACAGAGCCTGACACCCCTGGGCCCGCTACTACGGGCAGATCGTTCGTCGACCCCGGATAACCTCAGGGTCGGGGTCAGACCAGGTCGAGCACCATGTGGACGTCCGCACGGGCGTACGGGCTCGGCGCGATCTCGTCGTGTCCGAGGTGCCGGAAGCCGAACGCCTCGTACAGGTGCACGGCGCTCGCCAGGGCACTGTTGCTCTCGAGCGCGACCCGCTGCGCGCCGAGGGACCGGGCGCGGTCGAGTGCTGCGGCGATGAGCTTCCGCCCGGTGCCGTGCCCCTGGTGCACCGGCGAGACCGCCATCTTGACGAGCTCGAACACGCGCTCGCCCACGGGCATGATCCCGATGCAGCCGATGACCTCGTGGTCGAGCCGCGCGACGAACACCGCACCGCCGGGCTCGATGATGCGGCCGATCGGATCGCCGAGGATCGCGCGGTCCTCGTCCTCGAGCGTGAAGTACTGCTCGATCCACGCCTCGTTGAGGGTGCGGAACGCCGTGGCGTCGGCGGCGGTCTCGAACTCGGCGATGGTCATCGTGGGCGTCTCGGGCACAGTCCCATCCTCGACCAGAGATCTGATCGCGTCCAATACTCGTTCCCGTACATCGATAGGCTGCGTGCATGGATGTCGACCTGCGGCAGCTCCGGGCGTTCCTCGCCGTCGCCGACGAGCTGCACTTCGGGCGGGCTGCCGAACGGCTGCGCATCGCCCAGCCCGCGCTCTCGCAGCAGATCCGACGGACCGAGCGTGACCTCGGGGTGGACCTGTTCGTCCGCACCTCGCGCAGCGTCGCGCTCACCGCCGCCGGTCGGGTGCTGCAGGGCCGTGCGCGCTCGCTGCTCGACCAGGCAGCGCGCGACCTGGACGAGGTCGTGCGGGTCGGACGCGGTGAGGCCGGACGGCTGGACGTCGGGTTCGTCGTCTCGGCGTTGCCCCTCGGTCCGATCGAGCGCGTGCAGGCCTTCCGGCAGCGGTACCCGCTCGTCCGCGTCGAACTCACCGAGGGCTACTCGTCGACGCTGCTCGCGCGCACCGTCCGCGGCGAGCTCGACCTGGCGGTCCTGCGCGACCCCGACCCGGACCCCGCCGTGCGGTTCCTGCCGTTCCGCTCCGAGCCCTTCGTCGCGGCGGTCCCGCACGGGCACCGGCTCGCGGAGCGGGCGTCGATCCGCGGCACCGAACTGGTCGACGATCCGTTCGTGTTCTTCCCGGCGATCGCCGGTGCGGTCGCGACCGAACGCAACCTCGCGCCCGTGGTCGTCGACGGACGGCGACCCGAGGTCGTGCAGGAGGCCACGACGTGGGCGACCGTGCTCCACCTGGTCGGAGCGGGGCTCGGTGTGACGATCGCCCCGGAGAGCGCGACCCTCGCGGCACCCGACACCGTCGTCCTGCTCCCGCTGCAGGACGACCCGCACCGCAGCGAGCTGGTCTGGGCGGTCCGCGTCGACGACGAGCGCGAGATCCTCCGCAACTTCATCGCGGCCACCGAGCCCTGAGCTGTGCCCCGCCGCCGGGCCGGGGGTGCAATGCAGCGTCGAACCAGGTCCCCGACGTCGAAGCAGGCGGCGTGGCTGGTTCGACGTCGGGTACGTGGTTCGGTCCCCGCCCGCCGCCCGCCGCCCGCCGCGACCACGGGAGCGGTCGCTCACCCGAGCGGCAGCACCGGTGCGCGCTGGTCGCCGAGTTCGTCCTCGTGCCACGGCCGCGCACCGCGGAGCGTCAGTCCGAGCTGCACCAGGACGAACGCCACGTGCGGCTCGACGTCCGGGTCCCACGGCCCCTCGACCCCGAGGCCGAGCGCGCCGAGCTCGTCGTCCGCCTCGTCGCGGATGCTGAGGCGCCAGCGCCCGTCGCCCTGTTCCTCGACGACGGCCCACCGCGCGGTGGCGAACCGGCTCACGCGGTCTTCGCCACGTCCTCGGTGAAGTTCCGCACGCGCCCGAGCAGGGCCTCGCCGCGCATCGCGATCGTCGCGGGCGGGTTGAGGTGCGGCGGGGCCGTCCGGATGAGCATCGAGCAGCCGAGGTCCTCGCAGATGTAGGACCCGATGGTGTTGCCGTTCCGGCCGGACTCACCGGCGCGGGCGGCGGAGAACAGGCGGACCTGCGTCGCCGGCTGCGGGGAGTGGCAGAACGAGCACATCGCGGCGATGCCCGGGCGGAGCGAACCGCCGGCGGAGCGGACGACGATGCCGACCGGGCGATCGTCGATCCACGACACGATGTAGCCGCGTCGGGCGGCCTGCGGGTCGCGCCAGCCGAGGAACTCGCGCTCGTCCCACAGCATCTCGTGCAACCCCGGGATGGGGAGCTGCTCGAGCTCGTCCGGGGTGGCGTTCACGAACGACGAACGGATGTCTGGTTCGGTCAGTGGCTTCACGGTGCCTGCCACCCTATGCCTCGCCCCCGACAGGCGTGACCGGTGGGCTCAGCGCAGCCGGGAGGCACGGACCGCCCCGAGCGCGCTCGTCCCGTCCGCCACGAGCACCGCCCGGCGCAGGGCGTCGCGTCCGACGCGTCGGGCCGCCGCGTCGTCGGCGGCGAACTCGACGAGGACGCGCGTCGAGCGCGCCATGGCGCGCGCCCCGGGAACCCACGGGACCGCACGCTCGATGGACTCGGCGACCGCGACGGCCACGGCGTGGCGCTGCGTCAGGTGGGCCCGCTCGTGGGCGACCACGGCCTCCAGTTCGTCGGTCCGCAGCAGGTCGGCGAGCCCGGTGCTCACGAGCACGCCGCCGGACCGACCGGGGACCGCGCAGGCGAGCGCATGGTCCGCCTCGACCAGGGCGACGGTGGTGCCGTCGATCTGTCGGTGCGGAGCGGTGCCCGACCGCATGGCCTGCCGCACGGCCTCGTGCTCGGCACCGGGACGGACCCGGACCGCGACGACGAACGCCGCCACGCCGAGGAGTGCGACGCCGAGGTTCAGGCCGTGCGTCGGGGACTCGGTGAGCCGGAAGGGGTCGAGTGGTCGGTCGGCCGCGACGACGAGGGCGACCCCGACGACGAAGCCGACCACGCCGAGCAGGACCGCGACGGACCACGAGACCAGCGCCGTGCGTGGGTGGTCGATCGTCCAGGCGGACCGGGTCAGGACGCGCGGGGCGACCACCACGACGACGAGGGCGAGGGCGATGAGGGCGACTCCGACGACGACCACTGCTCGGTTCCGGTCAGGAGCGGGCTCGGGCGTCGAGGGCGCGGCGCAGGACGTCGAGGTCGTCCGAGGCGAGCGATCCGGTGAACTGGAGCAGCGCGGCCTCACGGTCCGACGCGGCGGCCAGCGCGTTCGACATCAGCGATGCCGTCTGCTGCTCACGGCTGTGCACGGCGCGGAAGGTCAGCGGGGCCTCGGCGTGCTCCTGCCGCTCGACCTGGCCCTTGCGTCCCAGGCGGTCGAGCACGGTCAGCACCGTGGTGAGCGCCGGACGCGGCTCCGGGAAGGCGTCCAGCACCTGCCGTGCCGTGCACCCGTCCACGACGCCGCGGTCGGCCGCAGCGCGCAGGGTCTCGAGGACCGCCTGCTCGAGCTGCCCACGGGGGCGCGATCGCTGTCCTGCCATCCCCGCATTCTACGAGACGTCGAAGGGGCGACCACGACACATGCCGGAAACGCGGGGTCGGTATGCTCGGGCCTGCACAACTCAACACCGGCCGCACACCCGCCGCGGGAGAGCCGAGCGCACGCGCACGGCACCGAAGGAGCAACCTCCCCGTCAATCTCTCAGGTCCCACACCGCAGCGGACAGGCCACTCTGAAAAGCAGACACGCGTCCCCGCCGGGCCCGCGCGGCGTCTCGCCCACGGTGAAAGCCGCCGGACCTCACGGGCCGCGGTGAAACTCTCAGGCCCATGACAGAGGGGGAGTTCCCACCCGACGACGGCCGTCGGGTCCTGCCGATGCCAGGAGAACTCCGTCATGCGTTCCTCCCCACTCGAGTCCGCGCACGAGGCTGCGGGCGCCACCTTCACCGACTTCGCCGGGTACCGGATGCCCGTGCGGTACTCGTCCGACCTCGCCGAGCACCACGCCGTGCGTCAGGCCGCGGGCGTCTTCGACCTGTCGCACATGGCAGAGGTCGGCGTCGTCGGCCCCGACGCCGTGCCGTTCCTCGACCACGCGCTCGCCGGGTCCTTCGGCGCGATGCCGGTCGGTCGCGCGAAGTACTCGCTGCTCCTCGCCGAGGACGGCGGGATCCTCGACGACCTCGTGGTCTACCGCACCGGCGAGGACGTCTTCCTCGTCGTGGCGAACGCCGCGAACCGCTCCGTCGCGGTCGACGCGCTCGTCGCGCGCTCGAGCGGCCACGACGTCGAGGTCACCGACGACTCGGACACCACCGCCCTCGTGGCGATCCAGGGTCCGGCCGCCGCAGGGACGCTCGACGCCCTGGTCGTGGCGGACCGCCTGCAGCCGGAGACCCCGCTCGACGAACTCCGGTACTACCGCGTGCTGCACGCGCTGTTCGACGGCGCCGAGGTCCTCGTCGCCCGGACCGGCTACACCGGCGAGGACGGCTTCGAGATCTACAGCGACCCCGACGTCGCGTCGTCGATCTGGGACGCCCTGCTCGAGACCGGCGCCGACCGCGGTGTCGTGCCCGCCGGGCTCGCCGCGCGGGACACCCTGCGGCTCGAGGCCGGCATGCCGCTCTACGGGCACGAACTGTCGACCGAGGTGCGACCCGCTCAGGCCGGTCTCGGTCGTGTCGTCGCGACCTCGGGCTCGTTCGTGGGCGACGCTGGCGTGGTGCCCGCCCCCGGCGCCCGTGTGCTCGTCGGCCTCGTGACCGAGGGACGCCGTGCGCCGCGCGCCGGGTACGACGTCGTGCACGACGGGCAGGTCGTCGGCACCGTCACGTCCGGGGCGCTCTCGCCGACGTTGGGACACCCCGTCGCCATGGCCTTCGTCGATCCGACCGTGGCCGGCGAGGGACAGCTCCTGCACATCGACGTGCGCGGGACCGCGATCCCCAGCACCGTCACCCCCTTCCCCTTCTACCGCCGCACTCCGAGAGGCTGATCCCGTGACCGACCAGACCGCACTGCAGTACACCGCCGACCACGAGTGGATCCTCGTCGAGGGCGACACCGTGACCGTCGGCATCACCGACCACGCCGCCGAGCAGCTCGGGGACGTCGTCTACGTCGAGCTCCCCGCCGTCGGTACCACCACGACCGCCGGCGAGCAGATGGGCGAGATCGAGTCGACCAAGAGCGTCGGCGAGCTCTTCGCCCCGATCGAGGGCGAGGTCGTCGCGATCAACGACGCCGTGGTCGACGCCCCCGACACCGTCAACCAGGACCCGTTCGGCGCCGGCTGGCTCGTGAAGCTCAAGGTCGAGGGCACCTCCTTCCCCGAGGACCTGATGGACCACGACGCGTACCGGGCGTCCCTCGCATGACCGGCGCGCAGCAGAACCTCCAGACGTCCTTCGCCGACCGGCACATCGGCACGACGAGCGCCGACCAGCAGGTCATGCTCGACGTGGTCGGGCAGCCGTCCCTCGACGCCCTCGTCCGCGCGGCGATCCCGGAGTCGATCCACGCCGCGCCCACCACCGACACGGTCGTCCCCGCGGCCGTCGGTGAGACCGAGGCGCTCGCCGAGCTCCGCGCGAAGGCCGGGCGGAACACCGTCCGTCGCGCCATGATCGGCCTCGGCTACCACGGCACCCACACGCCCGCGGTGATCCAGCGGAACGTGCTCGAGAACCCGAGCTGGTACACGGCGTACACGCCCTACCAGCCGGAGATCTCGCAGGGCCGGCTCGAGGCGCTCATCAACTTCCAGACGATGGTGTCCGACCTGACCGGCATGGCCACCGCCGGCGCGTCGATGCTCGACGAGGGCACGGCCGTGGTCGAGGGCATGCTCCTGGCCCGTCGTGCGTCGAAGGTGAAGGGCGACGCGTTCCTGGTGGACGCCGACCTGCTGCCGCAGACCCGCGCGCTGCTCGACCACCGTGCCGACGCGGTCGGGATCGCCCTGCGCGAGTTCGACGCGGCGACCGGGCCCAGCGACGACGACCTGGACGGCGCCTTCGGCGTGATCGTGCAGTACCCCGGTGCCTCCGGGCGCGTGGTCGACCCCTCGACGACCATCGAGCGCGTGCACGCCGGTGGCGGCATCGCCGTGGTCGCGGCCGACCTGCTCGCGATGACGCTCCTGGCGAGCCCGGGCGACCTGGGTGCCGACGTCGCCGTGGGCACGAGCCAGCGCTTCGGCGTCCCGCTCGGCTTCGGCGGCCCGCACGCCGGGTACCTCGCGGTCCGTGCCGGTCTGGAGCGGCAGCTGCCCGGCCGGCTCGTCGGCGTCTCCTTCGACGCCGACGGACAGATGGCCTACCGGCTGAGCCTGCAGACGCGTGAGCAGCACATCCGTCGCGAGAAGGCCACGAGCAACATCTGCACCGCGCAGGTCCTGCTCGCCGTGATGGCCTCGATGTACGCGGTCTACCACGGCCCCGAGGGGCTGCGCTTCATCGCGGACCGCGTGGCCCGGACGACCTCGGCGCTCGCGGACGTCGCCCGTGCGGCGGGGCTCGAGGTCGTGCACGAGCACTGGTTCGACACCCTGACCCTGCGGGCTCGCGGGCGCGCGGCAGCGATCGTCGACGCCGCGCGCGACGCCGACCGCCTGCTCCACCTGATCGACGCCGACACCCTCCAGCTGTCGGTGGACGAGACGACCACACCCGAGGACGTGACGGCGCTCGCCGACGTGTTCGGGGCGGTGGACGTGACCGTCCCGTCGACCGAGGGCGCCGTGCGCGACGCGGCCACGGGCCTCCCGTCCGACCTGCTGCGCAGCAGCGAGTACCTGACGCACCCCGTGTTCAGCGCGCACCGCAGTGAGACCCGCATGATGCGGTACCTCAAGCACCTGGCCGACAAGGACTACGCGCTCGACCGCGGCATGATCCCGCTCGGCAGCTGCACCATGAAGCTCAACGCGGCGACCGAGATGGCGGCGGTCACCTGGCCCGAGTTCGCGAACGTGCACCCGTTCGCCCCGCGCGAGGACGTCGAGGGGTACCTCGACATGATCGGCGACCTGGAGACCTGGCTGGCCGAGGTCACCGGGTACGACACGGTCTCGTTGCAGCCGAACGCCGGCAGCCAGGGCGAGCTCGCGGGGCTGCTCGCGATCCGGGGCTACCACCGGTCCCGCGGTGACGTCGACCGCACGGTGTGCCTCATCCCGTCGAGCGCCCACGGCACGAACGCCGCGTCCGCCGTCCTCGCCGGCATGAAGGTCGTCGTCGTGGCCTGCGACGAGGACGGCAACGTCGACCTCGCCGACCTCCGTGCCAAGACCGCGCAGCACGCCGACACCCTCGCCGCGCTGATGATCACCTACCCCTCGACGCACGGCGTGTACGAGCACGACGTCCGCGACGTCTGCGACGCCGTGCACGAGGCCGGTGGCCAGGTGTACGTCGACGGTGCGAACCTCAACGCACTGCTCGGGCACGCCCGGTTCGGCGACTTCGGCGGCGACGTCTCGCACCTCAACCTGCACAAGACGTTCTGCATCCCGCACGGCGGCGGCGGCCCCGGCGTCGGCCCGGTCGCGGCGAAGGCGCACCTCGCGCCCTTCCTGCCGGCGCACGCCTTCGCCCAGGACCCGGACCGGCGACCCGGATCGACCTCGGACGGGCGACTCGCCCACGCCGGTGGGCCGGTCTCCGCAGCGCCCTACGGCAGCCCGAGCATCCTGCCGATCACCTGGACCTACGTCCGGATGATGGGACTCGAGGGCCTCACCCGGGCGACCGAGGCCGCGGTCCTCGGTGCGAACTACATCGCCGCGCGGCTCCGTGACGCGTTCCCCGTGCTCTACACGGGGGAGTCGGGGCTCGTCGCCCACGAGTGCATCCTCGACCTGCGCCCCCTGCGCGAGTCGTCCGGCATCACGGTCGACGACGTCGCGAAGCGCCTGGTGGACTACGGTTTCCACGCCCCGACGATGTCGTTCCCGGTCGCCGGGACGCTCATGGTCGAACCGACCGAGAGCGAGGACCTCGCCGAGCTCGACCGCTTCGTCGACGCGATGCTGGCCATCCGTGCCGAAGCGGCAGCCGTCGAGCGGGGGGAGTGGCCGGCGGACGACAACCCGCTCGTGCACGCCCCGCACACCGCGGCGTCCGCGATCTCGGGGGAGTGGACGCACCCGTACACGCGGGAGCAGGCCGTCTACCCCGTCCCCGGGATCAGTGCGCGGAAGTACTGGCCACCGGTCCGCCGGATCGACCAGGCGTACGGCGACCGGAACCTGGTCTGCGCGTGCCCGCCGATCGAGGCGTTCGCCTGATCGGGCCCGCCGCCCGTGTCACACGGCGACGGTCCCACCCCTGAGCGCGTAGCGTGTGCCCTGTCCGGAGATCCGGGCAGGGCACACGTGCGCCAGGGGGTGTGCGCCGACGGTTCCGGACAGCGGGATGTCGGAGCGCTCCACCTCCGTCCGAGGGCTGCTCGGCTAGCCCATCGCTGTGCGCTCGTGCAACAACTTCGTTGCAGAAGCAACAAACCCGCTCGCGCCTCGTCAGGGCGACCGAATCTTGCATCCTCCCGCAACGATCCTGCAACTTGGTTTCCGGTTTGTAACCGATGGCCGCAGGGTTTGGTCGGCGGTCCGAGCACTGCCTACAGTGCAAGGACAAACGCGCCCGGCAGCACCTCTGTGCCTGGCGCGTCCCATGCACCAGGAGGAACCTTGATCAAGAAGCGCGCTGGGCTCTCTGCCCTCGCCGTGCTCGGGGCCACAGCAATCGCCCTGACCGGCTGCTCCAGCAACGGAAGCGGCAACGGCGGTGACTCGGGCTCGACGAACGCGTCCGGGATCGTCACCACGAACGGCTCCGAGCCCCAGAACCCGCTCATCCCCTCGAACTCCACCGAGACCGGTGGCGGCAAGATCATCACGTCGATCTTCGAGGGCCTCGTCTCGTACGACGCCGACGGCAAGCCGGTGAACGAGGTCGCGAAGAGCATCGACACCGATGACTCCAAGACCTACGACATCACGCTGAACACGGGCTACACCTTCACCAACGGCGAGAAGGTCACGGCCGAGTCGTTCACGAAGGCGTGGAACTGGGCTGCCCAGAAGTCGAACGCGCAGGGCGCGAGCTACTTCTTCGAGAACATCGAGGGCTACGACGCCGACAAGGACTCGGAGCTCACCGGGCTCAAGGTCAAGAGCGACGACGAGTTCACCGTCACGCTGAAGTCGGCGCAGTCGGACTTCCCGCTGTCGCTCGGCTACTCGGCCTTCATGCCGCTCCCCTCGGCGTTCTACGACGACACCAAGGCGTTCGGCGAGAACCCGATCGGCAACGGCCCGTACAAGCTCGACGGCAAGGGTGCGTGGACGCACAACCAGTCGATCAAGCTCGTCACCAACGAGGACTACGCCGGCAAGCGCAAGCCGAAGAACGGTGGTCTGACGATCACGTTCTACACCTCGCAGGACACCGCCTACGCGGACGTGCAGGGTGGCAACCTCGACGTGCTCGACGCCATCCCGGACGCTGCTTTCGCGACGTACAAGTCGGACTTCCCCGACTCGAACGCGAACCAGGCCGCGGCGATCTTCCAGGGCTTCTACCTGCCCTACTACCTCGACCACTGGAAGGGCGAGGAGGGCAAGCTCCGTCGCGAGGCCCTGTCGATGGCGGTCAACCGCAAGCAGATCACCGACAAGATCTTCGACGGCACCCGCACCCCGGCCAAGGACTTCACCTCCCCGGTCATCGCCGGCTGGAACGGTGACCTCAAGGGCTCCGACGTCCTCGACTACAACCCGTCCGAGGCCAAGAAGCTCTGGGCGCAGGCCAACGAGATGTCGCCGTACGACGAGACGCTCACCATCGCCTACAACGCCGACGGCGGACACGAGGCATGGGTGACCGCGGTCACCAACTCGATCTCGAACACGCTCGACATCAAGGCCGAGGGCAAGGCGATCCCGACGTTCCAGGAGGCGCTCGACGCCCAGACGCAGGACAAGCTCACGGGCGGTAGCCGCACCGGTTGGCAGGCCGACTACCCGTCGCTGTACAACTTCCTCGGCCCGACCATGGGTGAGGGCTCGTCCAGCAACTACGCGCGCTACGACTCGGCCGAGTACAACGAGCTGCTCGCGAAGGGCCGTTCCGCCTCGACCGTCGAAGAGGGCAACAAGTACTTCGACCAGGCCCAGGAGCTCCTGTTCCAGGACCTGCCGGAGATCCCGCTGTGGTACTCCAACGTGACCGGCGTCTGGTCGGCCGACAACGTGAAGAACGTCAAGTTCGGTTGGGACTCCGTGCCGCTGTACTACGACATCGAGGTCACCAAGTAACACCGGTGTCACCGCGGTCGAGCACCGCGGAGACACATCGCGAGCAGGTATCCTGCTCCGCGGCCACCGGACGGGGGTCCGGAGACCACACGGTCTCCGGGCCCCCGTACCTCGGCGGCAACACAACCCCCACCACCGCGGGCGCCGCCGCCCGCACCGGACACCCGTGCCGACCCGCGAGCCGTCCACCCCTCACGACATGAACCTGAACGACACGCGCGCCGCTGCGCAGGGCCGAGCGATCTGATGCTCTGGTACCTCGGCAAGCGCCTCCTGCAACTCATCCCCGTCTTCTTCGGGGCCACGTTCCTCATCTACTTCATGGTCTTCTCGCTGCCCGGCGACCCGATCGCCGCGCTGTTCGGCGACCGTCAGCCGTCGCCGCAGGTGATCGAGCAGCTCCGGCAGCAGTACAACCTGGACAAGCCGTTCCTCGTCCAGTACTTCCTGTGGATCGGTGGCGTCTTCCGCGGCGACCTCGGACTGACCTACTCGGGCCTGCCGGTGTCGCAGCAGCTCGCGTCGGCGTTCCCGATCACCGCGCGTCTGGCGCTCCTGTCCCTGCTCTTCGAGGCCGTCGCGGGCATCGTCGTCGGTGTCATCGCGGGTCTCAAGAAGGGCAAGTGGTTCGACACCTCCGCGCTCGTCGTCTCGCTGCTGCTCATCTCGGTGCCGACCTTCGTCGTCGGCTTCCTGCTGCAGTACGTCTTCGGCATCCAGCTCGGTCTGTTCCGCGTGACCGTGTCGGGTCAGGCACCGTGGTCGGAGCTCGTGCTCCCGGCCGTCGTGCTCGCGACCGTGTCGTTCGCGTACATCGTGCGGCTCACGCGCGCGAGCGTCGCCGAGAACATGAACGCCGACTTCGTCCGGACCGCCACCGCGAAGGGCCTGCCCCGTCGTCGCGTGGTCGGGGTGCACATCTTCCGCAACTCGCTCATCCCCGTGGTGACCTACCTCGGTGTCGACATCGGCAACCTGATGGTCGGCGCGGTCGTGACCGAGGGCATCTTCAACATCAACGGTGTCGGCGGCACGGTGTTCCGCGCCGTCAAGCTCGGCGAGGGCCCCACGGTCGTGTCGTTCGTCGCCGTGATGGTCATCATCTTCATGCTCGCCAACCTCCTGGTCGACCTGCTCTACGCCGTCCTGGACCCGAGGATCCGCTATGCCAAGTAACGCCGAACCCCGCTCCGCGACGCACTACGTGGCGCCGATCGAGGAGACGCCGCTCCAGGCCGTCGACCAGGTCGACGAGACGGAGAAGACGCGCTCGACCTGGACCGACGCGTGGGACTCCATGCGTGTCCGCCCGACCTTCTGGATCTCCTCGGTCCTGATCCTGCTCGTGCTGGTCGTCGCGGTCTTCCCCGGCCTGTTCACGCACGTGGACCCGCGCGCCGCGAACCTCGACTTCAGTGACGAGGGCGCCCGCCCGGGTCATCCGCTCGGGTACAACCGCCAGGGCTACGACGTGTACGCCCGTGTCATCTGGGGCGCACGCAGCTCGGTCATCGTCGGCCTGGTGGCCACGATCCTGGTGTCGCTCGTCGGCATCATCATCGGTGCCCTCGCCGGCTTCTACGGCGGCTGGCTCGACACGATCGTCTCCCGCATCGGCGACATCTTCTTCTCGATCCCGACCATCCTCGGCGCGATCGTGATCATGTCGGTCATCCCGGCCCGCAACGCGATCACGGTGGCCCTCGTGCTCGCCGCGTTCGCGTGGCCGCAGATCGCCCGCATCATGCGCGGTGCGGTGCTCAGTGCGAAGCAGTCCGACTACGTCACCGCCTCGGCGGCGCTCGGCGTCAGCCGCTTCACCACGCTCGTCCGCCACGTGATCCCGAACGCGATCGCCCCGGTCATCGTCATCGCCACGGTGTCGCTCGGGTCGTTCATCGTCGCCGAGGCCACCCTGTCGTTCCTCGGCATCGGGCTGCCCCCGTCGGCGCTCAGCTGGGGCCTCGACATCGGGACCGCGCAGACGTCGATCCGCACCAACCCGTCGACGATCTTCTGGCCGTCCGCCGCCCTGTCCATCACCGTGCTCGCGTTCCTGCTCCTCGGCGACGTGGTCCGCGACGCGCTCGACCCGAAGGCGAGGGCCCGTCGATGACCGAGACGCTCACCGATCCCACCACCCGTCGTCCGGCCGGTTCCGGCGCCCCGCTGCTCGAGGTCTCCGGCCTGCAGGTCGGGTTCCGCACGCAGAGCGGTCTCGTGCAGGCCGTACGCGGCGTCGACTTCACCCTCGAGCAGGGCGAGCGTCTGGCGATCGTCGGCGAGTCCGGTTCGGGCAAGTCGACCAGCGCCCAGGCGATCATCAAGCTGCTCGCCGGCACCGGCGAGGTCACCGGCGGGTCGATCAAGTTCAACGGGCGTGAGCTCGTCGGGCTGTCCGACAAGGAGATGGCCGGCATCCGCGGGAAGGAGATCGGCTACGTCCCGCAGGACCCGATGTCGAACCTCAACCCGCTGTGGTCGATCGGCTTCCAGGTGGAAGAGGCCATCAAGGCCAACGGCATGGCCACCGGCAAGCACGCGATCCGCGCCCGCGCGGTCGAGGTGCTGCAGGAGGCCGGCCTCGGCGACGCCGCCACCCGGCTCAAGCAGTTCCCGCACGAGTTCTCCGGCGGCATGCGCCAGCGCGTGCTCATCGGCATCGGTCTGTCCAGCCGCCCGCAGCTGCTCATCGCGGACGAGCCGACCTCGGCGCTCGACGTCACCGTCCAGCGGATCATCCTCGACCACCTCGAGACGCTGACCCGTGACTTCGGCACCTCGGTCCTGTTCATCACGCACGACCTCGGCCTCGCCGCCGAGCGTGCCGAGAAGCTCGTCGTGATGTACAAGGGCCAGGTCGTCGAGTCGGGTCCGTCCAAGGAGATCCTGGCCAACCCGCAGCACCCGTACACGCAGCGCCTCGTCGCCGCGGCGCCCTCGCTCGCGAGCCGTCGCATCCAGTCGAAGGTGCAGCACGCGCGGGTCGACATCGCCGACGCGGGCAGCGAGGACGACGAGCTGATCGCCCGCGCCCAGGAGCGCGAGCACCGTCCGGCGCAGGACCTCATCGTGGTGAAGAACCTGCAGAAGGTCTACAAGCTCCGAGGGAAGAACCTGCAGTCCCGCGAGCTCAAGGCCGTCGACGACGTCTCGTTCGCGATCCCGAAGGGCACCACCACGGCGCTCGTCGGCGAGTCGGGCTCGGGCAAGTCGACCGTCGCGAAGCTCGTGCTGCAGCTCGAGTCGATCAGCGGTGGTTCGGTCACGTTCGACGGCATCGACATCGGCGCCCTCAAGGGCAAGGACCTGTTCGACTTCCGTCGCCGGGTGCAGCCGGTCTTCCAGGACCCGTACGGCTCGCTGGACCCGATGTACAACGTCGGGAACACGATCGCCGAGCCCCTTGCCACGCACAAGGTGGGCGACAAGGCGAGCCGCCGAGCCCGCGTGCTCGAGCTGCTCGACCAGGTCGCGCTGCCGAAGTCGATGGTGAACCGCTACCCGAACGAGCTCTCCGGCGGGCAGCGGCAGCGCATCGCGGTCGCGCGTGCGCTGGCGCTCAAGCCCGAGGTCATCGTGCTCGACGAGGCGGTCTCGGCGCTCGACGTGCTCGTCCAGGGACAGATCCTCGACCTGCTCACCGAGCTGCAGACCGAGCTCGACCTGACGTACCTCTTCATCACGCACGACCTCGCCGTCGTCCGCCTCGTCGCGGACAACGTCTGCGTCATGCGGAAGGGGCAGATCGTCGAGAAGGCGACGACCGACGAGGTCTTCGCGAACCCGAAGGAGCAGTACACGAAGGACCTGCTCGCCGCGATCCCGGGTGCCGGGTTCGAGTTCGGGCGCTGATCCCGCTGCACCACCCCGAGGCCGGACGTCCCGTCAACCTCCGCGCAGGTCGCGGAGGGGCGGTGGCGTCCGGCCTCGTCGTCGTCCTGGGGGTGTTCCTGCTCGCCGACGCCGCGGTACGGGGGAGTTGGGACGTCGTCTGGGTCGCGGTCGGCCCGGTCGCCGCGATCGTGTGGGCGCTCTGGCTGCTCACCGTCCGGCCGTCGGTGCGGCTCGACGACGACGCGCTCACGGTCGTGAACCCGATGCGCACCACCCGCGTCCCGTGGGCTGCCGTCACCGACGTCCGGCTGCGCTGGCAGATCGTGGTGCAGACCGCCGACGGGCGCTCCGTCACCTGCCGCGGCGGGCCGTCGATCCGCGGGTCGCGTCCGGTCCGTCGTGGGCAGCTGTCCGTGCCGCAGGAGCCGGAGGAGCTGCGGACGATCCGCCAGCGCTGGCGCGCACGCCGCGCGGCCGGGGCACCCGACAGCGACGTCCGCCGCGGGTGGGACCGTCCCGCCGTCGTGACCGGGGCGGCGGTCGCGGTCCTGCTGCTGGTCTCCGCGGGCGCGCTGGCGGTCTGACGCACCACGGGGCGGTCGGGAGGCCCTGCGCGGTCCCGCCACGCGCCTCCCGTCCGCCGACGGGATGGCCGGGAGGCTCTGCGCGGTCCCGCCACGCGCCTCCCGTCCGCCGACGGGATGATCCGGAGGCTCGACGCGGTCCCGCCACGCGCCACCGGGCCGTTGCGTGCTCGTCTAGAGCTGTGCGCCGGCCATCGACGCGGCGACACCGAGCACGATCATCGCCGTGACCGTCCACCCGTGCACGCGGTGGACGATGGTCGCGGCCTCGACGGTCGCCGGCGGCGGTCCGTCCTGCACGACCGGCGCCGGCACGTGCGCGCGGAGGACGTCTGCGGCCTCCCGCACGTCGGCGGCCGTCGTCGCGCCGTCGCCCGGCCGACGGATCCCGAGCGCGGCGGTCGGCCGCGTCGCGAGCCAGGTGCGGCGGACGCCCTCGGTCGTGACCACCTCGATGCCGTACTTCGTGCGGACCTCCTGCACGCGGCGCCAGGGGTAGGTGCTCGTGCGGCGGACGTCGACGATCGTCAGCGTCTCCTCCGTGAGCTCGAACCGCGGGCGCCAGAGCACGGCCCACGCGATGAACGCGGTGAAGACGCTCGGGACGGGGACGAGCAACGGGTTGCCGCCGGTCAGGAGCGCGAGCGGCACCAGCACGACCGCGACGACCCACAGGACGACGGCGAACAGGCGCATCCGGGGCGCGACGACGGTGCTCATCCAGGCCATCGTAGGGGAGTGGGCGGGGTCGAGAGCGCCTCCCCGGGGACGTCCGGGAGCGGGTGTGACACACCTGCGCGTACCGCCGGACGACCCGGTTCCCCGGAGAGGCGGGTCCGTTGCGGACCTCGTCCGTCCATGGTCAGCACCGCCACGCCCGGGTGTCAACACCCGGTGCCCGATCTTCAGGAACGCTGGTCCGTCCCGCGCGGTCAGACGAGTCGTTCGACCTGCTCGCGGATGGTGTCGGCCTTCGGGAAGCGCAGGCCGACGAGCCCGACGTGGCGCCAGCGGACGATGCCGTCGGCATCGATGACGAAGACCGAGCGGCGGAGGCCGATGCCCGGCGCACGGACGCCGTAGGCCCGCGCGACGTCGCCGCCGGTGTCGCTCAGCAGCGGGAAGGTGAGGGACGCACCGCGGGCGAAGTCCTCGTGCGAGTCCAGTGCCTGCGGGCTGACACCCCAGACGACGGCCCCGAGGTCGGTGAACTCGTCGAGTTCCTCCTGGTAGCTGCAGAGCTGGGCCGTGCAGACGGGCGTGGCGTCGCCGGGGTAGAAGGCGAGGACGAGCGGACGGCCGATGACCGCGGACAGGGCGTACTCGTCGTCCGTGCGGGTGCCGTTCCGGACGACGAGTCCGGGCAGGGAGAAGTCGGGCGCGGTGTCGCCCGGCTCGGGGATGCTCATGCCCTCACAGTAGGACAGGGAACGGGCCCGGTCGCGTGGTGCGACCGGGCCCGTCCTGGTGTCGTGCTGCTACTTGGTGAACCCGACCTTGGTCCAGTCGATGTTCTGCGCGCCCGCGAACGCGCCGTAGTTGGCGAGCTTCGGGTTCTGCGCGACGAGGGCCGGCTTCGCGGTGATCGGCATCGAGTGCCCGATCGCCCAGACCTGCTTGTCGACCTTGTTCCAGATCGCGTTCGCCTTCTCGGTGTCCGGCTCGGCGACCGCCTGCGCGATGAGCTTGTCGATCGCGTCGTCACCGATGCGGCCGTAGTTCTGACCGGTGTCGCCGGTTTGGTAGATCGACGCGCTGCTGGAGTGGAAACCGGTGCCGCCCCAGACGAAGATCGTCATGTCGTAGTTGCCCGGCGTGACGTACTGCTCGAAGAAGTCGTCCACCGCGACGGACTTGAGCTTCAGCTCGATGCCGACGTCCTTGAGCTGCTGCTGCATCACCTCGGAGAGCTTCTGCGACGAGGTCGCACCCGACGGGATCGTGATGGACAGCGAGAGCGTCTTTCCGCCCTTCTTGCGGTACTGGCCGTCGGTCTTCCAGCCGTCGTCGTCGAGGATCTTCTTCGCCTTCTCGACGTCGAAGGTGCCGTTCGGGTCGGTGTTCGCCTCGTAGCCGTCGTCGGTCGACAGGAAGACGTGGTTGTCGAGCGTGCCGAGCTTGTACGGCAGGGTCCCGCCGATGACCTGCGCCAGCGCTTCCCGGTTCACCGCGTGCTGGATCGCGAGTCGGAGCTGCTTGTCCTTGAGGATGCCCTTGGACGAGAAGTCGACGTGCGTGTACTGCGCCGAGGTCGAGGCGTAGACCTTCGAGTTCTTGGCGTCCTTGACGCGGTCGAACCGTTCCGAGGTCGTCGTCAGGACCGAGTCGATCTCCTTGTTGAGGTAGGCGTCGACGTCCGCGTTGCCGTCGAGCGACCGGAAGATGACCTGGTCGAGCTTCGGCTTGTCACCCCACCAGTTCTCGTCGGGGACGATCGTCACGGTGCCGGCGGTCTCGTCGAGCTCGGACACCTTGTACGGGCCCGAGGAGACCGGGACCTTGCCCTTGTACGCCTCGTTGAACTGCTCGGGGGTTCCGGTCTGGCTGGCCGGGTAGAGCGGGGTGAAGAGCGACTTCCAGTCGGAGAACGGCTTGTCGAAGACGACCTTGACGTCCTGGTCGGACGACCCCTTCGTCACCGAGGCGATGTCCTCGTACCCGGTGGTCGACCCGACCAGGTAGTCCGGGTTCGTCCCGTTCAGGGCCTTCCACTCGTTCTCGAAGTCCTTCCACGTGATGGGGGACCCGTCGTTCCACTTCGCCTTCGGGTTGATCTCGTACTCGATCGTGAGCGGGTCGTCGCTCGTCGCCTCGGCCTTGGAGACGTAGTCGGTGTCGAGCTGCGGGGCGCCCTTGCCGTCGATCACGTAGATGAACGGCATCGTCGCCTGTTCGATCGTGGAGGCGTCGACCAGGGCGCCGTCGACCTGGTTGTAGTTCCACTGGGTGATCCACTGCGAGATCGGCAGGCGGAGCGTGCCGCCGTCCTGCAGGTCCGAGACGGGCTGCTCGTTGATCTGGGCCGAGGTGGGCAGGGTCTTCTTGCCCGAGTCGTCGGAGCCGCTGCCGGACCCACCGTTGGATCCGTTCGAGCAGCCGGTGGCGACGAGAGCGAAGCCGGCGAGTGCCGCCGTCAACGCCAGGACTTTCCTGTGCTTCATGGTCTTCCCCTCGTGAAGTTGTGGATCACCATACGGCCCCCGCGCGGGGGCAGTCGACCCGTTCTGTTGCAAACACCAATTCGTTACGCGGGGAGTGGCGGGATGTGATCTCCCGGAAACAAATCGGGTCGTATGGTGTTCCGCATGACCCGCTTCCTGGCGCGTCGACTCGTGTACTACGTCGTGCTCGTGTTCCTCGCCACCTCGCTGACGTACTTCCTGGCCTCGGCGACGTTCAGCCCCCGATCCGTCTACGCAGAGCGCAACCCGGCCCCGCCTGCGGCCACCATCGACAAGAAGCTCGACGACATCGGTGTCAACGACAAGACGCCGATCGTCGTGCGGTACGGGCACTGGCTCGGCGACGTCGTGCAGGGAGACATGGGGCGGACGATCCAGGACCGCCCCGTGACCGACCAGTTCTGGCCGCGCCTGGGGGTGAGTCTCCGCCTGCTGCTGGTGGGCACGATCGTCGGCATCCTGCTCGGGGTGCTGCTCGGCGTCTGGAACGCCGTCCGGCAGTACCGGATCTCGGACCGGGTGAGCGCGATCATCTCGATCGTGCTCATCTCGACACCGGTGTTCCTGACGGCCGTGTTCCTGAAGATCGGGGCGACGAAGCTCAACCAGGACACCGGGACCCAGCTCATCAACTTCACCGGTGAGGCCACCCCGGGGCTCAGCGGGAGCTGGATCGACCTGTTCTTCGACCGCGGCGTGCACCTGCTCCTGCCGACGATCTCGATCGCACTCGGGCTCATCGCGATCTACAGCCGGTACCAGCGGGCGACGATGCTCGACGTGCTCGGTTCGGACTTCCTGCGGACCGCGCGCGCGAAGGGCCTGACGAAACGGCAGGCGACGTTCAAGCACGGGCTCCGGACGGCGCTCCTCCCGATGACGACCCTCTTCGCCTACGGCTTCCTGGGCATCCTGACCGGGGCGATCTTCACCGAGAAGATCTTCGGGTGGAACGGCCTCGGTGCGTGGTTCATCGACTCGGTGAACAACAACGACGTGAACGCGGTCACGGCGTACTCGCTGTTCGCGTCGGTGATGGTGCTCATCGCCGGGTTCCTCGCGGACACCCTCACCGCCGTCCTCGATCCCCGCGTGCGGAGGAACTGACATGACCGACACCCGGATCGAACCCGTCGACGGCACGACCGTCGGTCGGTCCGACACACCGTTGCCCGGCAGCCCGAAGCCCGGCGGGAAGCAGCGCAACCGCTTCGTGCAGACCGTCGTCCGCACCTTCATGAACCGCGGGGCCGGGATCGGCCTCGTCGTGATCGTGCTGCTCTTCGCCTTCGCGTTCATCGGGCCGCTCGTGAGCCCGTACGGCTACTCGCAGATCGACTACACCGCGTTCTCGCAGCCGCCGAGCGGGACGCACTGGTTCGGCACGAACGGCATCGGGCAGGACGTCTTCGCGCAGACCGCGCGGGGGATGCAGAAGAGCCTGCTCATCGGCCTGCTCGTCGCGGTGTTCTCGACGGCGATCGCTGCCCTGACGGGTGCCGCGGCCGGGTACTTCGGCGGCTGGGTCGACCGGATCGTGATGTTCTTCGTCGACATGCTGCTCGTGCTGCCGTCGTTCCTCATCATCGCGATCATCAGCCCACGCATCCAGAACTCGGGCTGGATCGTCCTGGTCGCCCTCATCGCGGGCTTCGGCTGGATGATCACCGCCAGGGTCGTCCGCTCGATGACGCTGTCGGTGAAGGAGCGCGAGTTCGTGCGCGCCGCCCGGTACATGGGCATCGGACCGTTCCGGATCATCGTCCGGCACATCCTGCCGAACGTGGCGTCCTTCCTCATCATCGACGGCACGATCCAGGTCGGCGCCGCGGTGTTGTCCGAGACGAGTCTCAGCTACTTCGGCTTCGGCGTGCAGGCACCGGACGTCTCGCTGGGCACGCTCATCGCGCAGAACCAGGACGCCGCGCTCACCAGCCCGTGGCTGTTCTTCTTCGCGGCCGGTGCGCTCGTGGTCTTCGCCATCGCGGCGAACCTGCTCGGCGACGGGCTGCGCGACGCGCTCGACCCGACGTCGGCGACGGGCAAGAAGCAGAAGCGGAGCGGTCGGAAGCGCGACCAGAACCAGGCCGCGGTCGACGCCGCGACCATCACCACGCAGGCAGGGGCCGGCGCATGAGCACCACCACCACGACGACCACCACGACCGAACCGCTGCTCCGCGTCCGCGACCTCGACGTCCGGTTCCCGACCCCGCGCGGCGTCGTGCACGCCGTTCGGGGGGTCGACCTCGAGCTCCGGCGGGGCGAGGTCCTCGGCATCGTCGGCGAGTCCGGTTCGGGCAAGTCCGTCACGAGCATGGCGATCCTCGGACTGCTGCCGGAGACCACGAAGGTCACGGGGTCGATCGCGCTCGAGGGGCAGGAGCTCCTCGGCCGCAGCGACAAGCAGCTGAGCAAGCTGCGCGGAGCCAAGGTCGCCATGGTCTTCCAGGACCCGCTGTCCGCCTTCACGCCCGTGTACACGATCGGTGAGCAGATCGCCGAGACCGTCCGCGTGCACCGGGGTGCCTCCAAGCAGGACGCACGCGCCCGGGCGATCGAGCTGCTCGAGCTCGTCGGCATCCCGCAGGCCGCGCAGCGCGTGGACGCCTTCCCGCACGAGTTCTCCGGTGGCATGCGGCAGCGCGCGATGATCGCGATGGCCATGGCGAACGACCCGGACGTGATCCTGGCCGACGAACCGACCACGGCACTGGACGTGACGATCCAGGCGCAGATCATCGACGTGCTCCGCACCGCGCAGCGCGAGACCGGTGCCGCCCTGGTGTTCGTCAGCCACGACCTCGGGGTGATCGCCGGCATCGCCGACCGCATCGCCGTGATGTACGCCGGGCGGATCGTCGAGACCGCGAGTGCGGACGAGCTGTTCGCCCGACCACGCATGCCCTACACGATCGGCCTCATCGGCGCGCTGCCCCGGCTCGACGAGTCGAGCGGCGAGCCGCTGGTCCCGATCCCCGGGTCGCCGCCGTCGCTCATCGGGCTGCCCGACGCCTGCCCGTTCGCCGACCGGTGCCCGCTCGCCGCCGCCGTCTGCCGTGGGTCGGAACCGCCGCTCGCCGCGGTCGACGTGGCGGCCGGTGTCCCCGGAGAAGGGCCGGTCGACACCTCGGTGCCGCACGCGGTCGCCTGCCACCGGTACGAGGAGGTCGCCGAGGCCCACGCCGACGCCGGCGCGATCTTCCGGCTGCCCGAGATCCCGGACACCGGCGTCGCGGTCACCACACCCGCCGCCCGCGAGCAGCGCCCCGCCGTCGTCCAGGTCGAGGGGCTGACGAAGACGTTCCCGCTCGTCAAGGGATCGGTGTTCAAGCGCAAGGTCGGCGAGGTCTACGCGGTGGACGGCGTCGACCTCGACATCCGCACGGGCGAGACGCTCGGGCTGGTCGGGGAGTCGGGGTCCGGCAAGTCGACGACCCTGCACCAGCTGATGGACCTCGAGCGGCCCGAGCACGGCACGGTCGAGCTCTTCGGACAGCCGGTCACGGCGTCGAAGCAGCTGCGGCAGCGCATCTCGATGGTGTTCCAGGACCCCGCAGCGAGCCTCGACCCGCGCATGTCCGTGTACGACGTCGTCGCCGAACCGCTCCGGGCCATCGGCGCCGCGTCGGACCGCATCGCCGAGCGGGTGCCGGAGCTCCTCGGGCTCGTGGGGCTCCGTGCCGCCGAGGCCGACCGCTACCCGCACGAGTTCTCCGGCGGGCAGCGGCAGCGCATCTCGATCGCTCGGGCGCTCGCGACCGAGCCGGAGCTCATCGTGCTCGACGAGCCGGTCTCCGCGCTCGACGTGTCGATCCAGGCCGGGGTGCTCAACCTGCTCGCCGACCTCAAGGCACGACTCGGGTTGTCGTACCTGTTCGTGTCGCACGACCTGTCGGTGATCCGGCACGTCGCGGACCGGGTGAGCGTGATGTACCTGGGCCGCACCGTCGAGGAGGGTGCGGTCGACGAGGTCTTCGAGCGCCCGATGCACCCGTACACGGCTGCGCTCATGTCGGCGGTCCCGGTGCCGGATCCCGTCGTGGAGCGCGCACGGCGGACGATCCTGCTGCCGGGGGACCCGCCCAGCCCGACCGAGCGCCCGACCGGCTGCCGGTTCCGCTCGCGCTGCCCGCTCTACGCGAAGCTGCCCGAGGCGCAGCAGGCGCGGTGCCGCGACGAGGTGCCCGAGAAGGCGCCGCGCGCCGGCGCGGAGCGCGACCACCGTGCGGCGTGCCACTACCCGGAGCAGGTGCCGCAGCTGGTCGCGTGACCAGCCGACGGACGGAAGGCGCGGTGCCGGTCGGTACCGCGCCTCCCGTCCGTCACCGGCCCACGTCGGGCCCGTCCTGCCGTGAGACGGTCTCGTCACGTCGAGACGCCGCAGGATCCTGCGGCGTCTCGCGTCGATGCCTCCGTCTGACGGGCACGCCGGCGTCTCGCTTCGGCGACGCACGCGCTCACCGGAACAGTCCCGGGAACGCCTGGGCGACGAAGGGGTAGCCCACGAAGACGACGGCGTCGAGCAGGCAGTGCGTGATGACGAGCGGGAGCAGCCGCCCCCACCTCGTGTAGATCCACCCGAACACGACGCCCATCACCGCGTTCCCCACGAACGCCCCGAACCCCTGGTACAGGTGGTAGCTCCCGCGCAGGACCGCGGTCGACAGGATGACCTGCCACCGCCCCCACCCGAGCCCGCCGAGTCGCTCGTACAGGTACCCGATCACGATGACCTCCTCCTGCAGCCCGGACCGGACGGCCGAGAGCAGCAGGACGGGGATCGTCCACCAGTAGGTGTTCAGCGCCGCCGGGTCGACGTCCACCGTGAAGCCGAGTGCGCGACCGGTGAAGTAGAGCGCGAGTCCGGGGACGCCGATGCCGAGCGCGATGAGGGCTGCACCGCCGAGGTCCGGCCGCGCCCGGAAGCGGTCGATGCCGAGCCGGTGGAGGTGCGGGCGCCTCGCGCTCCAGAGGAGGTAGCAGACCAGCGCGACCGGGGCCAGGTCGACCGCGATGCCGACGAGCTGCCGCGCGAGGTCGACGTACTGCACGGTCGTGGTGGACGTGTTGAGTGCCGTCGACTGCTCGCCGAGGGGCGTCGTCTGGGACAGGTCGTCGATGATCTGCAGCACCGAGTACAGCGCGCTGCCGCCCAGTGAGAGCATGAGGACGATCGTGATCTCGGTCCACGTCCGCCGTCGGGTCATGCGCTGTACTCCTCAGGGTTGCGAACTACCGGTAGACTGGCGTGTCGGGCGTTCCAGCCCACCCACGGGCAGTGCCACCACGGCGCGAGAGCCGCCGTCGGCCGCCCGATCTTCTCCGAACACTTGAAGGATGTCCTGTATGGCGCTCGCCACCCGGTCCGACCTGCGCAACGTCGCCATCGTGGCACACGTCGACCACGGCAAGACCACCCTCGTCGACGCGATGCTCACGCAGACCAACTCGTTCGACGCCCACTTCGAGGGCGAAGACCGGATGATGGACTCGAACGACCTCGAGCGCGAGAAGGGCATCACCATCCTCGCGAAGAACACCTCGGTGCTCTACAACGGGGAGCACGCCGAGCAGTTCAACCCGGGTGGCCGCATCACGATCAACGTGATCGACACCCCCGGCCACGCCGACTTCGGTGGTGAGGTCGAGCGCGGCCTCTCCATGGTCGACGGTGTCGTGCTGCTCGTCGACGCGTCCGAGGGCCCGCTGCCCCAGACCCGCTTCGTGCTGCGCAAGGCGCTCGCCGCGAAGCTCCCGGTGATCCTGCTCGTCAACAAGACGGACCGCCCGGACTCCCGCATCGACGAGGTCGTCTCCGAGTCGCAGGACCTGCTCCTCGGCCTGGCCTCCGACCTGTCGGACGAGGTCGACGACCTCGACCTCGACGCGATCCTCGACGTCCCGGTCGTCTACGCGTCCGGTCGTGCCGGCGCCGCGAGCCGCAACAAGCCGAACGACGGCGAGCTGCCCGACAACGACGACCTCGAGCCGCTGTTCGAGGCGATCCTGCAGCACGTGCCGGCGCCGACGTACGACGACGAGCACCCGCTGCAGGCGCACGTCACCAACCTCGACGCCTCGCCGTTCCTCGGCCGCCTCGCGCTGCTCCGCATCTTCCACGGCACGATGAAGAAGGGGCAGACGGTCGCGTGGGTCAAGCACGACGGCACCGTCGCGAACGCCCGCATCACCGAGCTGCTCATCACGAAGGCACTCGACCGCTTCCCGGCCGAGTCTGCGGGCCCCGGTGACATCGTCGCCGTCGCCGGCTTCGACACCATCACCATCGGTGAGACGCTGTCCGACCCCGAGGACGTCCGCCCGCTGCCGACCATCACGGTCGACGACCCCGCCATCTCGATGACCATCGGGACCAACACGAGCCCGCTCGTCGGCAAGGTCAAGGGCCACAAGCTGACCGCGCGCATGGTCAAGGACCGCCTCGACCGCGAGCTCATCGGCAACGTGTCGCTCAAGGTGCAGGACATCGGCCGTCCGGACACCTGGGAGGTCCAGGGCCGTGGTGAGCTGGCGCTCGCCATCCTGGTCGAGCAGATGCGCCGCGAGGGCTTCGAGCTCACCGTGGGCAAGCCGCAGGTCGTCACGAAGCGTGACGAGAACGGCAAGCTCCAGGAGCCCTACGAGCACATGACGATCGACACGCCGGAGGAGCACCTCGGCGCGATCACGCAGCTCATGGCCGCGCGCAAGGGTCGCATGGAGAACATGACGAACCACGGCACCGGCTGGATCCGCATGGAGTTCATCGTGCCGTCGCGTGGCCTCATCGGCTTCCGCACGTCGTTCCTCACCGAGACCCGTGGCACGGGCATCGCGAACGCGATCTCGCACGGCTACGACGACTGGGCGGGCCCGATCCAGACCCGCATCAACGGCTCGATCGTCTCCGACCGCGCCGGTGTCGTGACGCCGTTCGCCATCACGAACCTGCAGGAGCGCATGACGTTCTTCGTCAACCCGACGGAGGAGGTCTACGAGGGCATGGTCATCGGCGAGAACTCGCGCGCCGACGACATGGACGTGAACATCACGAAGGAGAAGAAGCTCACGAACATGCGTTCGGCGAACGCCGACTCCTTCGAGTCGATGACGCCGTCGCGCCAGCTCTCCCTCGAGGAGTGCCTGGAGTTCGCGCGCGAGGACGAGTGCGTCGAGGTCACCCCCGACAACGTGCGCATCCGCAAGGTCGAGCTCGACGCGCAGGCCCGTCAGCGCGCGTACGCCCGCCTGAAGCGCCAGGACGCGTAACCCCGCGACAGCCTGGAGGCACTGCCTCCGTCCGACGGCCCGGTCACCTCGTCGAGGTGGCCGGGCCGTCGGCGTCCGCGCCCTCCGGCTCCGGGGTTACGGTGGACGGGTGACCCTCGATCTCCTCTCCCTGTACCAGGACCTGCACGCCCACCCGGAGCTCGGCTTCCAGGAGCACCGCACCGCCGGTGTGATCGCCGACCGACTGGCCGAGATCGGTGGGATCGAGGTCACCACGGGCGTCGGCGGGACGGGCGTCGTGGGCGTCCTGTCGAACGGCGACGGACCGGTCGTGTGGCTCCGCGCCGACATCGACGGCCTGCCCGTGCAGGAGCGCACGGGGCTGTCCTACGCGAGCACGCACACCGGCCGCGACGACGAGGGCGTCGAGGTCCCGACGATGCACGCCTGTGGACACGACATCCACGTCACGTGGCTGCTCGGGACCCTCGAGCGCCTCGTCGACACCCGTGACGCGTGGCGCGGCACGGTCGTCGCCGTCTTCCAGCCCGCAGAAGAGGTGATCTCCGGTGCCCGCGCGATGATCGAGGACGGCCTGGTCGAGCGCTTCCCGCAGCCGGAGGTCGTGCTGGGGCAGCACTCCGCCCCCGCGCCGGTCGGGATCGTCGCGGTCGGCAGCGGACCGGTCATGGCGTCGAGCGACCGGCTGACGGTCACGTTCAACGGCCGCGGCGCGCACGGTTCGGCGCCGCAGGCCTCGCTCGACCCGATCGTCACCGCCGCGAGCGCCGTCGTGCGGTTGCAGACGGTCGTCTCCCGCGAGGTCTCGCCGTCCGACGCCGGCGTCGTCACCGTCGGCGCCTTCCACGCCGGGACCCGGCCGAACATCATCCCGGACCAGGCCGTCATCGAGATCTCGACGCGCGCTCGGAACGAGGAGACCCGCGAGCGGATCATCGCCTCGATCGAGCGCATCGTGCGGGCCGAGAGCGAGGCGGGCGGCCTCGCCGCGCCGACCATCGAGCGTGCCCCGGGTGCCGAGGTGACCGTGAACGACCCCGAGGCGGCGAAGCGCGTGCTCGAGGCGATCCGTCCCGTCGTGCCCGGTGCGCGCGACCTGGAGATCGGGCTGGCGATGGCGTCGGAGGACGTCGGCCAGCTCGCCACCGCGGCGGGGGTCCCGCTCGTGTACTGGTTCACCGGCATCACCGACCCGGAGCTGTTCCGCCGCGGCGAGGAGATCCCGAGCAACCACTCGCCGTTCTACGCGCCGCAGGCCGAGACGGCGATCCCGGTCGGCGTCGACGCCCTGACGGCAGCCGCCCGAACCTACCTGTCCTGACCGGCGGCGCGGCGGACGGGAGACTTCCCAGGGAACGCACGCCGCGCCTCCCGGCAGTCCACCTAGGGTGTCCGCATGCGCACGACCCGGACCCTCATCGCCGCCGTGACCGCGGGGATCGCCCTCGCGGGCCTGACCGGCTGCTCCGCCGACGCGGTGCGCCAGGCGACCGACCTCGGCTCGTCGGTCGCCTCGAACGTCAGCGAGACCGTGCAGGGCATCGACGGCAAGGCGGTCCAGGACGGCATGGCCTCGGTCGCGGGCGGCATCGACGGCGCCCTCGACGCGGCACTGTCGGGCACGGGCGTGACGAGCGACGGCAGGGTGCCGGACGGCTTCCCGACCCCCGACGTCCCGCTCGTCGACGGCACCGTGCTCGGCGGTGGGGCCGGGCCGAACGGTTCCGGCTGGGTGGTCCAGGTCCGCGTGGCCTCGGTCGACGACTTCGCGGCGGCCGCCGAGCAGCTCGCTGCCGCCGGGTACACCGAGTCCGCGAAGCGTGCGGACACGTCGAGCGCGTTCGGGATGTTCCGCAGCGATGCGTACCGCGTGGTGCTGACGGTGTCCGAGTCGTCGGACGGCGTGACCGCGACGTACATCGTCACGCCCCGCTAGCGAAGTACCCTGGGACGCGATGTCCAAGGCTCCCGCACCGCGTCCCGAGCGCGTCCTGTTCGTGCACGCCCATCCCGACGACGAGACCCTGTCGTCCGGCGGCACCATCGCCACCCTGCTCGAGCTCGGCGCCGAGGTGACGGTGCTCACCGCCACGCGGGGCGAGCGCGGCGAGATGCTCACCGAGGCCCTGGCGCCGCTCTTCGGTGACGGCCCCCGTGTCGCGGCACACCGCGAGACCGAGATCGCCGCCGCGCTGGCCGCGCTCGGCGGTCCGGCACACCTGTGGCTCGGCGGTCGGGGAGCACGTCCCACCGACCTGCCCGAGCGGCGGTACAGCGACTCCGGCATGCAGTGGGGACCGGACGGACGCGCGACGGCCGCCGACGACGCCCCGGCCGACTCGCTCACCGCGGCGGACCTGGGCGAGGTCGTCGACGACGTGCGCGCGGCGATCCGCTCCACCGGCGCCGACGCGGTGGTCAGCTACGCCGACGACGGCGGGTACGGCCACCCGGACCACGTGCGGGTGCACCACGCTGCCCGGTACGCGGCCCGGGCAGAGGAGGTCCCCTTCTCGATGATCGTCGACCCGACGTCGGACGAGGTCGACCTGACCGTCGACGTCGTCCCCGTCCGGGCGAAGGTCCGCGCCGCCGTCGAGCAGTACCGGTCGCAGGTCGCCATCGACCCCGTGGACCCGACGGACCCGCAGCGCCTGACCTGGGTGATGCCCCACGGCGTCCGGCAGGAGGCCCCCGCGGTCGAGGCGTTCCGGCACGACGCCGACCCGGTGCCCCACGCTCCCGAGACCTTCGCCGAGCTCACCCGTCAGGGGAAGGTGACGGCGGTCGTCGTCGCGGCGGTCGCCGGGCTCGTCGTCGGAGCACTCGGGACCGTCACGCACCAGCAGCGGCTCGCGGTCTTCCCGGTCGGCATGGTCCTGACGACGCTCATCGTGCTCGGACTCGTGGTGGGACTGCGCCTCCTGTACCGCTCGCGGGCGATGGTCGCAGCGGCCGGCATCGGGATCATCGTCGCGACGCAGGTGCTCGTGAGCGTCGGCGGGCAGTCGTCCCCGCTGGTGCTCGCGAACCTCGCCGGCTACGTCTGGACCTTCGCGCCGGCGGCGATCGCGGCGTTCGCCCTCGCCTGGCCCGACCTGTCGGGGCTGCGAGCCCGCGCCGCGGCGGCGTCGGCGTCCGGAGCCGGGGCCGGGACGGCTGCCGCATCGTCCACGGACACCGCGCGGTCCGGGGCTCCCGGGCGCCGCGAGTAGACTCGACCACGCTCAGTCCGAAGGGAGCACCCGCACCGTGACCTACGTGATCGCCCAGCCCTGTGTCGACGTCAAGGACCGCGCCTGCATCGACGAATGCCCGGTCGACTGCATCTACGAGGGTGACCGGTCGCTGTACATCCACCCCGACGAGTGCGTCGACTGTGGTGCGTGCGAGCCGGTCTGCCCGGTCGAGGCGATCTACTACGAGGACGACCTGCCGGACGAGTGGGCCGACTACTACAAGGCCAACGTCGAGTTCTTCGACGAGGTCGGTTCGCCCGGCGGTGCCGCCAAGGTCGGTGTGATCCACAAGGACCACCCCGTCATCACGGCCCAGCCCCCGCGCGGCTGACCCGGACCGCTCCGTGGCGCTCGACCTCCCCGACTTCCCCTGGGACCAGCTCGTCCCGTTCAAGCAGCGCGCAGCGGCGTACGAGGGCGGCATCGTCGACCTCAGCGTCGGTTCGCCCGTCGACCCGACCCCCGAGGTCGTCCGACGGGCCCTGGCGGGTGCCACCGACGCGCACGCCTACCCGCAGGTCTCCGGCACGCCCGCGCTGCGCGAGGCGATCGCCGACTGGTACGGCCGTCGGCAGGGCATCACGCTGACGCCCGAGCAGGTGCTCCCGACCATCGGCTCGAAGGAGTTCATCGCCGGGCTCGCGCTCTGGCTCGGGATCGGCCCGGGGGACACCGTTGTGTTCCCGGAGGCCGCGTACCCGACCTACGAGCTCGGAGCCGCGCTCGTGCGCGCTGACGCGCTCGCCTCGGACGACCCCGCCGCATGGCCGGAGAGCACGAAGCTCGTGTGGCTGAACTCGCCCGGCAACCCGGACGGTCGCGTGCTGTCCGTCGAACAGCTGCGCGCCGCGGTCGCACGGGCGCGGGAGCTCGGCGCCGTGATCGTCGGCGACGAGTGCTACGCCGAGCTCGGGTGGGAGCCGCCGTACGACGCGTCGCCGACACCCTCGATCCTCGACCCGCAGGTCGTGGGCGATCGGGTGGACGGCGTGCTCAGCGTGTACTCGCTGTCGAAGCAGTCGAACCTCGCCGGGTACCGTGCTGCCTTCGTCGCGGGGGACGCCGCGATCCTGGCCGACGTGCTGGCGGTCCGGAAGCACACCGGCATGATGCCGCCGCTGCCGGTCCAGGACGCGATGATCGTGGCCCTCGCCGACGACACGCACGTGCAGCAGCAGAAGGCCCGCTACCGTGCCCGACGGAACATGCTCCGACGGGCACTCGAAGGGGCGGGCTTCCGGATCGACCACAGCGAGGCCGGGCTCTACCTCTGGGCGACCCGCGGCGAGCCCGCGCTCGACACCGTCGGCTGGCTGGCGGAACGGGGCATCCTCGTCGCGCCGGGCACCTTCTACGGGCCAGCCGGGGCGGAGCACGTCCGGGTGGCGCTCACTGCGACCGACGACCGGATCGCGGCCGCGGCGCAGCGGCTGGCGAGCACCCGGAGACTGGCCGCGTCCTGATCGAGGTGGGCCGCGCCTCCCGGTCGTGACGAGGGGTGGGACCGCTGTGCGCTCCCTGCACAATCCGTGGAATCCACCAGATCTCCGCCTTCCGGTGGTGCACGACCGACAGTCGGCGCAGTTAGGCTGTCGTCGTGACTGACACTGCCAACGACGCTCAGAAGACGGCCACACCGCCCACCACGCCCGTCCCCGTGAGCCCCGCCGCCGCGGAGTCGACGGAGACGGCGACACTGACGTTCCCGGGTGGCACGGCGGAGTTCCCGATCCTGCCGAGCGTCGACGGCGCGTCCGCCATCGACATCTCCTCGCTGAAGAAGCAGACCGGGCTGAACACGCTCGACTACGGCTTCGTCAACACCGGCGCGACCAAGAGCGCCATCACGTACATCGACGGCGACCAGGGGATCCTGCGCTACCGCGGGTACCCGATCGACCAGGTCGCATCGGGGTGCACCTACCTCGAGGTCGCGTGGCTCCTCATCTACGGTGAGCTCCCCACGAAGGACGAGCTCGACGACTTCGACGCCCGCATCCGTCGGCACACGCTGCTGCACGAGGACCTCCGCCGGCTCTTCGACGCACTGCCGCACTCGGCGCACCCGATGTCGGTGCTGTCGAGCGCCGTGAGCGCACTGTCGACGTACTACGAGGACGACATGGACGTCGACGACCCCGAGAAGGTCGAGCTGCAGACCGTCCGGCTCCTCGCGAAGCTCCCGGTCATCGCCGCCTACGCGCACAAGAAGGCGATCGGGCAGGCGTTCCTCTACCCGGACAACAAGCTGTCGTTCGTCGACAACTTCCTCCGGCTGAACTTCGGCACCATGGCCGAGCCCTACGAACCGAACCCGGTGCTGTCGAAGGCGCTCGAGCGCCTCCTCATCCTGCACGAGGACCACGAGCAGAACGCCTCCACCTCGACCGTGCGCCTGGTCGGCTCGACGAAGGCGAACATGTTCGCGTCGATCTCCGCCGGCATCAACGCGCTGTACGGGCCGCTGCACGGTGGCGCGAACGAGGCCGTGCTCGAGATGCTGCAGCAGATCAAGGACTCCGGCGAGCCGGTGTCGCGCTTCGTCGAGCGGGTGAAGAACAAGGAGCGCGGGGTGAAGCTCATGGGCTTCGGGCACCGCGTCTACAAGAACTACGACCCGCGCGCGAAGCTCGTGAAGGAGTCCGCGCACGAGGTGCTGCAGTCGCTCGGGGTGCAGGACGACCTGCTCGACATCGCGATGGAGCTCGAGCAGATCGCGCTCGAGGACGAGTACTTCGTCAGCCGCAAGCTCTACCCGAACGTCGACTTCTACACGGGCATCATCTACCGGGCGATGGGCTTCCCGCCGCGCATGTTCACGGTGTTGTTCGCCATCGGGCGTCTGCCGGGGTGGATCGCCCAGTGGCGTGAGCTCAACAACGACCCGCTCAACAAGATCGGCCGCCCGCAGCAGCTCTACGTGGGGCACCCGGAGCGGGACCTGCCCGCTCGCTGACGTCCGGCCCCGGTCCGAAGGCCCGCTCGCGCCCCGCAAGCGGGCCTCTTCCGTCACGCTCGACGGTCGCGAGCCGCGAGCGGGCTATTTCTGTGACGCTCGGCGTCGTCCGGCGACGGTTCCTGCCCGCTCGGCAGGAGACGCGCGGCGTGTCCTGCCCGCTCGGTGACCTGAGCGCAACTGCGAACGCGCCGGACGGGAGGCGCGGTGCGGGCTGGCACCGCGCCTCCCGTCCGGCGCGCAGCTCGTTCCTTCCCGACACGCGTGCCATGGCAAGCGGAATCGGGCGTACCTGGTCGAACCTGCGGATCAGGTACGCCCGGTTCTGCTGGGTGCGCCCGGTTCTGCTGGGTGCGCCCGGTTCTGCTGGGTGCGCCCGGTTCTGCTGGGTGCGCCCGGTTCCGTGAGTGCGCCCGGGGTCCGTCGGTCCCCGGCGGCGTCACCCGGCTCGCGGCGAACTCCTCGCGGCGCTCAGGAGCGGCGCTCGGGAGCGGCGGTCAGGCGCCGCGCTCAGGAGCGGCGTTCAGCAGGCGCGGTGCGCCGCCGCCGGGAACCGGCCCGTCGCCCAGGTCCCGAGCAGGTCGACGGCAGCACGGAACGCGGGCGTGCCCGGTCGGTTCAGGAAGGCGTGCCGATCGGGCAGGACGTGTCACTCCACCGACGTGCCCGCCGAGACGAGTTCGGCAGCGAACCGCTCGCCCGACGCCCGCATCGCGTCGGACGCGGCGTCGACGACGAAGGCGGGCGGGAAGCCGGTCAGGTCCTGTCCGCCGGCGAACGCGGTCCGCTGCCCGAGTGCCGTCCGGGGCACCGCGTTCCGGTTCGCGACGTCGAGGGCCCACGGGGCGTGCGTCACACGGCGGTGTCCGCGAACGGTGCGCTGCACGGCGCGGTCGCGGGGGAGTCGGGCGTGGTGGAAGCCGTACGCGAGGACGACGCCTTCCGGCGGGTCGCCGGCATCGAGCAGGCCGAGCGTCGCGGCGGACGCGAGGCACGCCCCCGCGCTCGCCCCACCGAGCAGCAGCGGCCCGTCGGTGTGCGCCCTCGTGTGTCGGACCACCGCGAGCACGTCGTCGTGCGCGTGGGGCCACCGCGCCCGGGGCCGAGCTCCACGGCGTCCGACCCAGGGCAGCCCGGGCAGCGGAGCGAGGCGGTAGTCGACGGTCACGACGGCGAGCCCGTGGGCGGCCAGCGCGGTGGCGACGGCGTGCGACTCCGGTTGGTCGAGGCCACCGCGGAAGAACCCGCCCCCGTGCAACCAGACCAGTGTGGGTCCGCCCGGGCGTCCGTACCGCCGGACGGGCACCGGTCCGTGCGGCCCCGCGATCGTCGCCCCCATGCCGTCTCTCGTCGGGAGCCGCGCTACGCGTGCAGCGCCGTGTTGAGCTGGATGCCCTGGCCCTGGCGCTGCAGGGCCTCGACCGCACCGGAGAGCGAGTTGCGCCGGAACAGCACGTTCGGCACGCCCGACAGCTCTGCGGCCTTCACGGTGCGCGGCGTGCCGTCCGGGTTCGGAGCGACACCCACCAGGACGACCTTGGTGCCGGCCGTCACGTAGAGCCCGGCCTCGATCACGGAGTCGTCCCCGAGCGAGATGCCGAGGCCGGCGTTCGCCCCGAGGAGCGCCCGCTCGCCCAGCGACACCCGGTGCGTCCCGCCGCCGGACAGGGTCCCCATGATCGACGCACCCCCACCGATGTCGGTGCCGTCTCCGACGACGACCCCCTGCGACACCCGACCCTCGATCATGGCGTCACCGAGCGTGCCGGCGTTGAAGTTCACGAAGCCCTCGTGCATGACGGTCGTGCCGGGAGCCAGGTGTGCGCCCAGCCGCACCCGGTTGGCGTCGCCGATGCGCACCCGGTCCGGCACGACGTAGTCGAGCAGGCGGGGGAACTTGTCGACCGCGTGCACCGCGATGCCCGCACGCTGCAGGACCGGACGAAGGCGGACGAGGGCGTCCGGGTGCACCGGGCCGGCGTTGGTCCAGGCGACGATCGGCAGGTGACCGAAGACGCCGTCGAGCGAGACGGTGTTCGGCCGGACGTGCAGGTGGCTGAGCAGGTGCAGCCGCAGGTACGCATCGGGCGTGCTGGTCGGTGCGTCGTCGATGACGATCTCGGTCGTCACCGCCTCGATCCGGACCTCGCGCCGGGGGTCGTCGCCGACGTGCGCCTCGAGCTCGGGCGGGAACACCGCGTCGGCCGGACGCGCACCGAGGTGCGTCTCGGGGTACCAGGTGTCGAGGACGGTGCCGTCGGCGGCGATCGTCGCGAGGCCGTGGCCCCAGGCGTGCGTGGGTCGGTCGGTGGCAGCGGTCGCGTCGGTCACGCCCCCAGGGTAGCGAGCGGGCCGGTCGGCGACCCGTCCGGGGAGACGGTCTGTGGAGAACGTCGGTGACGCGACCAGGCCGGCCTGGAGGCAAAGGTGCTGTGGACGGATCGGCACCGTCCACCGGTGGTCGCCTCACCGTCCGCTGAGGGAAGCGGCCGGTACGCTGACCGCATGCCGGAGCAGCTCGACCTCACCGCCTCGTCCATCGACATCACGCGCGCCGTCTGCGACATCGAGTCGGTGTCGGGGAACGAAGGACCCCTCGCCGACGCGATCGAGGCGGCGCTGTCGTCGCTGCCCCACCTCGACGTCGTGCGCGACGGCGATGCGATCGTGGCACGCACGCAGCTCGGTCGCGAGCGCCGGGTCGTGATCGCCGGGCACATCGACACGGTGCCGCTCAACGGCAACCTGCCGACCGAGTTCCGGACCGCGGACGACGGCACCGAGATCCTCTGGGGTCGCGGCACGGTCGACATGAAGGCCGGGTGCGCCGTGCAGCTGAAGCTCGCGCACGACCTGACCGAGCCGAACGTCGACGTCACGTGGGTGTTCTACGACCACGAGGAGGTCAGCGACTCCCTGAACGGTCTCGGTCGGCTGGCGCGGACCCGTCCCGAGCTGCTCGCGGGCGACTTCGCGATCCTCGGTGAGCCGTCGGGGGCCCAGATCGAGGGTGGGTGCAACGGCAACCTCCGCGCCGAGGTCCGGACCTCCGGCAAGCGCTCCCACAGCGCACGCAGCTGGATCGGCGACAACGCGATCCACAAGACCGCACCGATCCTGGCGACGCTCGCGGCGTACGAACCGCGCACCGTGACGGTCGACGGGCTCGAGTACCGCGAGGGGCTCAACGCCGTGGGCATCACCGGCGGCATCGCCGGCAACGTCATCCCGGACGAGGCCATGGTGCACGTGAACTACCGCTTCGCGCCGTCGCGCAGCGCGGACGAGGCGGTCGCGCACATCCGAGAGCTGTTCGCCGGGTACGACGTGCAGATCGTCGACCTCGCCGCCGGCGCCCGCCCCGGGCTCGACGCGCCGCTCGCGCAGCAGTTCGTCGCAGCGGTCGGCGGCCCGGCCCCGCGTCCGAAGTACGGGTGGACCGACGTCGCCCGCTTCTCGGCGCTCGGGGTCCCGGCGGTCAACTACGGTCCCGGCGAGCCGGTCTTCGCCCACCACGACGACGAGCAGGTCCCCGTCGACCAGATCACCGCGGTCGAGGACGGCCTGCGTCGGTGGCTGACGGCGTGACCACCGGCCCCGCGCGCACCGTCGCGGGGCTCCACGGCGCCGGCCGCTGGCGCGCGCGCTACCGGCTCGTGCCCTGGTGGGTCCGGGTCACCGTCGTCTACGTGGTCGCGCGTCTCGTGACGGGGGCGATGCTCCTGGCCTTCGCCGGTGTGCAGACCGCCAACTCGTTCACCGGTGCGCGTCCGTCGTACCTGTCCTTCGCATCGATCTGGGACGGCGCCTGGTACCGGGTGATCGCGTCGAACGGGTACCCGTCGACCCTGCCGGTGGACGCCGCGGGCCACGTCACCGAGAACGCATGGGCGTTCATGCCCGCGTACCCGTTCCTCGTCCGAGGGCTGATGGTGCTGACCGGGGCGTCGTTCGAGGCCGTCGCGGTCACCGTGTCGCTGGTCGCCGGGTGGGGCGCTGCGCTGGTGTTCCGACGGCTGATGGGCCGCTTCCTCGACGACGGCCGGGCGACGTTCGCCACGGTGCTGTTCTGCGTCGCGCCGGTGTCCGCCGTGTTCCAGGTCGCCTACGCCGAGGCGATGGGGCTCTTCCTGCTCCTGGTCGCCCTGCTGCTGATGGTCGACCGCCGCTGGTGGACGATGCTGCCGGTCGTGCTGCTGCTCGGGATGACCCGACCGACCGGGCTCGCGTTCGCGTTCCTCGTGGTGCTGTTCCTGGCCGCCTGGACGATCCGGCCGTCATGGGTGCGCGAGGTCGAGCGGCCGACCCTGCGCACCGCTCTGCCGCCACTCGTCGTGGGTGCGGTCTCGGGGCTCGTCGGACTCGCATGGCCGGCGATCGCGTGGGCGGTGACCGGGGTCCCGAAGGCGTACACCGACACCGAGCTCGCCTGGCGGTCGTCGTACATCGGGTGGCGGGAACTCGTCCCGTTCGCGCCGTGGATCCAGGGCGCCGGCTGGTGGTTCGGGCAGCCGGCGGGCGCGATCCTGCTCGCCGTGGCGCTCGTCGGGTTCGCGGTGTTCGTCGCGCACCCCGCTGTGCGGCGCGTCGGCCTCGAGCTGCGGTTGTGGGGCGTGGCCTACGTCGTCTACCTGCTCGCCGTGTTCTTCCCGCAGTCGAGCACCTGGCGCATCCTGCTGCCGATCGCGCCGCTCCTCGGCATCGTGGCCCTCCCGCGGTCGTCGGGCTACCGGGTGCTGGTGGTCGCGGTCTGTCTCGGTCTGCAGTTCGTCTGGCTGTACACCTGCTGGTGGGTCGACGGCTACGACTGGACGCCGCCGTGATCGACCTCGCGGTCGTCTGAGTCCTCGGCGGCGGGTGTCGCCGAGGGGTCCTCGCCCGGGCGCCAGTCGGCCGCGGCGTGCACCATCGCGTTCACCGTCGCGATGAACGGCACGGCGAAGAAGGCTCCGACGACGCCGGCGATCGTGGTGCCCGCGGTCACACCGAGCACGACGCCGAGCGGGTGCACCCGGACGGCCGAGCCGGTCAGGAACGGGTGCAGCACGTGGCTCTCGAGCTGCTGGACCACCACCACCACGGCGAGCATGACCAGCGCCGGCACCAGTCCGTTGAAGACCAGCGCGATGAGCACGGCGACGATGCCGGCGACGATCGCCCCGACCACCGGGACGAACGCGCCGAAGAACACGATCACGCCGATCGGGACGGCGAGCGGGAGGCCGAGCGCGAGCGCGCCGATGACGATGCCGAGTGCGTCCGTCACCGCGACGACGAGCTGCACGCGGATGAAGCTGGTGAGGGTCTTCCACCCCGCCTGACCCGCGGCGTCGATGCGTCCGCGCGAGCGTCGCGGGAAGATCCGCACCACCCACGACCAGATCCGGCGGCCGTCGATGAGCACGAAGATCGTCGTGAACACCACGATGAACAGCCCCTCGAGCGCGTGCACCAGCCCGCTGCCCGCCTCGGCGGCCCCGGACAGGATCGACGCGACGTGGGTCTGCAGGAACTTCGTCGCCTCCGCCAGGTACTTCGTGACCTGCGCCGAGGTGATGCCGAACGGCTCGGACGCGAGCAGGGTCTGGAAGGTCTGCACGTTGCTCGTCAGTCGACGCTCGAGCGTCGGCAGGTCGTAGCGGATCTGCGCCGTCACGACGAGCGCCAGGACACCGAGGACGACCACGACCGAGATGCAGGCCGTGAGCACGGCGAGCCACTTCGGCCACCGGTGACGTTGCAGGAACGCCGAGAAGGGGGCGAGCAGTGCGCAGACGAGCAGCCCGACCAGGAACGGCACGAGGATGTCCTGCAGCAGGACCACGAGGGCGACGACGACGGCGAGGGCAGCCACCACCACGAGGAAACGCCACGAGAACGCTCCGGCGATGCGCATGCCCCTCGGCACCGCCTCGACGACCGGATCGACCTGTGGACGCAGCATGGAGCGGATGTTCGGCACACGCCAAGGTGACCACCCGGAGCCGCGAGAACGTCGCATTCCGACACCCCCAACCTGGGCGGTTTCGCAGTTGCCCCCTCGGTACGGGATAATGGGCCTGCATCTTCTGCACGAAAGGGGACATCTGATGGCAGCGATGAAGCCGAGGACCGGTGACGGGCCGATGGAGGCTGTCAAGGAGGGTCGACTCATCATCGTGCGGGTTCCGCTCGAAGGTGGAGGCCGCCTGGTGGTCTCGGTCAACGACGCCGAGGCCAAGGAACTCCACGACGCACTGGCAGAGGTCGTCTCCGCCTAGTCCGTCGACGCACCACGACGAGAGGCCCGGAGCGCGTACGCTCCGGGCCTCTCGTGTGCGTCGTGGCCGACGGAACCGGCAGACCGGGCCGCGACGTCCGTCGATCCAGGACGTCCATCGGATCAGGATGTCCGTCGGTCCAGGACGTCCGTCGGGTCAGGACGTCCGGCGGGTCAGGCCGAGACCTTCGTCATCTGCAGCAGCCCGTCCCCCGCGGGGGAGAGCGCACTCCGCACTGCGCCCGAGGTCGAGACCTCGGTGAGCAGCAGTCGGAAGTCCGTCGTCGCGCGGTCCCGACGCACCGGGTCCGCGACGCGACCGCGCCAGAGCGCGTGCGGCACGAGCACGGTGCCCCCGACGCGCGCGAGGCGGAGTCCGTGCTCCACGTACTCGATCACGTGCTCGGGGTCGGCGTCGACGAGGACGACGTCGTACGACGCCTCGTTCATCCGGGGCAGCACCTGGTTCGCCCGACCCGGGATGAGCCGGACGCGCGAGGGCGCCGTGCCGGCGGCGACGTAGGCGTCACGGGCGTACTGCTGGTGGTCGACCTCGACGTCGATCGTCGTGAGCGTCGCATCGGGCGCGCCGCGCAGCAGGTAGAGCCCCGAGACGCCGAGCCCGGTGCCGATCTCGATCATGCTCGTCGCGCGCGATGCCGCTGCGACCACGGCGATCTGGGCGCCGATCGCGGGGGAGACGGCTTCCACCCCGAGTTCGAGGGAGTGCTCTCGCGCTCGGGCGATCACCTCGGGCTCCGAGACGATGTCCTCGGCGAACTTCCAGTTCGACTCTTTCTCTGACACGCACACTCCGTTCGGGAGACAACTCTACGGGTGCGGCGCAGTGGGACGGGTTACGCTCGTTGCCGTGTCCATCGACTTCAACAAGATCCTGATCATCGGGATCATCGCGGTGCTGCTGCTCGGGCCGCAGCGCCTGCCGATGTACGCGCAGAAGCTCGCCGAGTTCGTCAAGGCGATCCGCCGGTTCGCGGACACCGCGAAGGACCGCATGCGCGAGGAGATGGGCCCCGAGTTCGACGACGTCGACTGGCAGAAGCTCGACCCCCGGCAGTACGACCCCCGTCGCATCATCCGCGATGCCCTGCTCGACTCCGGGGGCACCGCCGCCGGCAGCACGGCCGCGGTGGAGACCGCGCAGGTCACCGCGTCGAAGGTGCGTGCGACGGCGCCGGTGGTGCCGCTCGCCGAGGGCGAGCCGGCCCCCTTCGACACCGAGGCGACCTGACGCGGCTCCCGTCACGACACGACGGACGGGAGGCCCGGTGCCAGCTGGCACCGGGCCTCCCGTCCGTTCTCAATCACGCGTCGCGACGATCGTGAACGTCGTCGGGATCCGGTCGCGGTCCGGGGCGGGCCACACCCACGAACCGTGGCCGTCCTCCTCCATGCGCGGGCTGAACCGCCACGGCAGGGTGCGCCCCTCGTCCAGTCGGCGGAGACGCAGTCCGGCGCCGAGCAGGGCGTTGACGACCTCGGACAGCGGGTGCGGCCACTCGTACGTCCGGGTGTTCGCGACGGTGCCCTCGCCGACGTAGGTGCCCGCGTCCTCCCACTGCTGGGCCGTGCCGTCGGGGAAGTACCGGTGCCGCGTCACGAGCTCCGGCGCGTCCTCGTCCAGGGCGTACAGCGCGGGGTGTCCGTCGCGGATGAAGAACACCCCGCCCGGCCTGAGGAGTCCCGCGACCTGCGCGGCCCAGCGGTCGAGGTCCGGGAGCCAGCAGATCGTGCCGATGCTCGTGTAGACGACGTCGAAGTCGCCGGTGACGGCCGCGCGGGCGTCGAGGACGTCGGTCTCCACCCACGTGACGTCGAGGCCGAGCCGGTCGGCCAGGGCCGCTGCCGCCGCGAGCGCCGGTGCCGAGAAGTCGACCCCGGTGAGGCGTGCACCCTCGCGGGCCAGCGAGACCGTGTCGGTGCCGATGTGGCACTGCAGGTGGCAGACGTCGAGCCCCGTGAGCGTGCCGCCGGGCAGCCACGGCGTGAGCGCGGGCAGGTCGTCGCGCACGACGTCCGACCGGTGTGCCGGGTCGTCGAGCGCGGCGACGTCGTACGCGCCCTCGTGGATGGGGACCCGGTCGTCCCAGTTCGCGCGGTTCGTCGCGCGGGCGGCGTCCCAGTCGACGCTGACGTGGTCGGAGCTGTCCATGCGGCCACGCTAGCGGGCGCGTCGGCCCGTGCGCGACGATCGCTCAGGACAGGCTGAGCCCGAGCTTCCGTCCGGCCAGGCCCCGTCCCATCGTGGTGATGGTCTCGGCGACGGACCGCAGGGCGACCGCGGCGGGGTCCTCCGGAGCGCCGAGCACGACGGGGACGCCAACGTCGCCGCCCTCCCGGAGCGGGACCGACAGGGGCACGCGGCCGAGCACCGGCACGGGGATGTCCTGCCCCCGGGAGAGCCGAGCGGCGGTCTCGTCGCCGCCGCCCTCGCCGAACAGGTGCAGGACGCTGCCGTCGGGCTGCACGAGCCCGGCCATGTTCTCGACCACACCGATGACCTTCTGCCCGGTCTGCCGTGCGACGACCCCGCTCCGCTCGGCGACGTCGGCGGCCGCGGCCTGGGGCGTCGTGACGACGAGCACCTCGGCGTGGGGGAGCAGCTGCCCGACCGAGATCGCCACGTCGCCGGTGCCGGGCGGCAGGTCGAGCAGGAGCACGTCGAGGTCGCCGAACCACACGTCGGTCAGGAACTGCGAGACCGTGCGGTGCAGCATCGGTCCACGCCAGGACACCGCGGTCGAGACGTCGTCGACGAACATGCCGATCGAGACGACCTTCACCTCGTGGGCGACCGGCGGCAGGATCATGCTGTCCACACGGGTCGGTCGTGGTGCGACGCCGTGCTCGTCGGTCAACCCCATCAGGCCGGGCACGCTGAAGCCGTGCACGTCGACGTCGACGATGCCGACCCGCTGACCGGCCGCTGCGAGCGCGACGGCCAGGTTGACGGTGACCGTCGACTTCCCGACCCCGCCCTTGCCGCTCGTGACGGCGATCACGCGGGTCAGGGAGTCCGGGGTGAACTGCACGCCGCGCGGCCGGCCGGCACGGAGGCGTTCGGTGAGGGCGGCGCGGGTCGCCGGGCTCATGACGTCGACGTCGACCTCGACGTGGTGCACGCCGTCCACGGAACCGGCGGCCGATCGCACGTCGCGCTCGATGGTGTCGGCGGCGGGGCACCCGACGATCGTGAGCTGCAGGTCGACCCGCACCGAGCCTCCCGGCCGGACGTCGACCCCGCGGATCATGTCGAGCTCCGTGACGGGGCGGCGGATCTCGGGGTCGATCACGCGACCGAGCGCAGCGAGGACCGCGGCGCCGAGCTGCTCGTCGGGCGTCGCTGCGGTGCCGTCAGCCACGCGTGCTCGCCGCTCCCTCACCGTCGTCGACGGAGTCGGCGCGCAGCGCTGCCTCCTCGGCGTCCCGCCGGTCGAGCTCCTCGAGCAGTGACCGGATCTCGGCGCGGATGAAGTCCTTCGACGCCATCTCCCGCATCGCCAGACGGAGGGCGACGACCTCGCGGGCCAGGTACTCGGTGTCGGCGAGGTTGCGCTCGGCGCGCTGGCGGTCCTGCTCGAACTGCACGCGGTCGCGGTCGTCCTGCCGGTTCTGCGCGAGCAGGATGAGCGGCGCCGCGTACGAGGCCTGCAGTGAGAGCACCAGGGTGAGCGCGGTGAAGCCGATCGCAGCCGAGTCGAACTGCCACGGCTTCGGAGCGAGGGTGTTGTAGCCCATCCACAGGGCACAGAAGAGGGTCAGGCCGACCAGGAACCAGGGCGTTCCCATCGCCCGCGCGATGCCCTCGGTCGCCCGACCGAAGGTGTCCCCGCGGCCACGGCGGCGGGTCGGGAGCACACGCGTGCGCATGCCCTTGGGCGAGTCGAGTCGCTCCTGGCGGTTGTCATCCGTTCGGGCCACGGGTGGTCCTCCTCCCCGTCGTCACGGGCGTCTTGCGCTGGCGTTGGCGGAGTCGCGAGGGGGCATCCCCCTCGCCGTGACTTCGCCAGTCGTCCGGCAGGACGTGGTCGAGGACATCGTCGATCGTCACCACCCCGACCAGACGGTGGGCGTCGTCGACCACGGGGACGGACACGAGGTTGTAGGTCGCCATCACGCGCGTGACCTCGGCAGCGCTCGCGTCGACGCGGACCGGCTCGGTCTGCTGGTCGATGAGCGTGCCGAGGCGCTCGTTCGGCGGGTACCGGAGCATGCGCTGGAAGTGCACGAGCCCGAGGAACCGACCGGTCGGCGGCTCGTACGGCGGCAGCACCACGCACACGCTCGCGCCGAGCGCCGGGGCGAGCTCGTGCCGGCGGATGAGCGCCAGCCCCTCGGCGACGGTCGCGTCCGCCGAGACGATGACGGGCTCGGTGGTCATGAGACCACCCGCGGTGTCCGGCTCGTACTCGAGGAGCATGCGGACGTCCTGCGCCTCCTCCGGCTCCATGAGCTGCAGCAGCGCCTCGCTCCGGTCGTCGGGGAACTGCGCGAGCACGTCGGCGGCGTCGTCGGGCTGCATCTGGTCGAGGACGTCGGCTGCGCGGGCGTCCTCGAGCCGGGTCAGGATCTCGATGCGCTCCTGGTCGGGCATCTCCTCGAGCACGTCGGCGAGGCGGTCGTCGGGGAGCTCCTCGGCGACCTCGAACCGGCGCTCCTCGGGCAGGTCGAGGAGCGTCGACGCCAGGTCGGCCGGGACCAGGTCGGAGTAGGCGGCGATCACGTGCTCGGCGGACTGGGCCTCGCCGGGGAGCTCGTCCTCGGTGACCTCGTTCCACGTGGCGAACGTCGTCGGGCCCTTGCCGAACGGCGACGGCGTCGTCTTCGGCTTGCGGAGGAAGAGCTGCGACACCTCCCAGTCGCCCTGTCCGCGGTCCTCGATCGCGACGTCCTCGATCGTGGCGCGGATGCGGTCGCGCGTCAGCAGGACCTTGCGGCCGAGCATCTCCGCGATGACGCGCACCTCACCCCCGCGCTGCTCGAAGCGACGCATGTTGACGATGCCGGTGGTGATGACCTGACCGGCGCCGATCGACGTGACGCGGCCGATGCTGAGGAAGATGCGGCGCTTGCCGGGCACCTCGACGATGAGCCCGACGACGTGCGGGGCGTCGACGCGGCGGTACACGACCAGGACGTCCCGGACGCGACCGACGCGGTCGCCCGCGGGGTCGAAGACGGAGCACCCGGCGAGGCGGGCGACGAAGACCTTCGTGGCGCTCACCCGTCCAGCGTAGTCGCTGCCGCGCGGGCCCGGGACGAGCGCACCCTGCGCACACCGAGGGGACGCGCGGCTCGGTGCACCAGCCGCTGCGCCCCTGCCCCGGAGGTTCCCGGGAGGCGCACGTGTGATCGCAAGGTGCCCGGTGGATGATGGCTGGGTGAGCAACCAGAGCCCGTTCGCCGGACGCACCGCCCAGGCCTTCCCGACGCTGCCGCGTGGGGACGTCCTCGGCACCTACGACAGCTACCCCGATGCCCAGCGCGTCGTCGCGAAGCTCGCCGAGGCGGACTTCCCCGTCGCCAAGATCTCGATCGTCGGCAACGACCTGAAGACCGTCGAGCGCGTCACCGGGAAGATGACCTACGGCCGTGCGGCCATCGCGGGCGCGCTCTCCGGTCTCTGGCTCGGCATCTTCTTCGGCATCGTGCTGACGCTGTTCTCACCGACGGCGGGCGGTCTGATCATCGCCGCGGCGATCATCGGCGCCGCGTTCGGCATGCTGTACGGCATCGTCTCGTTCGCGATCACGAAGCGGCAGCGGGACTTCACGAGCGTGCACCAGGTGCTCGCCACGAACTACCAGATCGTCGTCGACCCGCAGCTCACCGGCCAGGCGCAGCGGATCCTCGGCCAGCACGGCGCGACGCCGTCGACGCACTGGAACGACGCTCCGCAGCCGGGCGCGCCGGGTTCGCAGGCCCGTCCGTCCCAGGGGCAGGAGCCGTGGCGTCCGGGCCCCCAGCAGAGCTCGCCCTACGGTGGGCACGCGACGCCGCACCAGCCGCAGCAGCACCGGCCTGGAGGCCCGCAGCAGTCCGGCCCGTCGGCCGCCGGTCCGCGGTACGGGACCAACGACGGCCCGCGGTACGGGACGAACGACGGCCCCCGGTACGGCGAGACCCCGCAGACGGCGCCGCAGCCGGCGCCGACGTCGGACCCGCGTGTCCCGCAGTCACGACCGGGCCAGCCCCCGCAGTACGGGGAGCGCGTCGACGGAGCCGACGAGCGCTCCGCCGGTGCGGACCAGCGACCCGGCTCGGCACCCGACGACCGCCGCGACGGCGAGCGCGGCTGACGGAGGGACCGAACCGGAGGACGCCCGCGTCGACGATCGTCGACGCGGGCGTCCTCCGTTGCGGCGCGTGACCGGTCAGGGCTCCGGTCACGGGTCGCCGGTCAGGGCTCGGCGGTCAGAGCACCTTCGAGTAGCACATCGACCGCGCCGCTCCGACGTAGGGCCCGAACTGCGCGATGCGGCGGAAGCCCTCGCGCTCGTAGAACCCGATCGCGCGCTTCTGCTCGTCGCCGGTCTCGAGCACGAGCGCCGGGGAACCCAGGTCGATCGCGGCCTCCTCGAGGCGACGGAGGATCGCGCTCGACACCCCGGCCCCGCGGGACTCCGGCCGCACGTACATCCGCTTCACCTCGGCGATGCCGTCCTGCACCAGGCGCAGGCCACCGCAGCCGAGGGGCGTGCCGTCCTCGTCGCGGGCCAGGAAGAAGACCGCGATCGAGTCGGCCGTCGGCTTCTCGCCCGGTTCGGTGTCCCCGCCGTAGGCCCGGTCGATCTCGAGACGCTGGGCGGCGCGGAGCCGCTGTGCGTCGGGCGAGTCGAAGTGCTCGACGTCGATCACCAGCCCGCGCGGCGCGATCGGGCCGTCGGTCGGGGCGGACGTCGTGCTGGGGGAGGCGTCGGGCATCGTCACCCGCTCAGGCTAGCGGCCGGTGCGGGCGATCCACCCCTCCACTTCCGAGGGGGTCCGGGGGATGCCGACCGACAGGTTCTCGGCGCCGTCCTCGGTCACCAGGACGTCGTCCTCGATCCGGACGCCGATGCCGCGGAACTCCTCGGGCACGGTCAGGTCGTCCTGCTGGAAGTACAGGCCGGGCTCGATCGTGAACACCATGCCCGCTTGCACGACGCCGTCGATGTACATCTCGCGACGGGCCTTCGCGCAGTCGTGGACGTCGAGCCCGAGGTGGTGGCTCGTCCCGTGCACCATGTAGCGGCGGTGGAACTGGTTGTCCGGCTGCAGCGACTCCTCGGCCGTACCGGGCAGGAAGCCCCACTCGGCGGTCTTCTTCGCGATGACCTCCATCGCGGTGGCGTGCACCTCGCGGAAGGTGATGCCCGGCTTCACGATCGCGAACGCGGCGTCGGCGGCTTCGAGCACGGCCTCGTAGACCATGCGCTGCACGTCGGTGAAGGTGCCCGACACGGGGAGCGTCCGGGTGATGTCGGCGGTGTAGAACGAGTCGACCTCGACGCCGGCGTCGATCAGGATCAGGTCGCCCGGCTGCACCGCGCCGTCGTTGCGGGTCCAGTGCAGGATGCACGCGTGGTGGCCGGACGCGGCGATCGTGTCGTAGCCGACCGTGTTGCCGTCGGCCCGTGCGCGACGGTTGAACGTGCCCTCGACGATGCGCTCGCCGCGAGGGTGCGCGAGCACGGCGTCGAAGTCGGCGATGACGTCGTCGAAGCCCGACCCCGTGGCCTCGACGGCCTTGCGGAGCTCGTGCACCTCGTACGCGTCCTTGACCAGCCGGAGCTCGGACAGGTCACGGGAGAGCACGTCCTCGGTCGCCGGGGCCCCGTCCACGGCGTCCGCACCGCCGACCGTCGTGCCGAGTCGGGTGTCGAGGGCGCGCGTCAGCTCGGCGTCGGCATCGCGGACGAGCAGGACGGATGCGTCGAGGCCGTCGGCCACCCCGGCGAAGGCGCCGAGGTCGGCCGTCGCGAGACCCAGGTCGGCGGCGACCTCGTCGAGCGAGGGGCGGGGCCCGACCCAGAACTCACCGATCTCGGGGTTCGCGTAGAACTCCTCGGAGTCACGGCCGGCCGTGGCGCGGAAGTACAGCGTGGCGTCGTGACCGGACCCGTTCGGGGTCATCACCAGGACGGAGCCGACGACCGTGTCGGTGCCCCAGCCGGTCAGGTGCGCGAAGGTCGAGTGCGGACGGAACGGGTAGTCGCAGTCGTTCGACCGCACCTTCGCCTGACCCGCGGGGACGACGATCGTGCGTCCGGGGTGCAGCTCCGAGATGCGAGCACGTCGCTCCGCCGCGAAGGGCGACTGCTCGCGCGGCTCGGGGGTGGGACGCTCCCGGTCCGCCCACTGCGACGCGATGTGGTCCTTGAAGGTCGAGGACCCGGGGGTGGTGGATCGGTTGCTCGTCGCGCGAGGAGTGGTGTCGGCCATGTCACCCATCATCGCACCGAGCTGACCCTCCGGCCTGAGCGGCTGTTCACCTGTCGGTAGCATGGTCGACGTGCCCGATCCGTTCATCGACCTGCACGCCCACTCGAGCGTGTCCGACGGCACCGAGCGGCCGGCGGAGCTCGTCGCTGCCGCCGCCGCTGCCGGCCTCGACGGCGTCGCCCTGACGGACCACGACACGACGGCCGGCTGGGACGAGGCGACCGCCGCCGTCCGCGACCGCCCGATGTCGCTGCTCCCCGGCCTCGAGCTGAGCACCCGCGTCGGCCATCGGAGCGTGCACGTGCTCGGCTACCTGGTCGACCCGACCGACGAGGCCCTGGTCGCAGAGACCGCCCGGATCCGCGACGGCCGGTTCGCGCGGGCACGGCGCATGGTCGAGCGCATCGGTCGCGACCACCCGATCACGTGGGACGACGTCCTCGCGCAGGCGCGCGACGGCGCCACCATCGGTCGCCCGCACATCGCCGACGCCCTGGTCGCCCGGGGGCTCGAGCCGGATCGCAGCGCGGCGTTCCGCGGGATCCTGCACCCGGCCTCCGGCTACTACGAACCGCACGAGGCGCCGACGCCCCTGCGCGGCGTCGAGCTCATCCGCGGCGCCGGTGGCGTGCCGGTGATCGCGCACCCGGCGGCGTCCTCGCGCGGGATCGTGATCGACGAGCCCATGCTGCGTGACCTCGTCGACGCCGGCCTCGGCGGGCTCGAGGTCGACCACCGCGAGAACCTCGCTCACGGCAAGCGGACGCTGCTCGACTGGGCCGATCGCTACGACCTGTTCGTCACCGGTTCGAGCGACTACCACGGCACCGGCAAGCCGAACCGGTTCGGCGAGCACCGGACCGCGCGGCACTCCTTCGACGCCATCGTCGACCAGGCCACCGGCAGCGACCCGGTGCACGGCGCGGGCTCCCGCCTGGCCTGAGGACCGGTCAGCGGACGAACGTCGTCACGACCCCCGTGCCGACCCGTCCTCCTCGGAACGTCCGGGTGGAGACCTCGTCGAACCCTGATTCGTCGAGTGCCGCTCGGACCTCGGCTTCTTCTTCGCTCCCGGCCATCCCCACGTAGAAGACCGTCCGGAGCCCGTCCGACCGCCGCGGGATGACATCGGGCTGGGCCCGCTGGTCCTTGAACCACCCGGCCCCGTGCTGCCGGGCCGGCAGCAGGGTCAGGTCACGGAGACCCCGCACCGCCTCGGGGCGATCGTGACGGATGTCCTCCGACCGGTTCACGGAGGGACCGTAGACGATGCCGGCCGGGCCCGGACGGACCGAGCGTTCCGCGACGATGACCTGCGCGGCTCGTCGGAGATCCGGTCGTGGCGCGTCGAACCGCTCGGTGGTCCAGCTCACGACGCAGGCCACGACGAGGACGGCTGCGACCGCCCAGCGCACGAGTGGGCGCAGTCGGTCGAGGCCGAGCGCGATCAGCAGCGCCAGTGCCGGCAGGGACATCGACGGGTACCTCCAGTGGTACATGGGGTGCGCGGTGAGGAGCGTGGCCACCAGGACCGCGGTCGGCAGGAGGAGCCACGGGACGAGGAGTGTCCGCGCACCGACGGATCCGGGTCCACGGCGTCGAGGCGAGGTCAACGCCACCAGGACGCACCCCCACCCGACGATCGCCGCCGGGATCGACGTGAAGAACCACTGGAAGACGCCGACCTCGGCGATGAGTCGGACCGGGTCGGGGCGTTCGATCCACCCCACCTGGTGCACCTGTCCCGCTGCTGCACACATGAAGGGCACCACGATCGCAGCACTCGCAGCCGTCGCGGTCGTCCAGCCGACGAGCGTGGATCGTCCCACCGAACGGCGCGCAGCGGACACGAGGACCGTGACCCCGAGTGCGGCGAGCACCAGCATGTCGTGCACGTTGAGGACCACCGCGAGGGACCCCAGCGCTGCGTGGGCCGTCCAGGCGAGCCGGGCGCGGCCACCGGACTCCTGCGTCGCGATGACGAACGCGAGGCAGGCGGCCGTGACGGCAGCGCAGGCGAGGGCGCGGGGCCGGGCGTCGCCACCCGTGTAGAGGACCGGTGGGAGCAGCGTCAGGACGATCCCGCCGAGGACACCGACCCTGGTGGACCGCACCCGGCGACCGAGGACCACCACCATCGACGCGGTGAGTCCGATCGCGACGGCGGAGGGCAGGCGGAGTGCCGCGATCGACGTGCCCGCGACCGTCGCCCACGCTCGAAGGACGCTGTAGTACGCGCCGTGCACGAGGTCGATCTCGCGGAGCATGTCGCTGAACCGGTCACCGTCGAGCTCGACGGCGATGCGGGTCGCGGTCTCGTCGACCCAGATGCTCGGGACGTCGATCGTGGACACCGCCAGGAGGAATGCGAACAACCCGACCGACGCGCTGGGCCCGAAGTCGCGGACGGATCGACGGAGAGATGAGGACGACACATCTCCAGTGTGACATATCAGATCGGCCGCTGTCGCATCCGCGATGCCAGGTGGACGGGGCGGAGGCGCGCGGACGTGACACAGGCCCCGTCACGTGGGTGACGGGGCCTGCGGACGGGAGGCGCTACTCGCCCTCGCCGGTGCCCTGCGGTGCCGAGGTGGTCGCCTCGGCGGAACCACTGCGACGACGACGACGGCGACGGCGCTTCGCGGCCCCGTCGGGGGTCGAGCCCTCGCCGGCGGGCTGCGCGGCGTCGGGACCCGTGGACTCGGCGGCCGGAGCCGACGTGACGGCGTCGGACGAGCCTCCCGACCGGGTGCGCGAGCGCGGACGCGAGCCACCCTGGCGGTCTCCGCTGCGCTCGGAGCCGCGACGGTCACCGGTCCGCTGCGCGCCACGGCCGGCGGAGGAACCTGCCTCGGCCGCGTGCGAGGGCGCACCGGGCAGGCGTCCCTTCGTCCCGGCGGGGATGTCGAGGTCGGCGAACAGGTGCGGCGACGACGAGTAGGTCTCGACGGGCTCGGGGATGCCGAACTCGAGGGCCTTGTCGATGAGCGTCCACTTGTGCAGGTCGTCCCAGTCCACGAAGGTGACCGCGATGCCCGTCTTGCCGGCACGACCGGTGCGGCCGGCGCGGTGCAGGTACGTGTCCGGGTCGTCCGGGATCGTGTGGTTGATGACGTGCGTGACGTCGTCCACGTCGATGCCGCGCGCCGCGACGTCGGTCGCGATCAGCACGTCGCGCTTGCCGGCCTTGAACGCCGCCATCGCGCGCTCGCGCTGCTCCTGGTTGAGGTTGCCGTGGACGGCGGCGGCGTTGAAGCCACGGTCCTTCAGTTCCTCGACGAGCTTCGCGGCGGCGCGCTTCGTGCGCGTGAAGATCACGGTCTTGCCGCGGCCCTCGGCCTGCAGGATGCGGGCGATGACCTCGTCCTTGTCGAGCGAGTGCGCGCGGTAGATGACGTGCTTGATGTTCGCCTGCGTCAGGCCCTCGTCGGGGTCCGTCGCGCGGATGTGCACCGGGCGCGTCATGAACCGGCGGGCCAGCGCCACGATCGGAGCCGGCATCGTCGCCGAGAAGAGCATGGTGTGGCGCACCGCGGGGACGGCCTGGAAGATGCGCTCGATGTCCGACAGGAAGCCGAGGTCGAGCATGCGGTCTGCTTCGTCGAGCACGACCTCCTGCACCTTCGACAGGTCGAGCAGGCGCTGGCGCTGCAGGTCGATGAGGCGACCGGGCGTGCCGACGACGATCTGCGCGCCGGCCTTGAGCTGCTCGATCTGGCCCTCGTACGCCTTGCCGCCGTAGATCGACACGATCGTGGTCGACCGGTTCGACGTGGCGAGCTCGAGGTCCTCGGTCACCTGGACCGCGAGCTCGCGGGTCGGGACGACGACGAGCGCCTTGACGCCGTGCTCCGGGTCGGCGCCGAGACGCTGGATCAGCGGCAGGCCGAAGCCGAAGGTCTTGCCGGTACCCGTCTTGGCCTGGCCGATGATGTCCTGGCCGGTGAGGGCGAGCGGGATCGTCTGCTGCTGGATCGGGAAGGGCTCGGCGATGCCCTTCGTCGCGAGCGCGTCGACGATGTCCTGCTCGATGTTGAGGTCTGCGAAAGTCAAAGAATCACCTTAGTCCTGGTGGAAGTCCAGGCCAGTCTACCGACGGCGGGCGAGGACAGCGCCTGCCGGGCGGGAGTGGTGCCCGCGGCCCGTATGCTTGGGGCGTGGTGTCGTGGTGGAACCGGAAGCGCGCTGCGCAGCTCGCCGCCGCGTGGCTGGCGTCGCGGAACCCGCGGAACGCCAAGCCCGTGGAGCGCCTGCAGCTGGACGACGTGAGTCCCGAGCTCGACGTGTACCTGGGGCAGGCGGCCTACCTGCAGCTGTCGCTCTACGAGACGATGGGTCGAGCCGGTGCCGCGGCGCCGACGATGGCCGGGCGGCTCGTCACGGGCGTGCTCGCGACGACCGCGCTCGAGCGGCACCGGACGATCGTCGCCGAGATCGAACGAGGCGGGTGGGCGCCCGCGGAGCTCATGGAGCCCCACCGCGAGGCGATCGACCGCTTCCTGCTGCGCACGAGCGGCGCTGACTGGTACGAGTCCATGCTCACGGGCTACGTGACGGCAGGGATCCTCAACGACCTCTTCGGCAACCTGCTCCGGTCGCTGCCGCTCGACGTCCGGCAGCGGTTGCGGACGGTGTTCGACGCGCGCGAGGAACCCGCGGTCGTCGAGGAGCTGGCAGCACACATCGAGCAGGACCCGCGCGTCGGGTCGCGCCTGGCGATGTGGGGCCGGCGGCTCGTGGGGGACACGCTGCTCGTGGCACGGTCGGCGCTGGCGGTCCACGCCCGTGAGGACCAGGAGAAGCTCGAGCCCGTGTGGACGGAGCTCATCGCTGCGCACACACGGCGGATGGACGCGCTCGGCCTGACCGCCTGAGGCGCGGGCCGCGTCGACGGCCCGGGGCGCGGGGCGCGCTCGCTCGGGCCTGCTCGGTCAGACGCGCTCGGTGCGTGCGCGCTCGAAGGCGTGCTCGTCCGCGGCCGTGCGACGACGACCCAGGACCCACTCGGTCACGACGGCGACGACCCCGGCACCCACCAGGGCCACGACCCAGATCCATCCGCCGTCGTACGGCCAACCGGCCCAGGTCAGGGCCTCCCACACGACGGCCGCAACGACGCCGCCGACGACGGGTCCGAGCAGTGCGCCGCGCGTCGAGCGCCACGGCACCACGACGTGCGCGACGGCCCCCGCGATGAGGCCGCCGAGCACGGCGAAGAGCAGCTCCACGTCAGGCGACGAAGCCGATGCGGCGGGACTCCTCTGCGCCGACCTCGACGTAGGCGAGCGAGGCGACGGGCACGATGAACCGGCGGCCCTTCTCGTCCTTGAGGGAGAGGTGGGTCGACTGCGACTCGAGGGCCGCTGCCACGGCCTGCTCGATCTCCTCGGCGCTCTGGGCGGTCTCGAAGGCGATCTCGCGCGGGCTGTTGATGATGCCGATCTTGATGTCCACGAGCACAGCGTATCCGAGCGGTACCCCGTCGGCCCGGGCGTTCGCCGGGGGCGCACCGCCGACGGCGGTCCCGGTGCGTCGAGCGTTGCTGTCGGCCGTCCTCGGTACCGTGTCCGCGTGCCCAGGACCACGCTGACGACCCTCCCCGAGGACGTCGGGGTCGTCCGCCCGCTCGTCGCCGACCCCGCGCAGGACGCCGTGCTCGCGCTGCCGGAGGGCCGGCACGCCGCCGTGCTCGGCGCGCCGGGCACCGGCAAGACCACCACGCTCGCGCGGCTCGTCGCCGACCGGCTCTCCCGTCCGGACGCGGTCTCGCCGGACGGTCACGCCACGGTGCTCGCGCTGACCTCGGCCCGCACCGCAGCCACGGCGCTCCGCGATCGCCTGGCGGCCGCGGTCGACCGGGCGGTCCCCGGCGCGCTCGCCCGGACGGTCAACTCCCTGGCCTTCCAGGTCGTCACGCACGCCGCCGCGCTGCAGGGGCAGGAGCCGCCGACGCTGCTCACGGGCGGCGAGCAGGACCGCATCATCGCCGACCTGCTCGCGGGGCACGAGACCGACGGGGTCGGACCGGAGTGGCCGGCGCCGATCACCGCCGTCGTGCGGGAACGGGCCGGCTTCCGCACGGCACTCCGCGACGTGATGATGCGCGCCGTGGCCGCCGGGGTGGAGCCCGAGGACATGCGGGAGCTCGCCGACGAGCGCGGTCGCCCCGAGTGGCGCGCCGTCGGTGACTTCGTGGACGAGTACCGCGCAGCGGTGACGGCCTTCCGTGGCAGCAGTCTCGACGCCGCGGAGCTCGTGGCCTTCGCGACCGCCGCAGTGCTGCGACACGAGGTCCCGGCGAGTGTCGCCGCGCTGCGCCTGGTCGTCGTGGACGACACACAGGAACTCGTCGAGGGCGAGGTCGCCCTGCTCGGGGCGCTCGCCCGCTCCGGGGTGCAGGTCGTGGCCTTCGGGGACCCGGACATCGCGGCCTCGGCGTTCCGCGGTGCGGAGCCGGACGTGCTCGGACGCCTGGCCACCCGGCTCGGTGTGGCGCGCGTCGACGAGGTCGTGCTCGGCACGGTGCACCGGCACGCGGCACCGGTCCGGGAGCTCGTCGGCGCGGTGACGGCGCGCATCGGGGCCGCCGCGGCCGGACGCCAGCGCACCGCCGTCGCGTCGACGACCGGTGCCCGGAGCGACGCCGTGCTGCACCTCGAGGCCGGCAGCCGTTCGGCGCTCGTCGTCGCCGTCGCCCGGCGCCTCCGTGAACACCGGCTGCTGGACGGCCTGCCGTGGCACCGGATGGCCGTCGTCACCCGCAGCGGAGCGGCCATCCCGGAACTCGTGCGTGCCCTGTCCGTCGCCGAAGTGCCCGCGACGGCCGGCGCCGCTCCGGTGCGCCCGCGTGACGACAGCGCTGCCCGGGCGCTCCTCGACGCCGCCGCGGTCGCGCTCGGGGTGCTCCCGCTCGGTGCCGACCTGGCGACGTCGTTCGCGACCGGACCCCTCGGGGGCCTGGACACCCTGGCGATGCGCCGTCTCCGGCTCGCCCTGCGTCGCGAGGAACTCGCGGGCGGCGGGACCCGTACCGCCGACGAGCTGCTCGTCGAGGCGCTCGGTGCCCCCGAACGGCTCGCCACCGTCGACGCCGGCTTCGCCCGACGCGCGACCCGACTCGCCCGCAGCCTCGTGCAGGCGCGGGCGGACGCCGCCGCGGACGCCAGCATCGAGGAGATCCTGTGGGGACTGTGGGAGCGCAGCGGCCTCGCGACGGCCTGGGGCGGGCAGTCCGCGGCAGGAGGTGTCGGGGCCGCTGAGGCCGACCGGCACCTCGACGCCGTCGTCGGGCTCTTCACCGCGGCGAAGCGCTTCGTCGAGCGCACCCCGGACGCGCCCGCGCGGGTGTTCGTCGACGACCTGCTCGGCGCCGACCTGCCCGAGGACTCCATCGGCCCCGACCGCACGGCGGGCCGCGTGCGCGTGCTCACCCCCTCGGCCACGATCGGGCTCGAGTGCGACGTGGTCGTCGTGCTCGGGCTCCAGGACGGTGTCTGGCCGAACACCCGGGTGCGGGGGAGCCTGCTCGACCCGGACGGGCTGGTCCGCGCAGCCGCCGGCATCGACGACCAGACCGTCGACGACCGGGCAGCCGTCATCGCGGACGAGCTCCGGTTGTTCGCCCGCGCCGTCTCCCGCGCCACCACCCAGGTCGTCATCGGCACGGTCGCCAACGACGACGAGGCACCGTCGCCCTTCGTCCGGCTCGTCCCGGTGCCGCCGGACCGGCAACCGACCGTGCACCCGCTGTCGCTCCGGGGCATGGCGGGTTCGCTGCGGCGCCGCGTCGTCGCCTCGGGCGACCACGAGGCCGCATCCGCCCTCGCACGGCTCGCCGAGGCCGGGGTCGCCGGTGCGTCACCGGACGAGTGGTACGGGACGGCCGAGCCGACGACGGAGGACCCGCTGGTCGACCTGGACGCCCCGCCGGCGCCCGAGCACGAGGACGGTGAGCCGGTCGCGCCGACGGTCGCGGTGTCGCCCTCGCGCATCGGCACCTTCGAGGAGTGCCCGGTGCACTGGTTCGTGCAGACCTTCGGTGGCAGCGCGCCGAGCCCGGCGATGGGCATCGGGACGATCGTCCACGAGGCGATGGAGCAGGCCACCGCGGTCGACGTCGAGTCGCTGTGGGACCACGTGGACGGGCGCTGGGACGAGCTGACCTTCGAGTCGCCGTGGGTCGCCGACCGCGAACGCGCGCGGACCCGGCGGATGATCGAGGGGCTCAGCGACTACCTGCGCACGTTCGCGAGCGCCGGTCGACGGCTGCTCGGCGCGGAGACGTCGTTCGCACTCGTGACCGGGCCGGCGCGGATGCGCGGCAGCATCGACCGCATCGAGGTCGACCCCGACGGGCGGGTCAGCGTCGTCGACCTGAAGACCGGCCGCTCCATGCCGAGCGAGAAGAACGACATGCCGGAGCACCCCCAGCTCGGCGCGTACCAGCTCGCGGTCGAGGACGGCGCGGTCGAGGGGGTCCCGGCGGGCGCGCCGATGGCCGACGCCCGACTCGTCTTCGTGCAGAACCCCCGCTCGGGACAGGCGTACTCGGAGCGCACGCAGCACGCCTTCGATGACGAGGCGCGCGAGGCCTACCGGGAACGGTTGCACGCCGTCGCGCGGGGGATGGCCGGCCGGACCTTCCTGGCGAACGTCGACGACCACTGCGACCGGGCGCGGACCGGCGTCGAGTGCCGCATCCACGTGGTGGGGGAGGTGACCTGGTGACGACCGGTACCGACACGCAGCCCGGGGCCGACGCAGGTGTCGACACCGCCGCGCCCCCGGCGGCCCACGACGCCGACGCGCCCCCGGCGATCCACGATGCCGACGCGATCGCCGACGCCCTCGGCCGACCGCGCCCGACCGACCAGCAGCGTGCGGTCATCGAGTCGCCGCTCGCTCCCGCGCTCGTCGTCGCGGGAGCCGGCAGCGGCAAGACGGAGACGATGGCGTCGCGGGTGGTGTGGCTGCTCGCGAACGGGTTCGTCCGTCCCGCCGAGGTGCTCGGGCTGACGTTCACCCGCAAGGCGGCCGGTGAGCTGTCCGTGCGCATCAACGACCGGATCCGTGCGCTCGAGGACGTCGGGCTCCTGACCGCCGGCGACGCCTTCGAGGCCCCGACGGTCTCCACCTACAACGCGTTCGCCAACGCCGTGTTCCGCGAGAACGCCCTGCTGGTCGGACGCGACGGCGAGTCCCAGGTGCTCACCGAGCCCTCCGCCTGGCAGCTCGCCCGTCGGGTGGTCGTCGGTGCGCGGGACGACCGGCTCGCCGGGCTCGACCGCGACGTCGACACCGTGACCGCTGCCGTCGTGGCCCTCGCCGGGGCGGTGTCCGAGCACCTCGTCGACCCGGCCGACCTGCGTCGCTTCGCGATCGACTTCGGTGCGCTGCTCGAGCTGCCCGGGAACGCCAGGGGCAACCCCTACAAGGCCGTGACCGACACCGTCGCAGCGATCGGAGCGCTGGAGCCGCTCGTCGACCTCGTCGAGGAGTTCCGACGGCAGAAGGTCGACCGCGGCTTCGTGGAGTTCTCGGACCAGATCGCCCTCGCGCTCGCCGCGGCCGAGGCCGCCCCGCGGGTGGTCGACGACCTGCGGAGCCGGTTCCGTGTGGTGCTCCTCGACGAGTACCAGGACACGTCCGTGGTGCAGACACGCTTCCTCGCCCGGCTCTTCCGCGGACACCCGGTGATGGCGGTGGGCGATCCGCACCAGTCGATCTACGGCTTCCGCGGGGCGAGCGCGGCGAACCTGGCCCGCTTCCCGCGCGACTTCGCGGACGCACCGGTCGCACCGGTCGCGGGGACGGACGGTGCCGGAACGCCGGCGCCGGTGACCTTCGCCCTGTCCACGAGCTGGCGCAACCCGGTCGACGTGCTCGCCGGCGCGAACGCCGTCGTCGACCCGCTGTCGGCTGCGTCGGAGGTCGCCGTGGAGCGACTCGCGCCGCGACCCGGTGCGGACGCCGGCACGGTGACGGCCGTCTTCCCCGAGACCCTGCCCGAGGAGGCGGACGCGGTCGCCCGCTGGTTCGCGGACCGCCGGAGTGCCTCGCCGGAGGGCTCGATGGCGCTGCTGCTGCGCTCGCGGAAGGACCTGTCGGCGTTCACCGCCGCGCTCGGTGCACACCGGGTGCCGTTCCACGTGCTCGGCACCGGCGGCCTCCTGCAGCGACCCGAGATCGTCGACCTGGTGGCGTGTCTCCGGGTGCTCCACGACCCGGCGGCCGGCAACGACCTCATCCGCCTGCTCGCCGGCGCACGGTGGCGGGTCGGTGCCGCCGACGTCGCCGCGCTGCACGAACTCGCCCGCTGGCTGTTCCGCCGCGACCACACGCAGCAGCGCCTCGACGACGAGCTGACCGCGGCGTTCCGCGCGTCCGTCGCCGCCGGGGAGCACGGATCGATCGTCGACGCGCTCGACTTCGTCGCGAGCGCCCCCGACGAGCACGGCGCCCTCGAGGGCATCAGTCCCGCCGGCCGCCAACGGATGCGCGAGCTCGGGCAGCAGCTCGCCGCGCTCCGGGCCCGGGCGGCCGGGGACCTGGTCGACTTCGTGACCCTGGTCGTGCAGGAGATGCGGCTCGACGTCGAGGTCGCCGCCCACGAGCAGGGGAGCGCCGCCTTCCTCGACGCGTTCGTCGACGAGCTCGCCGGGTTCGTGACGACCGACGACCGCGCCGACCTCGGTGCCTTCCTCGGCTGGGTCGACGCCGCCGCCCGCCGCGACGACATGGGCCCGCGGTCCGAGGAGCCGGAGGCCGGCACGGTGCAGATCCTGACGATCCACGGGTCGAAGGGCCTGGAGTGGGACGCGGTCGCGGTGCCGCGGCTCGTCGAGGGCGCGCTCCCCGCCCGACCGCAGGAAGGATCCTCGGGGTGGCTCGGCTTCGGCCGCCTGCCGTACGAGTTCCGCGGGGACGCCGACGAGCTCCCGCGGCTCGAGTGGCGGGGGCACGCGGACCAGAAGGGCGTCGTCGACGCCATCGAGGCCTACAAGGAGCAGGTGAAGGCCCGGAACGAGGACGAGGAGCGTCGGCTGACCTACGTGGCGCTGACGCGGGCACGGCACGACCTGCTCGTGTCCGGGTCGTCGTGGGCCGGCGGGGTCAAGCCGACGCCGCCGAGTCGGTACCTCCGGGACCTCGTCGCGGCAGGGGTCGTCGCTGCCGACGCCGTCCCCGCCGGCACCGTGCACGAGGAGAACCCCCTCGGCGGGGACGGGGCGACCCAGACCTGGCCGCACGTGCCGTTCGGGCAGCGGGGTGCCCGGGTCCTCGCGGCAGCCGACCGCGTCCGGAACGCGAACCCCGGTGCGGCCGGGCGCTTCGCGGCGGACATCGACCTGTTGCTCGCCGAACGGCAGGCTGCACGGTCGGACCGGCGCCGCGTCGCGATCCCGCACCGTGTCCCGGCCTCGGGGTTCAAGGACTACATCGGCCAGCCGGACGCGGTCGCCGAGCGCCTGCGCCGGCCCATGCCGGAGCGGCCGTACCGTGCGACCAGGCTCGGCACGCTCTTCCACCAGTGGGTCGAGCAGCGCGCGCGCAGCGGTGGCTCGCTCGAGACCCTCGACCTGTGGGACGACGAACGCGACCTCGACGCGGACGAGGCCGTGGACGCCTCGACCGACGCCGCGGTCACCGACGACGACGCACGACGACTGGCGGCGTTCCAGGCGACCTTCGCCCGGTCACGCTGGGCCGACCTGACCCCGGTGGAGGTCGAGCGCGAGATCCACATCCCGTTCCTCGGGCACAGCGTGGTGTGCAAGCTCGACGCGGTGTACGAGATCGACGGTCGCGCCGAGGTGGTGGACTGGAAGACCGGCAAGGCACCGACCGGCACGGCGGACCTGGCCGCGCGGCAGCTGCAGCTCGCGCTGTACCGGGTGGCGTACGCCGAGTTCACCGGGCGACCGGTCGACGAGGTGGACGCCGTCTTCTACTTCGTCGCGGACGACCTCGAGGTGCGGCCCACGGCACTGCTCGACCGTGCCGGTCTCGAGCGCGCCTGGCAGGAGGCGCTCGGCTGATCCGGTGCGTCGACCGGCCGGGTGCGTCGACCGGCCGGGTGCGTCGACCGGCCGGGCCCGGTGCGTCGGCCGGCCGGATCAGGGCTGGGCCGCTGCGGCACATGGACCGACGCCGTGTCGGACGGGAGGCGCGGGGCGGGGCCGCGGCGAGCCTCCCGTCCGGTGGGTGGTCGCGACGGACGGGGCGGTGGCCGGGTCAGCCGTGTCGACGCTCGGTCGACGACAGCAACTGCTCGACCTCGCCGATCTCCATCGTCTCGGGGGAGACCGACTGCAGCGGCGCCGCGCTCGGGGTCTGCACGGCGTCGACCAGCCGGTGCATCATCGCGACCGCGTCGTCGACCACCTCGGTGCTCTTCGCCTGCACGCCGTGCAGCAGCCACTGGGCGGTCTCGAGCTCGTGGTGGACGCGGGCGCGCTGGGCGAGCTGGCGGTCCCGACCCCCGCCGTTCGCCTCGTACGCACTGATCACGGTGTCGAAGGCGTCGCGGTGACCGGCGAGCACCCATGCCAGGTCCTTCGCGGGGTCGCCGAGTCGGAGCTCGCCCCAGTCGAGGACGCCGGTGACCGAGTCGCCGTCGACCAGGACGACCCCGGTGCCCAGCGCGCCGTGCACGACCGTCGGGGTGAACTGCCAGAGCTGCTGGTCGCGCGCAGCGCCCTCCCACCGTTCGACGAGTGCGGCGGGCACGAGCTTCGTGGCGACCGCGCGGTCCATCACGGAGACGGCGGAGCGCAGGACCTCGAACGGGGTGAGCGACGGCAGTCCCGCGTCCGTCACGAAGCTCGTCGGCAGCTGGTGGACGGCCGCGACGGCACGGCCGACGGCGGTCGCGAGGTCGGGACGCTCGGTCAGGTCGCGCAGCGTCGGGTGGGTGCCCGGCACGTAGGTCGTGACGATCGCCCGGGTCGAGCCGATCGGCGCCTGACCGCGGTACTCGGCCACGGCGAACGGCAGACGCGAACGGATGCCGGCGCTCAGGGCACGGATCGCGACGAGGTCCGCGGACTGCCGGGCCTCGGCCCGCTGGTTGCGTGGGCGACGGATCGCACTGAGCGCGCCGTCCGCGTCGCGGAGGACGGCCGACTCGTAGTCACCGGAGGCGGCCGAGCCGAGTGTGCGCGTGCCCGTGACGACCAGACCGGGAACGGCCGTGGTCGCCAACGCGGCTAGAGTGAACTGGGATCCCGCCATGCCCCTCAGGGTAGGTCCGCGTCCGGTGCCGGAGCGCACGCCACGCTGGCCTGTGCAAGCCCGGGCACCGCCCACAGGGTCCCGTTGAGAAGCCCGTCCCGATCGAGGAGCACCCCGCCGTGACCGTCGAGTTCGCCGCCAGACTCCCGCTGTCCCGCAACGAACTCGACCGCGACGCGGAGTTCCGGACCACCCCCGACCTCGACCGCGTCCTGCGGGCCGACCCGGACACCCGGTGGCTGCCGGTCCGCGGTGCCGAGCTGCTCCGTGACGCCGACGGCGCGCTCCGGTTCGTGGGCGCCGACGCGGTGCCCGAGCACGCGGTGACGCTCTACCTCGGCCGAGCGGTCACCGACGCCGCCGACGCTCCTGCCGGCACGCGCTTCGCCGCCGCGCTGCTCGACGCGACGGCCGCCGCCGCGATCGAGCCCGACGACGAGGCGTGGTCGAGCCTGCGCATGTTCGGCACCGAGCTGTCCGCCCGCGACCAGGGCCTCGCGGTCGAGGCCGTCGCGATGGCGAACTGGCACGCCGTGCACGGGTTCTCCCCGCGCACCGGCTCGCCGTCCGACGTCGTCAGCGGCGGGTGGGTCCGCCGCGACCCCGAGGGGCACGAGCTCTTCCCGCGGACCGACGCGGCGATCATCGTCGGGGTCACCGACGCCGACGACCGCATCCTGCTCGGGTCGAACGCCGCGTGGGACGCCGACCGCTACTCGCTGCTCGCCGGCTTCGTCGAACCGGGGGAGTCCCTCGAGGACGCCGTCCGCCGCGAGGTCTGGGAGGAGTCCGGCGTGCGCGTCGAGGAGCCCGAGTACCTCGGGTCGCAGCCCTGGCCGTTCCCCGCGTCGCTCATGGTCGGCTTCCGCGCACGCGCCGTGGACGGCGATCCCTCGACCGCTCGACCGGACGGCGTCGAGATCCTCGACGTCCGGTGGTTCTCGCGCGACGAGGTCCGCGAGCGTGCCGGCGACACCCTGCTGCTGCCCGGCCGCACGTCGATCGCCCGCGCGATCATCGAGGAGTGGTACGGCGGGCCGCTGGACGTGCCGTGACCGATCCCCGCGCGGCGACCGGTGCCGCACCGGTGCGCCCGCCGTCGCCGGACGAACTGCTCGCGGCGCTCGACGCCGAGCAGCAGACCGTGGCCCGGACGTTGCTCGGCCCCGTCGCCGTGCTCGCCGGCGCAGGGACCGGCAAGACCCGGGCGATCACCCACCGGATCGCGTACGGGGTCGCGACCGGCACGTACTCGCCGAACCACGTCCTCGCGCTCACCTTCACGACACGGGCGGCCGGGGAACTCCGGTCGCGGCTGCGCGCGCTCGGCGCCGGGACGGTCCAGGCGCGGACCTTCCACGCCGCGGCGATGGCACAGCTCAGCTACTTCTGGCCGGACACCGTCGGCGGGCACGCCCCGCGCATCGTGGAGTCCAAGGGTCGGGTCATCGCGCACGCCGCCGACACGGTCGGGATCCACGTGGACACCCCGGTGCTCCGCGACCTCGCGGCCGAGGTCGAGTGGCGCAAGGTGCAGATGCTCACCTACGACGAGTACGAGGCCGCTGCGGCCGACCGGGTGATGCCGCGGGACACCCCGCCCCGGCGGGTGATCGACCTCATGAAGGCGTACGAGCAGCTCAAGGACGACCGTCGGCAACTCGACTTCGAGGACGTCCTGCTCGCGACGCTCGGCATGGTCGAGTCGGAGCCGCGGGTGGCCTCGTACGTCCGACAGCAGTACCGGTTCTTCGTCGTGGACGAGTACCAGGACGTCTCGCCCGTGCAGCACGACCTGCTGCGCGCGTGGCTCGGCGGCCGCGACGACGTGTGCGTGGTCGGTGACGCCAGCCAGACGATCTACTCGTTCGCGGGCGCGTCGAGCCGGTACCTGCTGGGCTTCGGGTCGGAGTTCCCCCGCGGGTCGGTCGTGCGCCTCGAACGGAACTACCGGTCGACGCCCGAGGTGGTGCACGCCGCGAACACCCTGATGCGCGGGCAGCCCGGTGCGCTCGACCTCGTCGCGCAGTCCGCCGAGCGGGGCCCGGAGCCGGAGGTGCTGCCCTGCGTGCACGACGGCGACGAGGCGCAGACCGTCGCCCGTCGCATCGGCGAGCTCGTGGCGTCGGGAGCGGCGTTCGGCGACTGCGCGGTGCTCTTCCGCGTCGGCGCGCAGTCCGCCGCGCTCGAGTCCGCCCTCGGTCGCGCCGGCATCCCGTACCGGGTGCAGGGCGGCACGCGGTTCTTCGACCGGCCCGAGGTGAAGCTCGCGGTGCACCACATGCGCGGCGAGGCCGTCCGGCAGACCGACGACGAGCTCACCCGCCGGGTCGGGCTCGTGCTGCAGCTGAGCGGTTGGACCCCGACGCCGCCGGACGGCACCGGCGCGGTCCGCGACCAGTGGGAGGCGTTGCAGGCGGTCATGGGCCTGGCCGAGGCAGCGCCCGCCGGCACGACGATGCAGCAGTTCACGCAGGACCTGGTCGACCGTGCGGCGACCCACCACGAGCCGGAGCTCGACGCCGTGACCCTCGCCACCATGCACTCCTCGAAGGGTCTGGAGTGGCCCCACGTCGTGGTCGTGGGCGCCGCCGAGGGGCTGCTGCCCATCTCCCACGCCACGACCGACGCCGAGGTCGACGAGGAGCGCCGGCTGTTCTACGTCGGGCTGACCCGCGCGCGTCGCTCGGTCACCGTCACGTGGTCACGGCAGGGTTCCACGCGCGGGGGTGCCCGGGCGCCGAGTCGGTTCCTGGCAGCGCTCGACAGGCGCACCGAGGGTGCTGTGCCACCGGCAGCAGGCTGACCGTCAGGTCGTCGCGGTCGAAGACGACCTGCTCCGTCGTGGGGACCTGGGTCCGCAGGGGCAGGCGCTGCACGAGCATCCGCACCGCGGCCGACGCGACCGCTGCGCGTCGCCAGGGCGACAGCGGTGCTGCCGACCGACCCCACACCTGGGCGGCCAGCGCGGGCCACGCCGGGTCTTCGTCCACGCGGGCGTACTCGACACACTGCAGGCACGGGCCGTCGCCCGGGACGACCACCGGCCCGAGCCGGATCCGTCCGTCGCCGACCACGAGCGACAGGTGCGGGGTCCCGCGCCGCGCCCACGCCGACCGGAGCGCCGGGTCGACGACGTGGTCGGCGACGACCACCGCGAGAGCGGGGGTCGGGTCCGGCAGCACGACCGGCCCACCGCGGGGCGCGGCCGTCCGGGCCACCGTCACGCCCTCGCCGGAGAGCATCTCGGCGACGGTGTCGGCGAGGACGCCGTCCCCGTGGACCTCGACCCGGGCGAGCGGCTCGGGCAGGACGTCGACGACGGCGGGGGAGGCGTCACCGAGCACGCGGGCCGCCACCTCGGGCCTGCACCCCGTCGTCCCGGCGAGGGCGGTCAGGGCGTCGCGGCTCGTCTCCCGCCGGAGCGCGCAGAGGAAGCGCTCCTCGGCCACGGTCGGGACGGGGACGACGGCGCGCGGCGGGTCGACGCCGAGCTGCACGGTCCCCGGGTCGCGCCAGACGAACTCGAGCGTGGGGTCGATGCGGATGCCCATGCACCCACGCTGGCGGAACGGCCGGCCCCGTGGGGACCGGCCGTCACGATCTGTGGAGAACTAGCGGGGTCCGGCGCCGGGGGTGTCGTCGCCCGTAGCGCGGTCGTCCGCGGGGCCGCCCTCGTCCTCGATGCCGCCGCTCTCGTCCTCGCGCGGGCGGTCGCCGGAGGCGTCGTTGAGCAGGTCCTCGAGCGCCTTGTCGAACGCGTCGTCCTCGGCGGAGCGACCCGGGTTCCGCAGCCGCAGCACGAAGGCGTCCGGGTCGTCCACGTCCTCGGACGTCGGCACGGCGTCGAAGTGCGACCACAGGGCGTCGCGCTCCTCGGCCCCGAACTCCTCGGTGACGCGCTGCCAGAGCGCAGCGGCCTCGCGCAGTCGGCGGGGACGCAGCTCGAGGCCGACGAGCGTGGCGAAGGCCGACTCCGCGGGACCACCGGCGGCACGGCGACGGCGGACCATCTCCGCGATCGCGTCGGACTTCGGCAGCCGGACGGTCGCGGCGGCGGTGACCGTGTCGACCCAGCCCTCGACGAGCGCGAGCATCGTCTCGAGCCGGCCGAGCGCGGCTTCCTGCTCGGGCGTGCGCGGCGGGATGAGCGCCCCGGACGCGAGCGCGTCGCGCAGCTGCTCCTGGTTGGTCGGGTCGATCTCCGAGGCCAGCTCCTCGACCCGGTCGAACGGGATGTGGATGCCCCGTGCGTAGTCGGTGATCGACGAGATGATGTGCAGCCGGAGCCAGCGGGCGGAGCGGAAGAGCCGGGCGTGCGCGAGCTCACGGACGGCCAGGTAGATCCGGACCTCGTCCTCGGGCACGTCGAGGCCCTCGGCGAACTCGGCGACGTTCTGCGGCAGCAGTGCGGCGACCTGCTCGTCCAGGAGCGGCACGCCGACGTCGCCGCCGGAGACGACCTCCTTCGACAGCTGCCCGACGACCTGGCCGAGCTGGATCGCGAACAGGGCGCCGCCGACGCCGCGCATCGCCTTCGAGACGTCGCCGAGCATGGCCTTGAGCTGCTCGGGCGCGCGCTGGTCGATCGCCTCGGTGAGCGCGTTCGCGATGCTCAGCGCCACCGGCTCGGCGATCTGCGCCCAGACCGGGGTGGTGGCCTTCGCCCACTGCTCCCGCGTGTACAGGCTCGGCGTCGCGGTGAGCTCGGGGACGCTCGTGGCCTCGTCCAGCCAGAGCGCGGCGACCTGGAACGCCTGGTCCGAGGCCTGGGCGGTCGCCGGGTCGACCGGGTGTCCGCCGTCACGCGCGATCGCGGTCGCACGCTCGGACGCGACCGAGAAGTCGATGCCGTCCCCGCCCGACTGCGCCGCGCGCTGGAGCTGGCTCATCAGGTTCGCCACGAACGCCGGGTCGTTCGGCAGTCCGGCCGCGCCCGCGAGCTGCGACGGGTCGATCTGCCCCTCTCCGGAGAGCAGCTTGCGCAGCATCTCCTGGAAGTCGTCGTCCGGCCCCGGCTGCGGTTGATCAGGCATGACGACTACGCTAACCGCTGCTCACGGGGCCGCGCCCGGGATGCTCCCGAGGGGACGCCCGGACCGCTGCGCCGAGGGCGAACAGCCTGCGAGCACGCGGGCGACCGACCCGCCAGCGCGCGGGTGCACCGCCCGCACCCGCGGGCGCCCCGCCCGTGGAAGGACGTCCGTGACCCTCTTCGCCCCCGCGCCCCGTCGCCGTTCCCGCGCACGCACCGTCGGCTGGGCGTTCGTCATCGGCGCGGTCGTGCTCGGACTCCTGGCGAGCTTCCTGCCGAGCCCCTACCTGATCGAGGTGCCCGGGCCGGTCTACAACACGATCGGCACGCAGCGGCAGGGGCAGGGCAAGGACGCGAAGGACGTCGAGCTCATCCAGATCGACGGGGCGGAGACGTACCCGACGGGTGGCGCGCTCGACATGCTCACCGTGGGCATCCAGGGTGACGCCACGAACCGCCCGTCGTGGACGAGCGTGATCCGCGCGCTGTTCTCGCGCTCCGAGGCGGTCATCCCCGCGAGCGCCGTCTACCCGGAGGGCACCACCACCGAGCAGGTGAACCAGCAGGACGAGGCCGACATGCGGTCGTCGCAGCAGTCCGCCGTCGCCGCCGCGCTCATCCACCAGGGCCACGACCTGCCGACCGAGCTCCGGGTCGGGACGGTGCAGGAGGGCTCCGCTGCGGACGGCACCATCCGCGAGGGCGACGTCATCACGGCCTTCGACGGGGAGCAGCTGACCGAGAACGTCGACGCCGGGTCGCTCCGTGCGGCGGTCGCGGAGCACGGGACCTCGTCGCCGGCGACGGTGACGCTGCTGCGCGACGGGAAGCGCGAGCAGGTCGAGGTCACCCCCCGCGAGGAGCAGGGGACCCCGCTCCTCGGGGTCGGCGTCACCGAACGGTACGACTTCCCCTTCGACGTGAAGATCGCGCTGCAGGACGTCGGCGGCCCGTCCGCCGGCATGATGTTCGCGCTCGGGATCATCGACGAGCTGACGCCGGGCGAGCTCAACGGCGGGAAGCACGTCGCGGGCACCGGCACGATCACCGCGGACGGCGAGGTCGGCCCGATCGGTGGCATCCGGCAGAAGCTCTACGGCGCGAAGGACGCGGGTGCGACCGTGTTCCTGGCGCCGGCCGACAACTGCGACGAGGTCGTCGGCCACGTGCCGGACGGACTCGACGTCTACAAGGTCGCCACGCTCGACCAGGCGGTCACCGACCTCGAGACGATCGCCGCGGGGAAGAGCACCGCCGGGCTCGCACGCTGCGGCTCCTGACCCGGCCACCCGCACGGCGCGACGTGCGCGCTCGACGCGATCCGCGCCTCCCGGCCGACCGGCCTGGAGGCTCGGCTCGCCTTCCTGAGTCCCCGTACAGTTTCGCTGTCGGTCCGGACCAATAGGATCGGAGCACTGACGGCCCGGCGCGCCGGGCCCGCCGGTCCGACACGTCTGGAGCACATCAAGTGACGACAACCTCGTCCACCTCGGGCACTGCTGGGCGGCGTTCGCCGCGGGTCCCGATCGTGGTCACGATCATCGTGCTGGCCGCACTGGTGATCGGCTTCTTCATCTTCGCCAGCCTGTACACCGACTACGCGTGGTTCGCGCAGCTCGGGTTCCAGCAGGTCCTCACCACGCGCTGGATCGCGGGCACGCTCATGTTCGTGGCCGGGTTCCTCGGCATGGCGGTCCCGGTCTACGTGAGCATCGCGCTCGCCTTCCGCTTCCGCCCGGTCTACGCCAAGCTCAACTCGCAGCTCGACCGCTACCAGCAGGTCATCGAGCCCCTGCGCCGCGCGGTCATGATCGGCATCCCGGTCGTCCTCGGCCTGTTCGCCGGGCTCGCGACCGCCGGTCGCTGGAGCATGGTGCTCGAGTACTTCAACCGGACCCCGTTCGGCCAGAAGGACCCGCAGTTCGGGCTGGACATCGGGTTCTACGTGTTCGAGCTGCCGTTCTGGCGCTCGATCGTGGCGTACTCGTCGGCCGTCGTCCTCATCGCCGGCATCGCCGCGCTCGCCGCGACCTACCTCTACGGCGCGCTGCGCTTCGGCGGGCGCGAGGTCCGCATCTCGAAGGCCGCACGCGTCCAGCTCGCCGTCACCGCAGCGGTCTACGTGGCGCTTCAGGCCGTCAGCCTGTGGCTCGACCAGTACGCCGCGCTGACGAAGGACAACCCGCTCATCACGGGTGCGCAGTACACCGACGTCAACGCCGTCATCCCGGGGCGCGAGATCATGGCGGGCATCGCGGCGATCGTCGCGATCCTCTTCATCGTCACCGCCGTCATCGGCCGCTGGCGCATCTCGATCGTCGGCACCGGGCTGCTGCTCGTCGCGGCGATCGTCATCGGCGGCATCTACCCCTGGATCGTCCAGCGCATCCAGGTGAAGCCGTCGGAGCGGACCTACGAGTCGGCCTTCATCGAGCGCAACATCAAGGCCACCCGCGACGCGTACGGCGTGAGCGGGGTGCAGGAGCAGAACTACGACGCCACGACCGAGGCGAGCTCCGGCGCGCTGGCGCAGGACGCCCAGACCACGGCGAACATCCGTCTGATCGACCCGAAGATCGTCTCGGACACGTTCAGCCAGCTGCAGCAGTACCGGCAGTACTACCAGTTCCCCGACCAGCTGGACGTCGACCGCTACGACATCGACGGCCAGACCGAGGACACCGTCATCGCGGTCCGCGACATCGACCTCGACGGGCTCAGCTCGCAGGCGAACACCCAGTACAACCGGACGTTCGTCTACACCCACGGCTTCGGTGTCACCGCGGCCTACGGCAACCAGCGCGCGAGCGACGGCAAGCCGGTGTTCCTCGAGTCCGGCATCCCGTCGAACGGGCAGCTCGGCAACTACCAGGAGCGCGTCTACTTCGGTGAGACCTCGCCGCCGTACTCCATCGTGGGCGGACCCGAGGGCTCGAAGAACATCGAGCTCGACTACCCGGCCGGCTCCGACGACAGCGACGGCGGCAACGCCACGACGACGTACCAGGGCGACGGCGGACCGAGCCTCGGTGGGTTCTTCAACCGCCTCGTCTACGCGGCGAAGTTCCAGTCGGAGCAGATCCTGCTGTCGGACGCGGTGAACCGCGACTCGCAGATCCTGTACGACCGCGACCCGATCCAGCGCGTGCAGAAGGTCGCTCCGTACCTGAAGCTCGACAGTGACGCGTACCCGGCGATCGTCGACCACCGCATCCAGTGGATCGTCGACGGCTACACGACGAGCGACGCCTACCCGTACTCCCAGAGCCAGAGCCTGTCGGACACGGTCGCCGGGACCGACTCGTCGGCGTTCCGCACGGACCAGGTGAACTACATCCGCAACTCGGTGAAGGCCACCGTCGACGCGTACACCGGCAAGGTGACGCTCTACGCGTGGGACACCGAGGACCCGGTGCTCAAGACGTGGCAGAAGATCTTCCCCACGTCGACGCAGCCGGTCTCGCAGATGAGCGCGGAGCTCCTCGACCACGTGCGCTACCCGACCGACCTGTTCAAGGTGCAGCGCTCGATCCTCGGCACGTACCACGTGACGAACGCGAACTCGTTCTACTCGGGTGACGACGCGTGGAACACTCCGCAGGAGACCACCACGGGCACGACCGACTCCGAGGCCAACTCGGACACGGTGTCGCAGACGACGACGAACGCCCTCGGTACCAGGACCACGGCGTCGCAGGGCAACCTGCAGGACCCGTACTACCTGACGATGAAGGTGCCGGGGCAGGACACCGCCTACTCGCTGTACACGACCTACATCCCGCAGCAGTCGGCCGGAGCGAACAACCGCAACGTGCTGACCGGGTACCTGGCGGTGGACTCCGACGCGGGTGGTGCCGGCAAGGGCGAGAAGGCGTCGAACTACGGCAAGCTCACGCTGCTGACGATGCCGAAGACGGACAACATCCCGGGTCCGGCGCAGGTGCAGAGCCTCTTCAACGGTGACACCACCGTGTCGCAGGAGCTGAACATCCTGAAGCGGGGCAACTCGACCGTGAAGCAGGGCAACCTGCTGACGCTGCCGGTCGGCGGTGGGTTCCTCTACGTCCAGCCCGTCTACGTCCAGTCGACCTCGAGTGGCTCGTACCCGCTGCTGCAGAAGGTGCTCGTGGCCTTCGGCGACAAGATCGCGTTCGAGGACACCCTCGACCAGGCGCTCAACGAGCTGTTCGACGGTGACTCCGGTGCTGCCGCCGGTGACCAGGGCGCGGCGAACGGGTCGGGTTCGACCGGTTCGTCGGACTCGGGTTCGTCGGGCTCGGGCTCGTCGGGCTCGGGCTCGTCCGACTCGGGTTCGGGATCGTCCGACTCCTCGGGTGACTCCGGTTCGTCGTCCGGAGGGTCCTCCTCCGGCGGCTCGGGCAGCTCGTCGAGCAACACCGGCAACCAGGCGCTCGACCGGGCCCTGGCCGACGCGCGCAGCGCGCTGCAGGACCGCCAGAAGGCCTACGCCGACAACGACCTGGTCGCTGCGGCCGAGGCGGACAAGCGCCTGCAGGACGCCATCGAGGCCGCGACCGAAGCCGAGAACGGCAACTGACACGCCGTGGCGGGGCACTCGATTTGTGCCCCGCCACCGGGGTGTGTAGGCTATTGGATGTGCCGCGGGGTGGAGCAGTTCGGTAGCTCGCTGGGCTCATAACCCAGAGGTCGTAGGTTCAAATCCTGCCCCCGCAACCAAGCGTCACAAGAAGGCCCCGGTCCACTCGGACCGGGGCCTTCGTCGTTCCACCCGGACGTGCGAGGGCTGCTGGTCGTGCCGGTCGTGCTGGTCGTGCTGGTCGTGCTGGTCGTGCTGGTCGTGCTGGTCGTGCTCGTCGCGCCGGTCGTCCTCGCCGCTGCGTTCAGCGAGGACGTGCCGCGGCTACGCTCGGGCCATGGCAACCCTCACCGTCGCCGCCGCGCAGTTCGCTCCCGTCGACGACACGGCAGCCAACCTCCGCACCGTGCAGGCCGCTGCCGAGGACGCCGCCGCGCGCGGGGTCGACCTGCTCGTGACGCCCGAGTACACGTCGTACTTCAGCGCGGAGATCGACGACCGGTTCGTCGCCGCCGCCGAGCCGCTCGACGGGCCCTTCGTGACCGGGCTCCGGGCGATCGCGCGACAGCACGCCATCGCGCTCGTCGTGGGTGTGGCCGAGACCGCGGGGACGCCGGGACGGTTCCGGAACACCCTGGTCGCGGTGCTGCCCGACGGATCGATCGCGGCGACGTACCGCAAGGTGCACCTGTACGACGCGTTCGGGTCGAAGGAGTCCGACCGCATCGAGTCGGGTGATGCCGACCAGCTGCCGGTGTTCGAGCTCGGCGGGGTCCGCATCGGCCTCGAGACCTGCTACGACCTGCGTTTCCCCGAGGTCACCCGGCGCCTGGCCGCACCCGAGGTCGGCGCAGCCGATGCGGTGGTCCTGCCGGCCGAGTGGGTGCGCGGCCCCGGGAAGGAACACCACTGGCGCACACTGCTGACCGCCCGTGCGATCGAGAACACGGTCTGGGTCGTCGGGGTCGGTCAGACCGGGCCGATCGGTATCGGCGACTCCGTGGTGATCGACCCCGCCGGTGTCGCGGTCGCCGCCGGCGGAGCCCAGCCCGGCACCGTCGTCGCGACGATCGACACCGCGACCACCGAGGCGGTCCGTGCGGTCAACCCCTCGCTCGCGCTCCGTCGATTCGACGTGCACCCGCGCTGAGCGCACGCCCCGCACGGGCACGGACTGTGCACTCGCCCGCGCCGCACAGGCTGCGCCCGCCCGGGCCTCTTCCGCACGGTCTGTCTCCCCGAGCGGGCGGAACCGGCATCGCGGCGCGAGCTCCGCCCTCGATTCCGCCCGCTCGCGGGCCCTGGTGCGGTCGTGTTCGTCCTCTGCTGCAACCAGACGAGCCGCGCGGACCAGCGAACGACGGCGAACGGGCGGAACCGGGAGAGCCGCGTGTCGAAGGATGCAGGAACGACCCGCTCGCGGGGACAGCCGGCGCGGGCCGGTGACGGATCGACGAGCTGCGCTCCCCGAACGGGCGGAAACAGCGGCTCAGTACGGCGAGACGCGCAGAGAAGGTCCGCTCGCGGTGGCTGGGGGACCGGGGCTCGTCGAACGGGCGGAAACGGCGGCTGGGAGCGGCGAGACGTGCAGAGAAGGCCCGCTCGCGGTGGCTGAGGGACCGGGTGGCCGGGTGACCGGCGCTCGTCGAACGGGCGGAAACGGCGGCTGGGTGCGCCGAGATGTGCAGAAGAGGCCCGCTCGCGATGACCCGGTGATCGGAAGCCGGGAGACCGGGTGGCCGGGTGACCGGGTGGCCGGGTGACCGGCGCTCGTCGAACGGGCGGAAACGGTGGCTCGGTGCGCCGAGACGTGCAGGAGAGGCCCGCTCGCGGTGGCTGGGGGACCGGGTGGCCGGCGCTCGCCGGACGGGCGGAAACGGCGGCTCAGTGCGGCGAGACGAGCAGAGAAGGCCCGCTCGCGGTGACCGGGTGACCAGCGCTCGCCGAGCGGGCGGTAACGGCGGCTCGGTGCGGCGAGAAGTGCAGAAGAGGCCCGCTCGGCTGGCCAGCGCGGGACGACGGCTGCGGACGTGCACGTCGGGTGCGGCGCGCCGGAGCACGGGGTGCGCCGTGGGGGAGGGTGGGGGCGCCTCCGGGTCAGCGGGTCGGGCCGAGGGCTGCGAGGCGGCTGACGGCCTCGGACAGGACGTCGCGGCGCTTGCAGAACGCGAAGCGCACGAGCGACCGGTAGCCCGCCGCGCGCTCCGGTCGGACGAACGCCGACACGGGGACGCCGACGACCCCGGCGAGTCCGGGGAGCCGCAGGCAGAACTCCCGGGCGTCGTCGTACCCGAGCGGTGCGGTGTCCGCGAGGACGAAGTACCCACCGTCCGGGTGCATCACCTCGAAGCCCGACGCGCGGAGTCCGCCCGCGAGCAGTTCGTGCTTCTCGGACAGCTCGCGCGCGATCCCGTGGAACACCTCGTCGGGCAGACGGAGCCCGGCTGCGACCGCGGGCTGGAAGGGAGCCCCGTTCACGAACGTCAGGTACTGCTTGACCGAGACGACGGCCTCGACGAGTGCGGGTGCCGCCGTGAGCCAGCCGATCTTCCAGCCGGTGGTGCTGAAGGTCTTGCCAGCGCTGGAGATCGTGATCGTCCGGTCCGCTGCACCGGGCAGGGTCGCGACGGGGACGTGCGGTGTGCCGAAGGTGAGGTGCTCGTACACCTCGTCGGTGACGACCAGGGCGTCGTGCCGCTCGGCGAGCTCGAGGACGGTGGCCAGGACCTCGCGGGGGAGGACCCGCCCGGTCGGGTTGTGCGGTGTGTTCACCAGCACGACCCGCGTGCGGTCGGTGAACGCGGCACGCAGGGTGTCCTCGTCCGGCAGGAAGTCCGGTGCCGTCAGGGGAACCGTGACGTGGGTGCCGCCGGCGAGACGGATCAGCGCCCCGTACGCGTCGTAGAAGGGCTCGAAGGTGACGACCTCGTCGCCCGGCTCGACGAACGCGAGCAGCGTCGCGGCGAGGGCCTCGGTCGCGCCGGCGGTGACGAGGACCTCGCGGTCCGGGTCGACCGTCAGCCCGTACCAGTGCGCCTGGTGCTCGGCGATCGCCTCCCGGAGCTCCGGCGCCCCGCGGCCGGGCGGGTACTGGTTCACGCCGCGGCGGATCGCGTCGACCGCGGCGTCGAGCACCTCGACCGGGCCGTCCTGGTCGGGGAAGCCCTGGCCGAGGTTGACGGCGCCGGTGGCGGCAGCGAGCGCGCTCATCTCGGCGAAGACGGTCGGCGCGGGGACGCCGTCGGGACCGAGCAGCATCGCCCCCTCGGCGGCTCGGAGCCAGGGTCCGGTGCGGTGCATGGTGGTCCCTCCGGTGCGCGCGGCGCGGGTCGACGGCCTGGAGGCCCCAACCTAGTCGGACGGATCGGCAGTGCGCGTCCTGCGGGTCACCCGGCGCCGCGAGACCGGGAACGCGTCCACAGCCCACGCATAAGATCGCCATAGGTCGCTTGCAGCGCCAGCAGGAGCACCGCTCAGGTGGGTCCGGAAGACTGCACGAGCTTGAAAGGAGCACGTCCAGCATGACCGACACCACGCCACACGGCCAGGGCGACGACAACCGCCCCGAGGAAACCGACCACCGGGCCGCAGCCGAGGACGCCTCGCGCGCCACCTCCGGCGAGGGCACGTCGACGCAGGACGTCTCCGGACAGCCCGCCGACCGCCGTACGGACCACGACCACACCGACGTCATCGACGACGCCCACGGGGCCGAGACCGACGTCATCGCTGCGGGGACCGACACCACGACGGACCGCTACACCGCGCCCTACCCGACCATCGACCGCGACCGCGACGGCAGCGATGCCGGGCAGCAGGCCAGCCCCTACGGCTCCGACAACGCTCACCACGGGCGGGGCGACGGACAGAGCGCGTCCGGCCAGAGCGCCCACGGCCAGGACGACGACCGGTACGGGCACAGCCAGTACGGCCAGGGTCAGAGCCAGTACGGCCAGGGCCAGTACGGCCAGGACCAGGGCCAGTACGGCCAGGGCCAGTACGGCCAGGGCCAGTACGGACAGAGCCAGTACGGCCAGGGCCAGTACGGCCAGGAGCAGAGCCAGTACGGCCAGAGCCAGTACGGCCAGGACCAGAACCAGTACGGCCAGGACCAGAACCAGTACGGCCAGACCCAGAACCCGACCCCCTACGGTCAGGACCAGTACGGCCGGTCCCAGGGCCAGCCCCGCTACGGCGAGTACGCCCAGGGCACGCCGCAGGTCGGCTCGCAGTACGGCGCACCGCAGAGCGCTTCGTACCCCGGCTCCGCCCAGGCCCCCTCGTCCGCCAGCGCCTTCGGCGACGTGGACGGCTCGAACCAGCGCAACGGCCACTACTTCGGCGGCGCTGCCGCGGGTGCGGCGACCGGGACCGCCACGGGTGCCGCAACGGGCACGACCGCGAACGGGAAGGGCGGCCGCAACAAGCTCGTCCTGCCGATCGTCGCGGGTCTGGTGCTCGCCGGCCTGGTCGGCGGCGGCGCCGGTTGGGCGGCCGGTGCAGCCCAGGGCGGCGGCACCACCGTGATCGGCTCCGGCTCGTCGCAGAACGGCGGCAACCTCACGGTCAACGACTACAACAACGCCACCGTCGTGACCGCGGTCGCCGCGCAGGCGACGCCGTCCGTCGTCACGATCAACGTCTCCTCGGGCTCCGCGGGCGGCACCGGCTCCGGTGTCTTCTTCACGAAGGACGGGTACATCGTCACGAACACCCACGTGGTGACCCTCGACGGTGACAGCTCGAACGGCACGATCACGGTCACGACGTCCGACGGCAGGATCTACCCGGCGAAGCTCGTCGGCACCGACCCGACGGTCGACCTCGCGGTCATCAAGATCGACGCGACCGGCACCAAGCCGATCTCCTTCGCGAACTCCTCCGAGCTCAACGTCGGTGACACCGCCGTCGCGATCGGCGCGCCGCTCGGCCTGTCGAACACCGTCACCGACGGCATCGTCTCGACCCTGAACCGCAGCATCCAGGTCGCCTCGAGCGCCCCCAGCCAGGGCGGCGACTCGAACGAGGGCGGCAACGGCGACAGCCCGTTCGAGTTCCCGGGCAACGGCGGATCCTCCACCAAGACGACCGTCTCGCTGCCGGTCATCCAGACCGACGCGTCGATCAACCCCGGCAACTCGGGCGGCGCCCTGCTCGACTCGAAGGGCAAGCTGATCGGGATCAACGTCGCGATCGCGAGCGCGGGCAGCTCACAGTCCTCCGACGCGCAGTCGGGCAGCATCGGTGTCGGCTTCGCCATCCCGGCGAACCTGGTCCAGCGCGTCGCGAACGAGATCCGTGAGAACGGGTCCGCGACGCACGGTCTGCTCGGCGCGACGGTCGGCGACGCCTCCGAGGACGCGAACGCCACGCAGATGGGTGCGCTCATCAAGTCGGTGTCGTCCGGCGGAGCGGCGGCGGATGCCGGCCTGCAGAAGGGCGACGTCGTGACGAAGATCGGCTCGGCATCAGTGGCGGACGCCACCGACCTGACCGCGCAGGTCCGCTTCTTCGCCGGCGGTGCGAAGACGACGATCACCTACGTCCGCGACGGTCAGACGCGCGAGGCCGACGTCACGCTCGGGACCTACAAGAGCTGACGCGACCAGCGACGGACGGGAGGCGCGGTGCCGGCTGGCACCGCGCCTCCCGTCCGTCGTCCGGCCCCGACGCGGCTCGTGGTGCGGTCCGCCGGTCGGCGCCCTGGCGGGTCCGACGCAGGTGGGCGCTCCGGCCGCTTGATAGGCTCATGGCTGCTCTCCGGGGCGGTACCGGTCCACGGTGCGCTCCGCGCGTCAGCCACGACCCCGAGGACCGCATGCAGACAGACGGACAGCCCCTGCCGGGGGTCTCGTACGTGATGCCGGTGCTCAACGAGGTCACCGAGGTCCGTGCCGCGGTCGGGAGCCTGCTGGAGCAGGACTACGAGGGTCCGTTCGAGGTGATCCTCGCGCTCGGACCGTCGATCGACGGGACGAACGAACTCGTCGCCGAGATGAGCGCCGCCGATCCTCGTGTCCGGGCCATCGAGAACCCCGTCGGCTCCACACCCGCCGGGCTCAACGTCGCCATCCGAGCATCGGTGCACCCGATCGTGATCCGGGTCGACGCCCACTCGGTGCTGCCGTCGGACTACACCCGGATCGCCGTCCGCGTGCTGCTCGAGTCGGGTGCGGACAACGTCGGTGGCATCATGCACGCCGAGGGCCGCACGCCGTTCGAGCGTGCCGTCGCGCTCGCCTACGGCAGCCGGGTCGGCCTCGGGGGGACACCGCACCACGTCGGCGGCAAGGCCGGTCCGGCCGAGACCGCCTACCTCGGGGTGTTCCGACGCGACCGGCTGTTCGAGGTCGGACTCTTCGACGAGGGCATCAAGCGCGGCCAGGACTGGGAACTCAACCGGCGGTTGCGCCAGACCGGTGGCACGGTGTGGTTCACCCCGGAACTCGTGGTGACCTACCGGCCGCGGCCGAGCCTCCGACGACTGGTGCGCCAGTTCGTCGCGACGGGCCTGTGGCGCGGTGAGCTCGCCCGACGCTTCCCGGCGAACAACGGCCTGCGGTACTTCGCGCCCCCGGCGATGGTCGTGGCGATGGCGCTCGGGATCGTGGCCGGACTCGTCGGCATCGTCGGTGCCGTGCTCGGGTCGCCCGTCGCCTGGGCGGCGCTGGGCTTCGTCGTCCCCGCCGTCTACCTGCTCTTCGTCGTGCTCGGCGCCGTCCTCGTGGCGCGGCGTTCCGGGCTGCCCACGATGCTCTGGCTGATCGTCGTGCTGCCCTGCATCCACGTCGGTTGGGGCATCGGTTTCATCATCGGGTTCCTGACCCGGACCTCCGAGCTGACCACGCACACGGGACGGTGACCTGACCCCTTGACCGACGACACCACCGGCCGCGGCAGCGCCCGCCCGACCTCGATCGCCGAACTCCGTGCGGTCGCCCAACCCGACGAGGTCCGCTCGCGGGCGAACGCCGAGCACTGGACGGCGTCGCTCTACCTGCGCGACGTGTCGCCGTACCTGACCTGGGTGCTGCTCAGGACGCGGGTCTCGGCGAACCAGGTGACCGGCCTGATGATCCTGGTGGGGTGGAGCGTCGCCGCCGCGCTGCTGATCCCGGGCATCTGGGGTGCACTGCTCGCACTCGTGCTCGGTCAGCTGCAGATGCTCGTGGACTGCTGTGACGGTGAGGTCGCCCGGTGGCGCGGCACCCGGTCGCCCGCCGGGGTGTTCCTCGACAAGGTCGGGCACTACACGACCGAGGGACTCATCCCGATCGCGCTCGGCGTCCGCGCCGCGACCTGGCCGGTCCACGGCGCGGACTGGATGTGGACGACGATCGGGTGCGCGCTCGGCCTGGTGATCGTGCTCAACAAGGCGCTCAACGACATGGTCCACGTCGCCCGCGCGAACGCCGGGCTCGAGAAGCTCGTCGACCGCCGGGACGCCGGCACGGCCCCGTCCGGGCGGCGCTTGGCGACGCTGCGTCGCTTCGCACGCTTCCTGCCCTTCCACCGCCTGTACCACTCGGTCGAGCTGACCATCCTGGCGTTCGTGTTCGCACTGCTCGGGCTCGTCGTCGGCAGCCCGCTGGTCGACCGGGTCCTGGTCGGGGCGCTGTTGCCGCTCGCCGTCCTCGCCACGGCCGGTCACTTCGTCGCCATCATCTCGTCGAAGCGGGTGCGGGCATGACCTCGGGAGCGACGACGGGCGCCACACCGGAGGCGTTGCCCGGGACCCACCGTCGGAACGCCGTCCCGCACCGGCAGCGCCCGCGCATCGCCGTCGTGAGCCTGTCCCAGGGCACCCGTCCGGACGACCTCCGCCGTGGGCTGACGAGCGTGCTCGCGCAGCAGGACGTCGAGCTCGACGTCGTGTGCGTCGGCAACGGCTGGGAGCCGACGGGGTTGCCCGAGGGCGTCCGTGCGCTCGCGCTGCCCGAGAACGTCGGGATCCCCGCCGGTCGCAACGCCGGAGCAGCAGTCGTCGACGGCGACTACGTGTTCTTCCTCGACGACGACGCGTCGATCCCGTCGCCGACCTTCCTGCGTGACGCCGTGGCACTGCTCGAACGCGACCCGTCGCTCGGCCTGGTGCAGCCGCGGGTGGTCGATCCGACCGGATCGGCGAACCCCCGTCGCTGGGTGCCGCGCATCCGCAAGGGCGCTGCGACCGACTCGTCGCCGGTCTTCTCGGTGTGGGAGGGGGCCGTGCTCCTGCCGATGGACGTCCACCGCGCCGTCGGCGGGTGGGGTGCACCGTACTTCTACGCGCACGAGGGCATCGAGCTGGCGTGGCGTGTGTGGGACGCCGGTCGACGCGCCTGGTACGCCGGCGACCTGGTCGCGCACCACCCGGCGATCGACCCCGCCCGGCACGCCGAGTACGTCCGGCTGAACGCCCGCAACCGCGTGTTCCTGGCACGCCGCAACCTGCCGGTGGCACTGCGACCCGTCTACGTCGGGTCGTGGGCCGCGATCCAGATCGCTCGCTGGTGGCGACACCCGGTGCGCCTGCGGACGTGGTTCGCGGGGATCCGGGAGGGCTGGACGGCGGACTGCGGACCGTCGCGGCCCATGGGGTGGCTGACCATCGCCCGGATGACGCTGGCCGGTCGGCCACCCGTCGTCTGACTCCGCCGCCCGGACGTCCCGGCGCCCCGACCGGGCGTCCGCGGTCGAGCACCCCGTCGCTGCCCGCACCACACCCTTCGTCACTGCCGTCGTCGCCGAGCACACCGCCCAGCAACCGCCCGTAGCCTGAGGACCACCATGCCGATCACCAAGGACGTCCGGACCGCGATCCGTCTCGCCCGCCGCCTGCTGCGTGCCCGTCAGAACCGGCGGGAGCTCGACCGCCGGCTCCCGGAGGTCCCGGAGCTCGCACCGCGCTCGATCGAGGTCGCGGTCTACTTCGCCGACGGCAAGGTGAACATGTACCAGCTCCGGCAGTGGTACGCGCCGTTGGCGGAACTCGCCCGCGAGCACCCCGTCGCGATCATCTCCCGCAGCCCCGGCACGATGACGACCCTGCTCGACGAGTCGCCCGTCCCGGCGGTGTACGCCCGCCAGGTCGTCGACCTCGAACGGTTCGTCGAGGAGCAGGCACCGAAGATCGTCCTGTACGTCAACCAGAACGCCCGCAACTTCCAGATGATGCGGTACGGGCGCATGTGGCACGTCTTCGTCAACCACGGCGAGAGCGACAAGATGTACATGACCACCAACCAGTTCAAGGCGTACGACTACGCCCTGATCGCGGGAGACGCCGCCCGGGACCGCCTGCGTGCCGCCCTGTGGGACTACGACGTGGACCGCCGCACCATCGCCATCGGACGCCCGCAGGCCGACCACTTCGCCGGTGCGGTGCCGTACCCCCACGACGACCGGACCGTGGTGCTCTACGCGCCCACGTGGGAGGGCGACCGCGCCGCCGCCGCGTACGGCTCGATCGCGTCGCACGGGGTCGAGCTCGCCGAGCGCCTGCTCGCGACCGGTCGACACCGGCTGGTGTACCGGCCGCACCCGCGCAGCGGCGTGCTCGACCAGGACTACCGTGCTGCCCACGAGCGCATCGTCGCCGCGATCACCGCCGCGAACGCCGCCGACCCGTCTGCGCACCACGTGTACGACGACGGCCCGCAGCTCGGGTGGCAGCTCGCGGACGCGGACGTCGCCGTGACCGACATCAGCGCGATGATCTACGACCGACTGGCCGTCGGCAAGCCGCTGCTCGTGACGCGTCCTGCGGCACCCGAGGCCGACGTGGACGAGCGCGGGTACCTCGGCGCCGCGAACTGGCTGCTCGCCGAGGACGCCGCCGACGTGGTCGCGCGGGTGGACGCCGCCGCGAACGACGCCGAGGAGCTCGCGACGCTGCAGCACTGGGTCGAGCGGTACTTCGGCGACACCACACCCGGCGTCGCGACGCGCCGGCTGCACGCTGCCGTCGACCGTCTCGTGGCGCGCTGGCACGAGGTCGCCCGGGAGCGCGGCGAGGGCTGACCCTGCGGTCGTCACGACGCGAGGCCGACCAGACGGTCGCCCACGAGTGACATCCGCCACAGGTACTCGGAACGGTCCGGGCGCCGCCACCGGACGACCACGATGCCGGTCTGCTCGGGGTCGGCGCCGAACACCGCGATCGACAGGGATCGACCCGGGTCGAGACGGTTGACCGCCAGCGGCGGGCAGTACCCGCTGCCGAGGTGCGTGAGGGAGATCGCGTGGAGCGGCTCCGGCCCGGTGTTCACCAGGTCGTAGCGACGTGGTGCCCAGGATCGGTCGACGGTGAACGGGACTGCGTAGGCCGTGGGTGGGTGGTGCATGCGGGCCACGGTAGGGGGAGGGGCCGACGTCGGGAGCCCGGGGGAGTGCGCTGGTGCCTCGGCTTGTGGACGAGGGGACGGCGGGGCCCGGGTGTGGAGGAGCGGAGCTCAGGCCCCGTGGTCGGCCGCGTACCGCGCCAGGGCTGCCTCGATCGTGTCGTCGAGCTGCAGACGCCCCTTGTCGAGGTAGAGCCCCCGGTCGCAGAAGCGACGCAGGTCCTTGTCGTTGTGCGAGACGAAGAACAGCGTCCGGCCACCGGACAGCAGCTCCTCGATGCGCTTGTAGCACTTCTCGCGGAAGCTCTTGTCACCCACCGCCAGGACCTCGTCCACCAGGATCACCGGTTCGTCCAACCGCGAGATCACCGCGAACGCGATGCGCACCTTCATGCCGCTCGACAGGTGCTTGTAGGGGGTGTCGACGAAGTCGCCGATCTCGGCGAAGTCGATGATCTCGTCGAAGGCGTCGCGGATCTCGGCCCGGGACATCCCGTGCAGACCCGCTGTCAGGTACACGTTGTCCCGGACGGTGAGGTCGCCGACGAAGCCGCCGGTGATCTCGATGAGCGGAGCGACACCCGCATCGACACGGATCCGTCCCTCGTCCGGCAGCATGACCTGCGCGACGAGCTTGAGCAGGGTGGACTTCCCCTGACCGTTGCGTCCGACGACGCCGATGGCCTCGCCCGGTCGGACGTCGAACGACACGTTGCGGAGCGCCCAGAACTCGTCCGCGCGCTTGCGGCGGTTGCTCCCGGCGAACAGGTCCTTGAAGCTCCGGCTCGCGCGGCGGTTGCGCTTGAACCGGATCCCGGCGTCGCGCACGGAGATCACGGGCGCCACGCTCGTGGACGGCGCGGTCCGGTCGGTCGCGGTCATCACAGCTCCTTCAGGACGCGGTGCTCGCTCCGGCGGAACACGACGAGACCGACGGCGAGGACCACGGCTGTGACCACCACCGACACGCCGACCTCGAGCCAGTCGAGCTGGCCGGGGAAGAACGCGGAGCGGTACAGGCCGAAGATACCGCTGAGCGGGTTCAGTGCGGCGATGTCGTGCAGCCGGTCGGGCAGGGCCTGCGTGCCGTAGATGATCGGCGATGCGTAGAACAGGAACCGCAGGACGAGCTTCACGGCGCGTTCCAGGTCACGGAAGAAGACGACCAGGGGTGCGACGATCAGCCCGATCCCGTAGACCAGGGCGCACTGCAGCACGATGGCCAGCGGGTACAGCGCCAGTTCCCAGTGCAGGTGCGCACCGGCGGCGATCGCGAAGACCGCGAGCACCGGCAGGCTCAGCAGGAACTCGATGCCCTTCGAGGCGTTCACCCGGGCGACCCAGATGCTCCGGGGGATCGTCGTCGACCGGATCAGCTTCGCCTCCTTCGTGAAGGCCCGCGTCGAGTCCGACACCGCTCCGGTGAACCACATCCACGGCAGCAACGCCGACAGCAGGAAGACGATGTACGGTTCCTCGCCCACCGATCCCCGGTGGAAGACCTGGGTGAAGACGAACCAGTAGATCGCCGACATCACCAGCGGGTCGAGGATCGACCACAGGTACCCGAGCGCGGACGTCGAGTACCGGACGCGCAGGTCCCGCACGGTCAGCAGCCAGAGTGCCTGGCGGTACCGCCGACCGGCGCTCCGGGACGACGTCGATGCAGTCGTCGCGGGCGCGGTCGGCGCACTCGCTGTGGTCACGCGGCTTCCCTCCGGGCGGAACCGCCGAGGGGGTCCTGACGGTGGTTCAGGCGAACAGGTCGTTCGCGCGCTGGAGGTCCTCGGCGAAGTCGATCTCGACCGCGTACAGGTCGGAGATGTCGATCGGCGACCAGCGTAGCCCGTCCTCGGCGATGGCAGCCTCGATGCCGCCCTCGAAGTACTCCTGGTCGTCGACGCGGCCGAGCTGGCGGATGAGTGCCTGCTTGTCGCGCGAGGAGACGTAGTTGATGCCGACGGCCTCGCCCAGTCCGCCCACGACCCGCTTCGAGAGTTCCTTGATGCAGCCGTCGGCGTCGACCGTGTACTTGACCTCCTCGTCGGAGACCTTCTCGGTGTTGACGCTGACGAACGAGCGGTCCTGGTCCATCATGTCCGCGGCACGGACGAGGGCGCGCGGGTCGAAGACGACGTCGCCGTTCATCCACAGGACGCCGCTCTTGCCGGTCGCCTTGAGCGCGCGCAGCAGGCTCTTCGACGTGTTCGTCGAGTCGTAGGACTCGTTGTAGACGAAGTTCGCCTCGGGGAACGCCTCGACGATGTACTCGGACTTGTAGCCGACGACGATCGTGACGCGGGCGCTCGAGCCGAAGGCGGCTCGGATGTTGTCGAACTGCTGCTGCATGATGGTGCGGCCGTCGCTGAGTTCGGTCAGCGGCTTCGGCAGGCTCCGACCGAGTCGGCTGCCCATCCCCGCTGCGAGGATGACGATCTGCGTGGTCATGCTGGTCCCTTCTGGTGTCCGCCCGCGCGCCGCGTGGGGCACGGGCGGGCCTCGTCGAGTGTGCCCGCTCCGGGTCCGAGTTCGCCGTGAGCGTGCGCTTCCTGCACCTTCGTGCGGGGGACGAGCGGCCACGGGCGCCCGTCCGGGCAGGTTTCCATGTGGTGAACACTCCGTCGTGCCCTGGTGAATGATACGGAACGAGTGCGCTCCGGGGTACACCCCCGCGTGCTTCGTGCTCATTTCGTGATCCTGTGACCGGTTCGGTACCGAGGCCCTCGCGGACGCGCCGCCGGTCGGGGTCGGCCGCGTCCGGCGCGTTGGTACGGTGGGGCGGTGGCTGCAGCTGATGACGACGACGTGTACGCGACGTCCGACGCCGCCTGGCTGGCGGACGCGGACGGACCGTCCGGTGACGCGGCCGACGACGACACGGGGGACGAGGATGCGCGCGACGACGCCTCCGATGATGACGAGATGACCGACGACACGACGGGTGCGGCCGTCGCGGTCGGCCACGACGAAGGTGCACCCGACCAGGGCGCCGACCCGGAGACCGCCGTCGCCGCGCGACCGGCAGCTGCTGCGACGAGCGCACCCGCCACCGCTGCTGCGGCGACCGGCGCACCGACGGCCACGGCCGCCGCGTCGGACCGCACTCCCCGCAAGGGCAAGGGCAAGGGCAAGGGCAAGGGGCGTGCCGCACGACCCTCGGGCCCCGCGACGCCCGCACAGCCCACCGACACGACCGCCACCGGCTCCGGCGCGGCCGGGGACGACGCGTCGAGCACAGGGACGACCCAGCGTGCGGGCACGCCGAAGACCGCTGCGGCCGGCTCCACGGCGAAGGAGAAGCGCGCTCCCGGACGCCAGCCGACCGCCACCGCCGCCGCGACGCAGACCGCACAGGCGCAGCAGCCCGTCGTGCTCCGCGCGAGCGGCCTCGTGAAGCGGTACGGCCAGACCCTCGCCGCGGACGAGGTCGACCTCGAGATCCGCCAGGGTTCGATCTTCGGCGTCGTCGGACCGAACGGCGCCGGCAAGACCACCACGCTCTCGATGGTCACCGGTCTCCTCCGGCCCGACGCGGGCACCGTGACCGTCCTCGACCACGACGTCTGGTCCGACCCGACGGCGGCCAAGCGCGCCCTCGGTGTGCTGCCCGACCGGCTCCGGCTGTTCGACCGGCTCACCGGCGCGCAGCTGCTGCACTACTCGGCCACGCTCCGTGGGCTCGACGGTGCGACCGCACGGAAGCGCAGCACCGACCTGGCCGAGGCGTTCGGTCTCGGCGAGGCGCTCGGGCGCCAGGTCGCCGACTACTCGGTCGGCATGGCGAAGAAGATCGCGCTCGCCGCGACCCTGATCCACTCGCCGCGCGTCCTCGTGCTCGACGAGCCGTTCGAGTCGGTCGACCCGGTGAGCGCGGCGACGATCACGGACATCCTGCGGCGGTACACCCGCGGCGGCGGCACCGTGGTGCTCTCCAGCCACTCCATGGAGCTCGTGCAGCGCACGTGCGACTCCGTCGCGATCATCGTCGGCGGCAAGGTCCTCGCCTCCGGCACGATGGCGCAGGTCCGCGGGCGCAAGAGCCTCGAGGACAAGTTCGTCGAACTCGCGGGCGGCCGCGTCGTGGCAGAGAGCATGGAATGGTTGCACAGCTTCTCCGACTGAGGGTCGACCTGCTCGCGGGCGAGGTCCGTGGGGGAGCCCGACGGTCGGTCCTCGTGGTGCTCGGGTCCCTGCTCGGCCTGGTCGCCGCCGTGGTGGTGGCCGGCGAGCTCCTCGCGCTGCGGCAGGCACCCGTCGAGGTCGCGCGGTCGGTCGCGGTCCCCGTCGGCACGTTCGTCGCCCTCGCACTCACGCTGGTGCCGCTCGTCGTCGGTCGCAGCGACCAGTTCGACCCGCGCCGCTTCGCCGTGTACGGGATCGACCGCCGTCACCTCGCCGTCGGTCTCGGCGTCGCCGGACTCGTGGGCGTCCCGGTGCTCGCCGTCGCGGTCGTCGCGGTCGGGCAGGTCGGCGCGTGGTCGCGCAGCGGCGGCACCGCGGTGCTGGCCGTCGTCGCCGCACTGCTCGGCACCCTGACCTGCGCCCTGCTGCTGCGGGTCGGCAGCGCCGTCGGTGCGACCTTCGTCGGACCGCACCGGTCGCGCGACGCCGGCTGGCTCGCCGCCCTCGTGATCGTCGTGCTGGGACTGCCGGTGGCGTCGCTGCTGTTCCGCAGCGACTGGCTCGACCCCGCCAGCACCGAGCTCCAGCGGATCGCCGACGTCGCCGGGTGGACGCCGTGGGGTGCCGCCTGGGCGGTGCCGGCGGACGTGGCGAGCGGTCGCGTCGGCGAGGGGCTCCTGAAGCTGCTGGTCGCCCTGGTCACCGTCGCACTGCTCGCGTGGGCCTGGTGGGCGCTGGTCGGCGTCGCACTCGAGGCCGCGGACGGACGCGCCGGCACCCGCCGCTACCGCGGGCTCGGCTGGTTCGCCGGCCTGGGCTCGACGCCGGTCGGCGCGGTCGCCGCCCGGGCGCTGACGTACTGGGGCCGTGACCCGCGCTACCGGATGTCCTACCTGGTCATCCTGTTCGTGCCGCTCGTGGTGCTCCCGCTCGGGGTCGCCGGCGTGCCGTGGCACTGGACCGCGCTGGTCCCGCTGCCGCTCATGGCACTCATCGCCGGGTTCCTGCCCCACAACGACGTCTCCTACGACAACACCGCGGTCTGGCTGCACGTGGCGTCGGGCGCTCCCGGTTGGACCGACCGGCTCGGGCGACTCGTGCCCCTGCTCGTCGTCGGACTGCCGCTCGTCGTGGCGGGCGCCGCCGTGTCCGCCGCGCTCTTCGGGGACCCCACGGCCTTCCCGGTGCTCACCGGCATCGCAGTGGGTGCACTGCTCGCCGGGCTCGGGCTGTCGAGCGTCGTCTCCGTCCTGCTGCCGTACCCGACCGTCCGCCCCGGCGACCACCCGTTCCAGCAGCCGCAGGCCGCCGGGACGACGGCCGCGGTCGCGCAGACGACGATGATCGTCGGCATCCTGGCGTCGCTCGTCCCCGCGGGCTGGCTGGCGGTGCTCACCGCGGTCGAGGGTCCGGAACCCTGGGCACTCGCGACGCTCCTCGTCGGCATCGCCGTCGGTGTCGTCGTGCTCGTGACCGGCGTGGCCGTCGGCGGTCGGCTCTTCGACCGGCGCGGTCCCGACCTGCTCGCTGCGGCGCAGCGGAACTGAGCGACTGCCGGCCGGGAGGCACGCTGTGGCCCGACGCCGTGCCTCCCGTCGGCACGCACCGTCGGACGGGAGGCGCGTGGCGGGACCGTCCCGCGTCTCCCGTCCGTCCTCGGTGCAGGTGAGCCGCGTGGCGGGGCGAACCCGTGCCTCCCGTCCGTCGCGGCGTCGGCCGCATCGTCGTACCCTGGACCCATGAGCATGACGGAACCCGGCGGCGGCCTCGACGTGATGGACCGCGAGCTCGAGAAGCTCCTCGAGGAAGAGGCGATCGAGCCCGGCGACCACGAGCGGTTCTCGCACTACGTGAAGAAGGACAAGATCCTGCAGTCCGCACTCTCCGGCAAGCCGGTCAAGGCGCTCTGCGGCAAGAAGTGGGTGCCGGGCCGCGACCCGGAGAAGTTCCCGGTGTGCCCGGACTGCAAGGCCATCTACGAGAAGATGAAGTCCGAGTAGTCCGCTAGACCACCATGGTGGGGATCGCCGGGTCGCCGCGTCCGATGCGGGACGCGTCCACCGGGAGCTCCGCCTTGGCGCGCTCGTGGTGCGCCCGAGCCGCCTCGACGCCGGCGACCCCGAGGAACGCCGGGTCGACCTCGCCGTGGTCCACCACGGGGACGAGCAGGGGTCGCTCGTCGGGGCCGAGGCGACCGGAGGTCAGGACGACCTCGGCGGTGGCGATGCCGTTGCGGAGGCGTCGGCCGGCCTCCTTGCGGCCACCGGTCGAGGCCTTGTCCGCGGACTTCTTCGCGACGGGGACCCACTCGTCGCCCGCCGGGGTCTGGTGCGCGACGAGCTTGAACACCATGCCCGCCGCCGGGTGGCCCGAACCGGACACGACGCTCGTGCCGACACCGTAGGAGTCGACCGGCGCGGCCCGGAGCGCGGCGATCGTGTACTCGTCCAGGTCGTTCGTCACGGTGATCTTCGTCGCAGGGGCACCGAGCCGGTCGAGCTGCGCGCGGACCGCGGCGACGACGCTCGGCAGGTCACCGCTGTCGATGCGGACCGCGCCGAGCCGGCCGTCGGTGAGCCGGACGGCGGTCTCCACCGCTGCCTCGATGTCGTACGTGTCGACGAGCAGCGTGGTGCCGTCGCCGAGGGCGTCGAGCTGCGAGCGGAACGCGGCCTCCTCGGAGTCGTGCAGGAGCGTGAACGCGTGCGCGGCGGTGCCCATCGTCGGGATGCCCCAGGTGCGGCCGGCCTCGAGGTTGCTCGTCGCGCCGAAGCCCGCGATGTACGCGGCGCGGGCGGCGGCGACGGCGTTCCACTCGCCGGTGCGGCGCGAGCCCATCTCGGCGAGCGGACGGCCGTCGGCGGCGGACACCATGCGGGCCGCTGCGCCGGCGATGGCCGAGTCGGCGTTGAAGATGCTGAGCGCGAGGGTCTCGAGGACCACCGACTCGGCGAAGGTGCCCTCGACCTGCAGCACGGGGGAGTTGGGGAAGAAGACCTCGCCCTCGCGGTAGGCGCGGACGTCCCCGGTGAACCGGTAGTCCGCGAGCCACCGAGCCGTCCCCTCGTCGATCACGCCGCGGTCGCGGAGGAAGCCGATCTCCTCGTCGCCGAAGCGGAACTCCGTGAGCGCCGTGAGGAAGCGCCCGAGACCGGCGGCAACACCGTAGCGGCGGCCGTCGGGGAGGCGGCGGGCGAACACCTCGAACACGCAGCGTCGATCGGCGGTGCCGTCCTTGAGGGCGGCGTCCACCATGGTGAGTTCGTACTGGTCCGTGAGGAGCGCGCTGGTCACGCGTCCGACACTAGTGACCTCCCGGTGCCGAGGTGACGTCGGTGTGCCACGGTGACGTCGCGGAGCCGGGGCGACGTCGCGGAGCCGGGGCGACGTCGCGGTGCCGAGGCGCGGGGCGCGCGTGGTCGGGCGCCGGGCGGGTGCGGCTCGGTACGCTGGGCGCGTGACGGATGCACCGATCGGAGTCTTCGACAGCGGGGTCGGTGGACTGACGGTCGCGCGGGCGATCATCGACCAGCTGCCGCGCGAGAGCATCCGCTACGTCGGGGACACCGTGCACTCGCCCTACGGCCCGAAGCCGATCGCCGACGTCCGGCGGTACGCGCTCGAGGTGATGGACGACCTCGTCGACCAGGGCGTGAAGGCGCTGGTGATCGCCTGCAACACCGCGTCCTCCGCCGTGCTCCGCGATGCTCGGGAACGCTACGAGCAGGCGTACGGCATCCCCGTCGTCGAGGTGATCCAGCCGGCCGCCCGTGCCGCCGTGAAGCAGACCCGGACCGGTCGCGTCGGGGTGATCGGGACGGTGGGGACCATCGCCTCGCGGGCGTACGAGGACGCGTTCGCCGTGGCTGCCGACGTCACCCTGTCCCTCGCGGCGTGCCCGCGCTTCGTCGAGTTCGTCGAGGCCGGGGACACCTCGTCGCCGGCGCTCCGTGAGGTGGCGGCGCAGTACCTCGCGCCGATCCGCGCCGCCGACGTCGACACGCTCGTGCTCGGGTGCACCCACTACCCGCTGATGTCCGCGGCGATCCAGTACGTGATGGGCCCGGACGTCACGCTCGTGTCGAGCGCCGAGGAGACCGCGAACGACGTCTACCGTCGGCTCGTCGAGCACGGGCTCGAACGCACCACCCCGGAACCGCCGACCTACGCGTTCGAGGCCACCGGCGACGACAAGAACGGCTTCATCCGGCTCGCCCGGCGCTTCCTCGGTCCCGAGGTCTCGAGCGTCGGACACCTCCAGACCGGGGCCATCACGCTGCCCCGAACCGAAAGGACCCCATGAGCACCCGCATCGACGGCCGCAGTGCCACCGACCACCGTCCGGTCAGCATCGAGCGGGGGTGGAGTTCGCAGGCCGAGGGCAGCGCACTCATCTCGTTCGGCAACACGAAGGTGCTGTGCACGGCGTCCTTCACCAACGGTGTGCCGCGCTGGATGGCCGGCAAGGGCACCGGCTGGGTCACCGCCGAGTACTCGATGCTGCCGCGGTCGACGAACGAGCGCATGCAGCGCGAGTCGATCAAGGGCAAGGTCGGCGGACGGACGCACGAGATCTCGCGGCTCATCGGGCGGTCGCTCCGAGCGGTCGTGGACATGAAGGGCCTCGGCGAGAACACCCTCGTCCTCGACTGCGACGTGCTGCAGGCCGACGGCGGGACCCGCACCGCGTCGATCACCGGCGCCTACGTGGCGATGGTGGACGCGATCGAGTGGGGCCGCGACAAGGGCTTCATCGCCAAGAAGGCGACGCCGCTCACCGACAGCGTGCAGGCGATCTCGGTCGGCATCGTCGGGGGGGAGCCGATGCTCGACCTCGCGTACACCGAGGACTCCGCGGCCGACACCGACATGAACATCGTGACGACCGGCTCCGGCAAGTTCATCGAGGTGCAGGGCACGGCGGAGCACGCGCCGTTCGATCGCGACGAGCTGGACACGCTGCTCGACCTCGGCCTCGCGGGCAACCGGTCGCTCGCGGCGATCCAGCGCGACGTGCTGGGCCTCGCGTGACCGGCCACACCGTCGTCCTGGCGACGCACAACCAGGGCAAGGTCGTCGAGCTGCGCGGGATCCTCGGCGAGGCCCTCGGCGCGGGCGTCGAGCTCGTCGGGTACGACGGTCCGGAGCCCGTCGAGGACGGCGACACCTACGCGGCGAACGCGCTCATCAAGGCGCGTGCGGCGGTGGCGCACACCGGGCTGCCGGCGCTCGCCGACGACTCCGGGATCGCCGTCGACGCGCTCGGCGGGGCACCCGGCATCCACTCCGCCCGGTACGCCGGGACGCGCGTGGACGCGGACAACATCGCGCTGTTGCTGCGGAACCTCGAGGGGGTCGTGGAGCGGACCGCTGCGTTCGTGTGTGCCGCCGCCTTCGTCACCCCGGACGGCACGGAGCACCTGTTCGAGGCGGTGTGGAACGGCGAGGTCCTGACCGAGCCGGTCGGGGACGGCGGACACGGGTACGACCCGGTGTTCCAGCCGGACGACGCCGACCGTTCGGCAGCACAGCTGACGCGCGACGAGAAGAACGCACTGTCGCACCGGTCGAAGGCGTTCCGGGGGATCGCACCGATCGTCCGCGAGTACTTCGGGGTCTGACCACACCGGTCGGAGGGCTCCGCGGGACGCCGGCGTCAGCGCGGCGTTCCGTGCCCAGGCACAACGAGCGACACCTCGCGCCACGAGTTCCCGTGGCGCGAGGTGTCTTCGGTTGTGCAGGGCCGCCGGAGCCAGCAGCGCCGCGTGCGGACCATCAGCGTCGCCGCCGGAGCGCCGACGGCCCGCCGACTACTGCTCGGCCGGGCGACCCGCGCCGTCGGCGGTACCCCGCTCGGCGCCACCGCGCTGCGCTGCCTCCTCGGCCTCGGCGGCGTGCTTCGCCTTGCGCGCGGTCCGCCAGTAGTGCAGCCCCGCGGGGACGACCGTGACGAGCACCGCGAGGATGAGGATCACGTCGATGTAGTTCCGCACGACGTACGCGATCGGCGGGATGTACCCGAGGAAGTACCCGAGGAAGGTCACGCCGACGCCCCAGACGACCGCACCGACGGCGTTGTACAACGAGTACTTCTTGTAGTTCATGCGCCCGACCCCGGCCGCGATCGGCAGGAAGGTGCGGACCACGGGGACGAAGCGGGCGAGGATGACCGCGAGCGGGCCGAAGCGGTGGAAGAACGCGTTCGTGCGGTCGACGTTCTCCTTCGAGAAGAGTCCGCTCTCCTTGCGCTCGAAGATCGGGGGCCCGGCCTTCTTGCCGATGTAGTACCCGAGCTCACCGCCCAGGAACGCCGCCGCGCCGATCATCAGCGCCGCCGCCCAGATGGGGATGCCGCCGATCTGGCCGCCGCGGTCGAAGGCGAAGAGCCCCGTGATGACGAGCAGGCTGTCGCCGGGGAAGACGAAGCCGATCAGCAGGCCCGTCTCGGCGAAGACGATGGCGCAGACGATGAGCACGGCGATGGCCCCGAAGTGGTCGAGGATGTACTGCGGGTCGAGCCACGGGATCAGGGCGAGTGCGACGGAGTGCATGGTTGTTCCGGTCGTGTCGGGGCGGGGCACGGGGAAGCTCCCGCCTGACGAGGGTACCGCCCGGCGGTGACCGCCCCATCCTCCTGTGGTGTGACTCCACCCGGCGAGCCGACCATCGTGCGGAAGGAGGGACTCGAACCCTCACGCCTGGGGCACAGGAACCTAAATCCTGCGTGTCTACCGATTCCACCACTCCCGCGAGCAGCGGCAGTCTACCGAGGCGTGGACGCGGGGCGGGCGGGAGCCGCGCCTCCAGGCCGTCCGCTCAGCGCAGCCGACGAGGCAGGTACCGCGGCACGTACCGCAGCAGCACCCCCGCACCGACCAGGCCGAGCACCCCCATCACCCCGCTCGCCAACGCCAGCGAGGCGACCGCGGTGACGCCCGAGATCAGCAGTGGCGCCGCAGCCGACCCGAAGTCCCCCGTGAAGCGCCACGCACCGAGGAACGGTGCCGGGTTCCCCCGCGGCGCGAGGTCCGCACCGAGCGTCATGAGGATGCCGCTGCCGACACCGTTGGCGAGGGACATACCGATCGCGATGCCGACGAACCACCCGACCCTCGCGTCGAGGTGCCCGCTCCAGGCGAGCAGGAAGTAGCTCACGGCGAGCCCGAGCATGCACGGCAGGGCGCTCGCGAGTCGACCCCAGCGGTCCATGATCTGCCCGCTCGTGTAGAAGAGCGCGAAGTCGACGGCACCCGCGATGCCGATGACGAGCGCGGCCGAGGCGTCGTCGAGACCGACGCTGACCGCCCAGAGCGGCAGGATCACCTGCCGTCCGGCGCGGAGCGCGCCGATGAGCGCCGCTCCGCTGCCGAGCCGTGCCAGGACGGCGCGGTTCTCGCGGATGGTGCGGAAGAGGCCGTGTGCCTCGCGTTCGACGAACTGCGCGCCCGTGTCGGTGGGCGGCTCGTCGGGGTGCCGCGCGGGTGCCGTGCGCCGTGCCGCGTCGGCCGCGTCCGGTCCGCGGGTCGCGTCCGTCCCGTCGGTCGCGCTCGTCGTGTCCGGCCTGGAGGCCCTGCTCGGCAACCGCAGACCGCGTGCGCCCGTCGCGGGGTCGCGCAGGACGAGGAGCACGACCGCCGCCGCGAGGCAGCACACCACGTGGATCCAGAAGGCGCTCTGCGTCGTGCCGGTCAGGTGGACGACGCCGGCCGAGAGGAAGGGCCCGACGAAGTAGCCGAAGCGGAACACGCCGCCGAGGCTCGACAGGGCGCGGGCCCGGATCCGCAGGGGGATCGCGGTCGTCATGTAGGCGTGCCGGGCGAGGGCGAAGACGGCGGTCGAGACACCGACCAGGAACACCCCGACGGCGAGCACCCAGGGGCTCGGTGAGACGACGCAGACGAGCAGCCCGACGACGGACACCACCGCGGCGCCGATCATCGCGTTCCGTTCACCGATCCGCCCGACCACGACGCCGGAGGGCACGTCACCGATGAGCTCGCCGACGAGGATGAGCGCGGCGACGAACCCGGCGAACGCGAGGCTCGCGCCGAGGGAGTCGGCGGCGATCGGGATGATCGGGATGATCGCTCCCTCGCCGATCGCGAAGAGCGCCGCGGGCAGGAAGCCGGACAGCAGGACGCCGCGGCGGTCGAAGGCGTCGTTCGTGGTGCTGGTCATCGTCGAGCAACGGTACGCCTGGACTCGTCGGGGGATGCGCTTACCCTGGATGCATGCGTGTACTTGCGGCGATGAGCGGTGGGGTCGACTCGGCGGTGGCCGCGGCGCGGGCCGTCGACGCCGGGCACGACGTGGTCGGTGTGCACCTGGCGCTGAGCCGGATGCCGGGCACGCTCCGCACGGGGAGCCGTGGCTGCTGCACGATCGAGGACTCGATGGACGCGCAGCGGGCAGCCTCGGCACTCGGGATCCCGTACTACGTGTGGGACTTCTCGGCGCGCTTCAAGGAGGACGTCGTCGACGACTTCGTCGCGGAGTACCAGGCCGGCCGCACCCCGAACCCCTGCATGCGGTGCAACGAGCGGATCAAGTTCGCCGCCCTGCTCGAGAAGGCGCTCGCCCTGGGCTTCGACGCCGTGTGCACCGGCCACTACGCCTCGGTCGTGACCGGGTCGGACGGCGCCCGTGAGCTGCACCGTTCGGCGGCGTGGGCGAAGGACCAGTCGTACGTGCTCGGCGTGCTGACGGCCGAGCAGCTGGAGCACGCGATGTTCCCGCTCGGTGCGACACCGTCGAAGGACGAGGTCCGTGCCGAGGCGGCGGCGCGCGGGCTGACCGTCGCGCAGAAGCCCGACTCCTACGACATCTGCTTCATCCCGGACGGGGACACCCGCGGGTGGCTGGCCGACCGCGTGGGGACCGCGCCGGGCTCGGTCGTGGAGCGCGACGGCACCGTGGTCGGCGAGCACGAGGGTGCCACGGGCTACACCGTCGGGCAGCGCCGCGGACTGCACCTCGGACGCCCGGCACCGGACGGCAAGCCGCGCTTCGTGCTCGAGATCCGGCCGAAGGACAACACCGTCGTCGTCGGACCGAAGGAGGCGCTCGACGTCCGGTCGATGGCCGGCTCGCGGTTCACCTGGGCCGGGACCGCTCCGGCCGACCCGTCGACGCCGTTCGCGTGCGACGTGCAGATCCGGGCGCACGCCGATCCGGTCCCGGCGACGGCGCGGGTGACGGACGGCGAACTCGTGATCGACGTCGACGAGCCGCTGTCCGGTGTGGCTCCCGGTCAGACTGCGGTGGTCTACGTCGGCACCCGGGTGCTCGGGCAGTGCACGATCGACCGCACCGTCTCGGCGGTGCCCGCGACCGTCTGAGCCTGCGGCCCGGGGCCGGGCAGCCCGCTGCTGCCGGGGCCGGGCAGCGGGGTGCTGCCGGGGCCGGGCGGCTGGGGTCGGGGAGCCGGCTGCGGCCGGGGTCGGCGGTGCACGGTAGAACTGAGGCATGAGCGACACGACCCCCGACTCGGCCGACTCGACGTTCGAGACGCTGGCCCCGGCCGACCTCGACGCCGCGCAGGCCCAGCGGGAGGTCGACCGGCTCCGGGTGCGCATCGGCGAGCTGCGCGACCAGTACTACGAGGGCAACGGCTCGACGGTGTCGGACGGCGACTACGACGCGATGGTCCGTCGCCTCGACGCGATCGAGCAGCGCTTCCCGGACCTGCGCACCCCGGACAGCCCGACCCAGACCGTCGGCGGCCAGGCGCAGACGGTGCAGTTCGCGCCGGTCGAGCACGCCGAGCGCATGCTGAGCCTCGACAACGTGTTCAGCCCCGAGGAGCTGACCGAGTGGGCCGACAAGGTGCAGCGCGACGCCGGCTCCGAACGGGTCCGGTTCCTCACCGAGCTGAAGATCGACGGGCTCGCGATCAACCTGCGGTACGAGCACGGTCGCCTCGTGTCGGCGGCGACCCGTGGTGACGGCGTGGTGGGCGAGGACGTCACCGGCAACGTGCGCACCATGGGCACGATCCCCGACCGGTTGTCCGGCGAGGGACACCCGGCCATCGTCGAGGTCCGCGGCGAGATCTTCTTCCCCGTCGCGCAGTTCGACGAGCTGAACGCCCGGCAGCGCGAGGCGGGGGAGCGGGTGTTCGCGAACCCGCGCAACGCGGCTGCCGGATCGCTCCGCCAGAAGGAGGAGGGCAAGTCCGAGGCGAAGCGCGCGCTCATGGTCGACCGCCTGCGACGCCTCCGCATGCTCGTGCACGGCATCGGCGCGTGGCCGGTGCGCGAGCTCGAGCGCGACACCGAGGTGCACTCCCAGTCCGAGGTCTACGAGCTGCTGCAGACCTGGGGCCTGCCGACGAGTTCGCACTACCGGGTGTTCGACACCGTGGACGAGGTCATCGGCTTCGTGCGGACGACCGGCGAGCGTCGTGCGTCGGTCGAGCACCAGATCGACGGCGTCGTGGTGAAGGTCGACGACCTGGCCCTGCACGAGGAACTCGGCTCGACCTCCCGTGCACCGCGCTGGGCCATCGCGTACAAGTACCCGCCGGAGGAGGTCCACACGAAGCTCCTCGACGTCGTGGTCAGCGTCGGGCGGACCGGACGTGCGACGCCCTTCGCGGTGATGCAGCCGGCCGAGGTCGCGGGGTCCGTGGTGCGGCAGGCGACCCTGCACAACCAGGACGTCGTGAAGGCGAAGGGCGTCCTGATCGGCGACACCGTCGTGCTCCGCAAGGCCGGCGACGTCATCCCCGAGGTGCTCGGCCCGGTCGTCGAGCTGCGCGACGGCACCGAGCGCGAGTTCGTCATGCCCGCCGCGTGCCCGGAGTGCGGGACGCCCCTCGCACCGGCGAAGGAGGGCGACAAGGACCTCCGCTGCCCGAACGCCCGGAGCTGCCCCGCCCAGGTCCGTGGCCGGGTCGAGCACATCGCCTCGCGCGGCTCGCTCGACATCGAGGGCCTGGGCGAGGTCGCCGCCGCGGCGCTCACGCAGCCGCTGCACCCCGAGCAGCCGCCGCTCGTCACCGAGGCCGGGCTGTTCGACCTGACGATGGAGGACATCGTCCCCATCGAGGTGATCGTCCGCGACGCCGAGACGGGCATGGAGAAGTCCGACGACGACGGCACACCGAAGCGCGTCACGCCGTTCAGCCGTGCCCGCAAGAAGACCGATCCGCCGTTCGACCCCGACGCGCGCGGAGCCGACCACACGGGTGAGCCGAGCCGCTACCCGTCGAAGAACGCCTTCGAGATGCTGGCGAACATCGAGGCCGCGAAGACCAAGCCGCTCTGGCGCATCATGGTCGGGCTCAGCATCCGGCACGTCGGCCCGGTCGCCGCACGGGCACTCGCGAACCACTTCGGGTCGCTCGACCGCATCCGGGAGGCGTCGCGCGAGGAGCTCGCGGCGGTCGACGGGGTCGGCGGGATCATCGCGGACGCCCTGCTCGACTGGTTCGCCGTGGACTGGCACCGCGAGATCATCGACCGCTGGACGGCCGCGGGGGTGCAGTTCACCACGCCGGACCACCCCGGTCCCGGCGCCGCCGTCGAGGGGGGCGTCCTCAGCGGGGTCACCGTCGTCGCGACGGGCTCGCTCGAGGGGTACACCCGTGAGGGCGCGCAGGAGGCGATCATCGCCGCCGGCGGCAAGGCTGCGTCGAGCGTCAGCAAGAAGACGGACTTCGTCGCCGCCGGTCCCGGTGCCGGGTCGAAGCTCACGAAGGCCGAGCAGCTCGGGCTCCGCATCATCGACGCGGAGCAGTTCCGCCTGCTCGTGACCGAGGGGCCCGGCGCCCTGGAACCGGACCGGGCGGACGGACGGGAGCCGTCCGACGGCGCCGACGGCCAGGCGACCGACGACGCGGACGCAGGGAGCTGAGCAGCACGGCGGAGCGCGGCTCGCCGTGAGCGACGCGCCGTCTTCCGCGGGGGACCGTCGACGATCCGCACCCAGTTCGAGGGGCAAGTTGCACCGCGCACCCCCTCGTGAGCGCATTCTCCTTACACTCGAGAGGGCATCAATCGTCGGCTGAGGGGGTCGACGACACGGCCTTCCCGGGGAGACCTGATTGCTGCTCATCGCCGCGGCCCTGCTACTCACCGCCTCGATGCACTCGCTGGGAGTGGTCGAGGCCCCTGCCGTGCCCGTCCCGGGAGCGTCCGGCGTGGGCGTCCCGGCAGCGGCCGAGGCGCCCGTCGCGGAGGTGTCCGGGGTCCGGGACCCCGTGGCACGCGACGCTCCGCCCGACGCCCCGACGACCGCTGCCGGCGGTCACGTCGACCTCGAGCGGTTGGCGCAGGCGCGCGGCACGGCGTTCCTCGACGCACTCGTCGCGGTCGGTCCCGGCGACCTGGCACGCGCCGACGAGGACGATCGGGTGCTCGCGACCGCCCAGGACCGGCCACCCACCGCGGCCGCCGTCGCACGGTGGTGGGACGCGCTCGGCACCGCCGCACAGGAGCGCCTGGTCGCCCTCGCCCCCGCGGTCGTCGGCAACCTGGACGGGGTGCCGTACGACGTCCGTGACCGCGCCAACCGGACCACCCTCGCCGACGGGGTCGGCACCGACGACCAGGACTCCGACGACCAGGACTCCGATGCCCAGGACTCCGGCGCCGGGTCCGACCGTGCCGCCGCCCGCACCGCGTTGCTCGCGCAGGTCCGGGACTCCCTGCACCGCGAGTCGGGCCAGGCCCCCCGGCGCCTGATCGTCCTCGACACCCGGGGCTCGGGCCGCGCGGCGATCGCGGTGGGGGACCTCGCGACCGCCCGGGACGTGACGGTGGTCGTCCCGGGGATGTTCTTCACCGTGACCGGGCAGATGCACGACTTCACCGACACCGCGAGCGACCTGTACGACGAGCAGACCACCGTGTCGGCGCTCGCCACGACGCAGACCGCCCGAGGCGTCGCGGACCACGCGTCGAGCGGCACCGCCGTGCTCGCGTGGATGGGCTACCGGACGCCCGACATGTCCAACATCCTGTCGCTCGGACTCGCCCGCACCGGTGCCGAGCGGCTCGAACGGGTGGTCGACGGTCTCGACGCCGTCCGCGGCGACGACCGGCCCCGGTTGAACGTCGTCGCGCACTCCTACGGGTCGACGACGGCGCTGATGGCGCTGTCGTCCGGCCGCATGCAGGCGGACTCGCTCACCGTGCTCGGCTCGCCGGGCAGTGCGGTGCAGACCGCCTCCGAGCTCGCGGTGGGTCCTGGCCAGGTGTACGTCGGCGACGCGCACAGCGACCCGATCGCGGGCTCCGGGTACTTCGGGACCGACCCGGGTTCGGCGGGGTTCGGGTCGACGCTCCTCGACCTCTCCACGGACACCGTCGAACCGGACGCGGGCGTGTTCCGCCGACCGGTGGGTCACAACGACTACCTCAAGCCGGGGACGGCGTCGCTGCACGACGTCGCCCTCATCGGGGTCGGTCGCGGTGACCTCGTCCGGCACCAGGCCCGGCGCGGCCAGGGTGGCGGCGGGACCGCGCAACCGGTGCCCGACATGTACCTCCTGCGACCCCAGGACCTGCAGCCCCGCGACTGAGCGGACCCGCCCCGTGGGCGATGCACGACCCTCCCTGTGGGTGATCCTGTGCGCCGCCGCAGCCCCTGACCTCCGCACGGCAGAAGCACCCCAGTCCGGGCCCGTACCGTGCCGCCATGCGTGCGATGCGGTGGTCCGGTGCCCTCACGACCTTCCTCGCCATGTCCGGCCTCGCAGGACTGCTGGTGGCGGTCGCGGTGACCCCGGCCGTGGCGGTGGCGGGCGAGGCGACGTCCGGAGCGGTGTCGTTCTTCGAGGACCTGCCGAGCTACCTCGACATCCAGACCCCGCAGCAGGTGTCGTCGGTCTACGCCACGAAGGACGGCCAGCAGGTCAAGATCGCGTCGTTCTACGCCGAGAACCGGACCGACGTCGCCTCGGACGCCATGGCGGAGTCGCTCAAGCGCGCGGCGATCGACACCGAGGACCCCCGCTTCGAGGACGAGGGCGGCATCGACGTGCTCGGGACCGTCCGCGGCGTCGCGGCGACCGTCGTCGGGGGCGACGTGCAGGGCGGTTCGAGCATCACGCAGCAGTACGTGAAGAACGTCCTCGTGCAGCAGTGCGAGCAGCTCACCGGCGCGACCGCGGCCGCCACCCAGGCCAAGGTCGCGGCGTGCTACCAGGACGCCGCCGGGGTGACACCGCAACGCAAGCTGCAGGAGATGCGCTACGCCATCGCGGTCGACAAGAAGTACACGAAGGACCAGATCCTCACCGGCTACCTGAACCTCGTCGGGCTCGGCGGCCGCGTCTACGGCGCCGAGGCGGGTGCCGAGTACTACTTCGGCGTGCACGCGAAGGACCTGTCGCTCCCGCAGTCCGCGACGCTCGTCGCCATCCTCAACAACCCGGCGAACCTGCGCATCGACGAGCCGGACGACGAGGACAACGGCGCGGCGAACGGCTACGCGGCGACGAAGACGCGGCGCGACTACGTCCTGCAGCGGATGTACGTGCACCACGACATCTCGAAGGCGCAGCTCGACCAGGCGGAGGCCACCCCGGTCACGCCGCGGATCACCGACACCGCGAACGGCTGCTCGGCCGCGGCGAGTGCGTACGACGCGGGGTACTTCTGCGACTACGTCCGCGACCAGGTGCTGCAGGACCCGGCGTTCGGCAAGACCGCCGCGGAGCGCATCGAGACCCTCGACACGAAGGGCCTCGAGATCCACACGTCGCTCGACCTCGACCTGCAGGCCCAGGCCCAGTCCGCACTCTCGTCCTACGTGCCCGCGACGATGACCGGTGTCGACCTCGGCGGCACGAACGTCACCGTCCAGCCCGGCACCGGACGTGTGCTGTCGATGGTGCAGAACACGACGTACACGCAGCGCGACAACGCCGGCCCCGGTGCGACGGCCATCGACTACAACGCGGACACGGCCTACGGCAACTCCGGGGGGTTCCAGACCGGCTCGACCTACAAGGTCTTCACCCTGGCCGAGTGGCTGGCGTCCGGGCACACGCTGTCGGAGTCGGTGCCGACTGGCGAGCACCTGTTCCAGCAGTCCGAGTTCACGAACTCGTGCGAGGCACTCGGCGGGTCCCCCTGGCCCGTCTCGAACGCCGAGACCGTCCCGGCGAGCATGAGCGTCCAGGCGGCGACCTCGGAGTCGATCAACACCGCGTTCGGCGCGATGGCGAAGCAGCTCGACCTCTGCAAGATCAAGGACCTCGCGCAGGCCATGGGCATCCACCAGGCGGACGGCTCGGCCCCGGCGTCGAACCCGGCGTCCGTGCTCGGCACGAACCCGCTCTCGCCGATCGACCTGGCCGAGGCGTACGCCGGCTTCGCGAACGGCGGCGTCGTGTGCACGCCGACCGTCATCGACTCGGTGCGCGAGGCCGACGGCGCGACGGTCACGCCCACGCCGTCCAGCTGCACCCGGGGCGTCTCCGCCGAGGTCGCCGGGACGGTCGACCACGCACTGCAGGGCGTCCTGACCGGCAGCGGCACCGCGGCCTCGGCGAACCCCGGTGACAGCACCCCGAAGTTCGCCAAGACCGGCACGACCGACGCCGACACGCAGAACTGGCTCGTCACGTCGAGCACGAAGTACACCAACGCGACGTGGATCGGCAACGTCAGGGGGCTCGTCGGTCTCGCGAACACGTCCTTCCCGCAGGGCACGACCGGGTACAGCGCGAAGTTCGGCGTCGGCCGCTCGATGATGTCGTGGCTCGACCAGCGCTACGGCGGGGGAGCGCTGCCCGAGCCCGACCCGGCGATGATCGGCTCGACGCCGCGGTCCGTCGACGGTTCGGCCTCGGACGCGGCGACGGGCGGGGACCAGGCGACGCCGGGGACGAGCGCCCAGGCGCCCGCCGCGCCGGGATCGTCCACCGCGGACACGACCGGCGGCGCGGAGCTTCGCGACCGGGGTGGCG